>DATKBR010000052.1:0-3326 GCA_035513775.1 Candidatus Limnocylindria bacterium
GAACAGCGACGTCATGGCCGGGATCACGGACGAGAACCTCAAGCAGGCATTTGGTATCGACGACCCGTCGATCCTCGACTCGACCAACTTCACCCCGAATCTCACCGCCGAGCAGCGCGACGCCTGGACGGCGATGTGGACCGAGGTGAAGGCCTCGCAGTGAGCAGCCGGGCCGGCGCCCGGCGCGAGCGCTCGATCCGAGCGTGATCGCCGGCGCCGACTCGAAGCCGGGCCCAACCGCGTCGCCGCGCGCGCGTCCGTCGCGGGCGCCCGATCCGCGGCGGGCGACCTTCCTGGTGTTGTCGCTGCCGGCCGTGGCGGCGCTGGCCGCGCTGATCGTCCTGCCGCTGCTGTTCATGGTCGCGCTGAGCGTCCGCCCGGACCTCCGCGGCGATCTCCTGGCGCCGTTCGCGCCGACGCTCAAGCACTTCGAGCAGGTCGCCGACACGTTCAGCTACTGGCGGCTGCTCGGAATCTCGGCGGGGATGGCGGCGATCGTCGCCGCCGTTGCGACCGCGGCGGCGTTCCCGATCGCGTACTTCCTTGCCTTCCGCGCCGGTCGCCGCGCGGCCTTGTACCTGATCCTCCTCCTCGTGCCGTTCTGGACGAGCTACCTGCTCCGGGTCATGGCCTGGAAGCTGATGCTAGGCACGGAGGGCGTGATCAACGAGGCGCTGCTGGCCGTGGGGCTGGTCGGCGAGCCGCTCGACGCGCTCCTGTACAACCGGAACGCGGTCGTGATCACCCTGGTTTACGTATGGATCCCGTTCGCCGCGCTCCCGATCCTTGCCGCGCTCGGGCGCATCGACGTCCGGCTCCACGACGCCGCGGCGGACCTGTACGCGACCCCCTGGCAGCAGTTCCGGCGCGTGACGCTGCCTCTGGCCCTGCCGGGTCTCGCCGCCGCGTTCCTCATGGTCTTCATCCCGACGGTCGGCGAGTACGTGACGCCGCTGCTGGTCGGCGGGACCGGCGGCTCCATGTACGGGAACATCATCCAGGACTTCTTCGTGCGGGCCGCGAACTGGCCGCTCGGGTCCGCCCTGTCCGTGATCATGCTGGCGGTCACGCTCGTCCTCGTCGTCGTCGGGCTGCGGGTCGTGCAGCCACGCCGGCTCCTCGGCGTGTGAGCGGCACGTGAGCGTCTCGACGGCACGCGGCGGCTCGGCCGCGCCTCGTACGCCGGAGACAGCCGCGCCTACCGGCCTGCCCGGAGCTCGCCGGCCACGGCGCGGGCTGCCGGCCCTGCGTGGCTTCTTCTGGCTGATGATCGGGCTGCTCTACCTGCCGATCGTCATCCTCTTCGTGTTCTCCCTGAACGCCAACACGACGCTCTCGTTCCCCCTTCGCGGCTTCACGCTCGACTGGTACGAGAAGCTCTTCGCGACCTCCGCCCTGCTGACCTCGATCAAGAACAGTCTCATCGTGGCGGTGGGCAGCAGCGTGGTCGCGACCACCCTCGGCACGATGGTTGCGATCCTCCTGAGCCGCTTCAACTTCCGCGGCCGCAACGTCCTGACGGGGCTTGCGGTTCTGCCCCTGCTCGTGCCCTACGTCGTCCTCGGGGTGGCAATGCTCGTGCTGTTCACCGCCCTCGGGATCGAGCGATCGCTACTCACCGTCGGCGTGGCGCACGCGGTCGTGGCGCTCCCCTACGCGACCTTGATAGTCCTCGCGCGCATGGTGGCCGCCGAGCCGCAGCTGGAGGAGGCGGCGATGGACCTCGGCGCCACCTATCCGAGCACGCTGCGCCTCGTCGTCGTGCCGATGGCCGCGCCGGCCATCGTGTCCGCCTGGATCACCTCGTTCACGGTCTCGTTCGACGAGTTCGCCCTGGCTTTGTTTCTCGCCGGCCGCGAGCAGACGTTCCCCGTCTACCTGATCGGCCAGCTCCGCTTCGCTCAGTCGCTCCCGGTACTGATCGCGGCGGCCGTGCTGCTCATGATCGGCACGCTCACCTTGATCCTGGTCGCAGACCGCGTCCGCAGGCGCTGACCGCCGACGCCCGAAGCCGCCACAACCGCTGACCGAGCAGGAGGCCCCTTGCCATGCCAAGCGACGATCGATTCCCACTCGACCTCTCCGATCCGTCGCGCGGGCCCACCGCTTCGCAGGCCTCGGGCCTGACCCTGCAAGCCGCAACGACGCTCATGAAGGCCGCCAAGGCCGAAGCACGCAGTGCCGGCGCTGCGATCTCGGTCGCCGTCGTCGACGGCGGCGGCCAACTCGTGGCATTCGAACGCATGGACGGGGCCGATCTCGTGACGATCATGCTCGCCCAGGACAAGGCTTGGACGGCGATCGTCAACCGCATGCCGACGCGCGACCTGGCGCCGCTCGTCCAGCCGGGCGCGGAGTTCTATGGCTACGAATCGATCGGACGCGGCCGCACCATCGTGTTCGCGGGCGGCATGCCGCTCGAGCGCGGCGGGGTTCTCGTCGGGGGCGTCGGCGTGAGCGGCGGCAGCGTCGAGGAGGACCAGCGCATCGTCGACGCGGCGGTCGCCGCATTCGGGTAGCCGCGTAACTTGTCGAGCTCTTGCGTGGAGCGTATGAAATCGGCGCTTGTTACCCCGGGTGTATGAGTCCGACGACTTGGTGCCTTACGGGACCGGAGAAACGCCCAAACAACAGGCCTTTCGAACGGATTCGGGCCTCCGCGAGCACATTCCATGCGCCCGGCTAATATCGACCAGCTCAGCGCCGATCGCCCTCGTCGCTGGTCGAACTCTTACGTCGGGCGTAAGCAGCCCCAGTAACAGACCCGAGCGGGCGCGACGGCGTCAGGCAGCGGGGACGGCCTCCGGGACGCGGAGGCCGGCGTCGGCGGCGAGGAGTGCTGCCTTGTCGGTGCGCTCCCAGGGGAGGTCGAGGTCCACCCGGCCGAAGTGGCCGTATGCGGCGATCTGGCGGTAAATCGGGCGGCGCAGGTCCAGCGCCGAGATGATCGAGGCCGGCCGCAGGTCGAAGTGCTGCTTGATGAGCGCGAGGATCTGCTCGTCGGGGACCTTGCCCGTGCCGAACGTCTCGAGCGAGAGCGAGAGCGGATGGGCGATCCCGATCGCGTACGCGACCTCGAGCTCAAACCGATCGGCGAGGCCGCCCGCGACGACGTTCTTCGCCACCCAGCGCGCGGCGTACGCACCGGACCGGTCCACCTTCGTGGGGTCCTTGCCGGAGAAGGCACCGCCGCCGTGACGGGCCATGCCACCGTACGAGTCGACGATGATCTTCCGGCCTGTCAGGCCCGCGTCGCCCATCGGGCCGCCGACGACGAACCGCCCCGTCGGGTTGACGTGCATGATCGGGTCCGTGGTCCGCAGCTC
>DATKBR010000053.1:0-9107 GCA_035513775.1 Candidatus Limnocylindria bacterium
AGTCCGACCTCGAGCGACTACGCGGTGATCGAGGTCAATCCGCGGGTCAGCCGCTCGTCGGCGCTGGCCTCGAAGGCCACGGGCTACCCGATCGCGCGGGTCGCGGCTCAGATCGCGATCGGGCGGCGCCTCGCCGAGATCCCCAACGTCATCACGGGTACGACTGTCGCGGCGTTCGAGCCCGCGCTCGACTACGTCGTGGTCAAGCTGCCGCGCTTCCCGTTCGACAAGTTCCCCGGCGCCGATCGCAGCCTCGGCAGCCAGATGAAGGCGACCGGCGAGGTGATGGCGATCGACCGGACCTTCGGGGCGGCGCTGAACAAGGCGCTCCGCGGGCTGGAGCAGGCGGGCGCCGGCCCGCTCGCGGAGGACGTTGCGTGGGCGCCGACGCTGGACTACCTCGCCGCCGTGCTCGCCGGCGACCCGGACGACGACGCGCCGATCCGGTACATGGACGAGTCCGGCACGGCGTGCGAATCGACGCGGTTCGCCCAGCGCTCGGCGGCGCCGATCGTGGTGCGCCGGTTCCTCGCGCCATCGGACTCGCGGCTGTGGCGGGTGCTCGCGCTCCTGCGCCGGGGCGTGCCCGAGACGGACATCCAGCTCGGAACCGGCATCTCGTCGTGGTTCCTCGCGGAGATGGGTCGCAACGTGGGGCTCGAAACTGAGATTCGGGAGATGGGCGACGGGCTCGTGGGCGGTCCGGCCGCCATTCCCGTCGGCGGTCCTGCCGGCGAGGCGGCCCAGCCGCGGTGGCCCGCCATCGAGCCGAACGCCGCATCGCTCCTGGCGACAGCCAAGCGGTTCGGATTCGGCGACGGGGACATCGCGAATCTCGCCTCCGTGCCGATCGAGGCCGTCCGGGCCGCCCGCCACGCCTTGGGCCTCGCGCCGGGCTACGCGATGGTCGACACCTGCGCCGCCGAGTTCGCCGCCGAGACCCCGTACTTCTACGCGACCTACGCCGCCGCCGGCTCAACCCCCGAGGCGCCACCTGTCCCGCGCCCGGCCGCGCTCGTCATCGGCAGCGGCCCGGTCCGGATCGGGCAGGGGATCGAGTTCGACTACTGCGCCGTGAAGGCCGCCGCGACCCTGCGCGACCAGGGCTGGTCCGCGGTGATGGTCAACTCGAACCCGGAGACGGTCTCGACCGACTTCGACGCGTCGACCCGCCTGTACTTCGAGCCGCTCGACGCGGAGAGCATCCTGAGCCTGCTCGAGGCCGAGTCCGCGCCCGATCACGGCGGCGCCGGCCCCGACTCCGACACCTCCTCGACGCTGATGCCCGCGATGGTCGCGTTCGGTGGCCAGACGCCGCTGAACCTCGCGGCGCCGCTGGCGGCCGCCGGCGTCGAGCTTCTCGGCTCCGACCTCGAGGCCATCGACCAGGCCGAGGAGCGCACCCGCTTCGCCGCGCTCCTGGACCGGCTCGGCATTCCGCAGCCGGAGGGCGGCATGGCCCGCTCCATCGAGGAGGCGATGACTCTCGCGGAGCGCATCGGCTACCCGGTCATCGTGCGGCCGTCGTTCGTGATCGGCGGCCTCGCGATCGACTTCTGCTACTCGCCCGACGATCTCGTCCGCCAGCTCGCGGCGGCGACCGTCGTCGACCCCGACCGGCCCGTCCGGATCGACCGCTACCTGGAGGGCATCGAGGTCGACGTCGATGCCGTCTCCGACGGCGACCGCGTGCTCATCCCGGGCCTGCTCGAGCACGTCGAGCGGGCGGGCGTCCACTCCGGCGATTCGGTCGGGCTGTTCCCGCCGCAGTCGGTGAGCGAGGCGGACCAGGGGCTGATCGTCGCGACGATGGAGCGTGTCGTGCTCGCCCTCGGCGCGCGCGGCCTGGTCAACGCCCAGTTCATCGTCCGCGAGGACGGCGTGTACCTCATCGAGGTCAATCCCCGCGCCTCGCGAACCGTGCCGTTCCTGTCGAAGGTGACCGGTGTGCCGATGGTGGAGCTGGCGGTGCGGATCGCGCTCGGGGCCTCGCTCGAAGAGCTCGGTTGGCCCGGCGGGCTGCTCCCGCCGCCGCCGTACGTGGCGGTCAAGGCGCCGGCGTTCTCGACGACGAAGCTGCGGGGCGTCGATCCGTCCGTGGGGCCGTCGATGCAGTCGACCGGCGAGGTCATCGGCATCCACACCGATGCGCGCGTGGCGCTAGCCAAGGCACTTCGTGGGGCTGGCCTGCTGCCGTCCCTGGAGCCACCGGCCGCCTCCATCGCGGCCGCCAGCGACTCGCCGCCCCCGCCCCCGCCCCTCGCCCTGCTCTCCATCGCGGAGCGCGACAAACCGCTCCTGCCTCGCTTGGCGTCCGCGCTGGATCGCGCCGGCTTCCGGCTCGCCGCCACCGAGGGCACCCGCGCCGCGCTCGCGGCCGCCGGGTTCACGGCTGAGCTCGTGGCGAAGCTGCCCACCCTGGACTACGAAGGCCGGCCCACCGCCGGCGGCCTGCCCGACCTCGTCAGCGTGATCCGCTCCGGCGATGTGCGCCTCGTGGTCAACACGCCGACGCCACGCTCAGGTGCGATTCGAGATGCGGCGGAGATCCGCCACGCGGCCATCGAGGAGGGCGTGCCCTGCCTCACCGCGATGGAGACCGCGGTCGCGGCCGCGGAGGCCCTGGACCCCGCGATCGACGCCCAGGTCGCCGATGTGCGCTCGATCGGGGAGTGGCTGGCACTACTCGCCGGAACTACCGGCGCCCCCGTCGCGGGCACCCCCGGCGACGAACCGCACGATCGCGAGGCCGTCCTCTCGCTCTGAGCGACGGCCGAATCCAATCCGGTGTGGTCGCGGCTGCCCGCACGGCTGCCCGATCGGGCCTTCCGGAGCCGGCTGCCCGCTTCATACGATCGGGTGGCCGGACACTTGCTCGGAGGTTCTGCGTTGGCCCAGGTTCGCGCCGCACGGATCCGCGCGACCACGACGCGCCAGGCCGCGCGGCCGGTGGCGCGCGCACCGACCGGCCGCGGACCGTCGACCTCGTCCCTGGGGCCGGCCGAGGCGCACCCTTCGAACGCGAACGACGCCGGACCCTTCGACTTGGCGATGGAGCTGCAGCAGGCCGCCGGCAACCAGGCCGTGGTACAGCTGCTCACCGGCGGCCGCAACGCCGCGGCGCCGCCCCTGGCGGCCGGTGGGTCGGGCGTCGGCAACCAGGCGCTCAGCGTGATGCTCGCCGGCGTCGCGCGGCGCAGAGCGGTCATCCAGCGGGCGCCCGGGCCTCTCGACGAGACGATCCCCGCCCTGGCGATGGCGACCACCGTGCCTCAGTCCGCGGGCGGCGACGCACCCGTGCCGGCCGGTGCGGTGACCGGTGCCGGTACGCTCCCGCCGCCGACTGCCCGCCCAGGCGGCGTCGGTGCGGTCAGCCGGCCCGGCAACGAGCCGATGGTTCCCGTGGGCGGAGGCGGGCCGGTCGCTAGCGGTGGAGCGGTCGCCCCGGGGCAGTTCGGCGCCGTGGACCAGACAGCAAAGCAGGTCCCGCTGTTGAAGCCAAGGGCCGTGGAGGTGCCCGGCCATGCAGTCGAAGCCACCTACGGCAGCGACCCGTCTCGCGTCTTCCGGAGCCCATCCGACGACTGGCATTACCAGCTCTGGAATTTCCATAAGGCGAAGGGCTACGGCGATCAGCCGCCGCCGGCGTTCAAGGTCGGGAACCTGATCGCCGTAAGTCCTGACTACCAGGGCCGCGCCACGCCAATCCCCTCGTACAGTGGCGACGATCGAACTGGTCTCGGGACGCCGGGCGGCGGTCCGGCACCGGTCGCGTCCGGGCCTTCCGGGACGACCCCTGGAGCACCGGCACCAGAGCGGCCCATGACGCGTGCGGTGGCCCCGGCCTTCGGCGGGGCCCCCGGCTTCGGCGGGACACCGGGGTTCAGTCGGGGGCCGGAGCCGGCCGGGCGACCGACGGCGCAGGCTGCCACGTACGTCGACGTGATGGCCGCCCTCAAGGCCAATCCGCAATCGGTCGTCCGCAGCCCTAACGACGACTGGCACGCTCAGGGCTTCCAGCTGGACCAGGGCAAGGGATCGACGACGCCGACGGCCTACAAGGTCGGGAACCTCATCGTCATCTCGCAGAACTACCCGATCAAGGGCGTGCCGACGCTCGCCATCCCCACGACAACGGCAGGCTCCGGGGCTTCGGGCCCGCCGGGGGCGCCGGGCCCGCCGGGGGCCCCGGCCGCCCCGGCGCCAGTGGCGACCGGCGCAGCCGCGCCCGCGACAGGCGGCAGCAGTCGCCGGATCAAGTCCGACATCAGCTCCACCAGGGGCAAGCCCGGGGTCGCCGGCGAGGTCATGGTCGTGGACGAGACGACCAGCGGCGATACGACGACGAAGCGCGCGCGCGGTGGCACCGCCAGCGTCGGGGGCGGGAACGTCGCCTCGATCGGTGGCCAGAGCACGACGACCGCGACCACCGGCGACACGTCGACGACCACCAAGACCGCGGGCAACCTGACCCTCAAGCCGGATGGGAGCCTCGTCCTCGGCGGTGAGCGATCAACCGAGAGGTTCGCGGGCAGGGACGAAGCAGGGAGCCCGAAAAGGACGGGCGCGACCTCGACGTCCGCCAATGTCGGCCTCGGCGAGAAGGGCCTCACCGGGCAGGGCGGAACCACGCGCACCACCGAAGGCGGCACCAAGCACGGCGTCACCGGGACGGCGACGATCGATCCAAAGGGCAACGTCAGCGGCCAGCTCGCGTACAAGGTCGAGACGAAGGGCGGCACGTCGCTGACGCCGTCGGTGAGCGGCGGTGTGTCCGTACAGGCCAGCGACCCGATCCCGGCGGAGGGCGGCGGTTTCGACGTCACGTACACCGTGACGACCAGCAGCGGCTTCGGCCTCGGCGGCGGCAAGCAGGTCGGCGGTGGGCCGTCCGTCGGCGTCCAGGTCGGCTCGTCCGAGGCGTCGCTGGAGACCGGGACGAAGCACTTCGACGACGAGAAGCAGGCCAGGGAGTTCCGGGACAAGGCCGCCAAGGTCATCGCCGCGGAGCGGTTCTACATGCTCCCGCCGACCACGGTCGCGGGTGCGCTGCAGATCAAGATCGGCGAGGAGCGCGGCTCGGGCGACATGTCCGGCTCCAGCATGGGCGGCTCGGTGGCACTCCAGGGCGCCAGCCTCGGATATGGCGAGTTCGAGAGCACGACCCGCCAGTTCAAGGTGCGCCGGATCAGCGAGAAGGTCTTCCACGTCACTGGCAGCGTGAGCGGGACGACTGGTTCGGACGTCACGGGCGCCGGCGGCATCACGCTCACGAAGGGCTCATCGGAGACGAAGGCCTTCGAGGTCGTGTGGGAGTTCGATCTCGGCACGCCCCAGGGCCGGGGCGCCTTCGAGCGCTACGCGAAGAACGGCCTGCCCCCGATCGTTGGCGCCACGATGAAGTCCATGACCTCCAGCGGATCCGAGGAGGACCACGACAACGTATCGATCCCGCTGCTCGGGACGGCGAAGTGGACGGGTTCGACGTGGGAGATCATCAAGACCGACGCCACGGGCGGCAGGAAGGCGCAATTCGGAGGCCAGAAGGCGCACAACCAGGACCCGAGCTGGATCGGCAAGAACATCCTCGGCCAGGACAAGCTCAGGTCGAGCGCGCAGATCACGTCCAGCCTCCAGAGCGGCGAGGAAGGCGGCGAGCAGGAGAGCTACGACGCGCAGATCAAGGTCAGCAGCGACTCGGGTGAGTACAACCGCAAGCAGCTCGGCGAGATATTCATGGGCGTGCCGACGACGGGCGACGTCAAGCCGTCCGGCGAGTGGACGCTCACCGCCAGGGTGTCGCCGGAGGTCGTCCGCGAGCTGGAAAAGCTCAACAAGGAGATGCGCAACGCCTGGTCCAAGGAAGACATGATGCGCGCCTACAGCAAGCTGGTGAAGGAGCGCGGTGCCCGCTTGGTCGGCGCGCAGGTCGCCCGGGGCGGCGACGAGACCGCGTGGACACTGGAGCTCAAGGGCGACAAGAACTTTCCCGGCCCGGCCGGCCGGGCGGCCCTCGATGCGAAGCGCGCGGAGCTCCGTGGCAAGCTCAAGGACGCGGCGGCGGCGAAATCGGTCGTGTCCGATTCCCAGAAGACGCTGGACGAGCTGCGGGCGCGGCGGATCGCCGTCGCGAACAAGGAGCGCTACACGGACCTGCCTGACGGGCTCCGAGATCAGCAGCTCCAGCTGATCGACATGCACATCTCCAATTTCGAGTTCATCCGCCATCAGGCTCTTCGCGCCGCCCTCAAGCGGGAGGCCGCCGCGAGCAAGCCCGATGCCGCGAAGAAGGGCGCGGGGGAGCCGGACGCGGGCGCTGCCGGCGGCTACAAGGGCAACAACGAAGCCGCCGAGAGCGCGGACATGCTCAAGCTGCGGGCGGCGATCGACCAGAAGGAGACGGCGATCTCCGCGCTCGATCCACGCATCAGCCGGGGGATCAACGCCGTCACCCAGGCAAGCACGCACACCGTCAACGTCCTCCCGGTCTACGCCGGCTGGGTGCGGGAGCACCGGGCGTCCTACAACGAGCACTGGGCGTCCGGCATCGCCATCAACGACCGCCAGTTCGCGATGGCGCGGAAGATCGACGCACTCCGCCAGAAGCTGCTCGAGAGCCTGTTCGCCGTCGACCGAAAGGCGGCCGCGGAGGCTCTGCTGGCACAGCTCACGGACAGGCTGGCCCTGCTCGAGACACTCCACATCCACGTGGTCTCGGCCGCGCAGGCGATCAAACCGATCACGACCAGGAAGGGGATGAAGGGCTACCCGAGGTACTGGGGCAGCATCAAGGGCGACGAGCCGCCATGGGCCGGTGGCTGGGGTTCGGACGAGTAGTCGGCCTCGCGGTGGCGCTCGCCGTCGTAGCAATCACGGTCTGACGGCGCTGCCCTAGAATCACGGAGTGCTCGTCCCCAAGGTTGACTTCACGGAAAAGCGCCTGCCCAACGGACTCCGCCTGATCACCTCCGAGGACCACCTCGCGCCGGTCGCGGCGGTCAACATCTGGTACGGCGTGGGGTCCAAGCACGAGGAGCAGGGCCGGACCGGCTTCGCCCACCTGTTCGAGCACGTGATGTTCCAGGGCTCCGCGCACGTCGGCAAGGCGGAGCACATCGCGCTGGTCCAGGCGGCCGGCGGGACGATGAACGGCACGACCTGGCTGGATCGAACCAATTACTTCGAGACCATGCCCAGCCACCAGCTCGAGCTCGCGCTGTGGCTCGAGGCGGACCGGATGGGCACCCTGCTGGACGCCCTCAGCCAGGAGAACCTCGACAACCAGCGCGAGGTGGTCAAGAACGAGAAGCGCTGGTCGTACGACAACCGGCCGTACGGCTCGTGGGTGGAGAAGCTCCTCCGCTCGATCTTCCCCGAGGGCCACCCGTACCACCACCCCACCATCGGCTCGATGGCGGACCTCGACGCGGCCTCGATCGAGGACGTGTCGGCGTTCTTCCGGCTCCACTACGCCCCGAACAACGCGGTGCTGTCGGTCGTCGGCGACGTCGAACCGGACCAGGTTCGAACGTGGGTGGAGCGCTACTTCGGCGCGATCCCGGCCAACCCGAACCTGCCGGTGCCGTTGCCGGACATGACGCTTCCGCCGAGCCTCGGAGGCGAGATTCGCACCGTGATCCCGGACCGCGTGCCGCTGCCGCGGATCCACTGGGGCTTTCGCGGCCCGATCTTCGGTGACCCGCGCCTCGACGCGCTCGATCTCGCCGGCCAGATCCTAGCCGGCGGCAAGGGCTCGCGCCTCCATCGCCGGCTCGTGCGTGAGGAGCGCCTGGCGCAGGATGTCGCGCTGTTCTCGATGGGGCTCGTTGCCGGCGCCTCGGTCACGGCCGGCTGGGCGACCGCCCGCCCGGGCGTCGACCTCGTCGCGCTCGAAACCGCGTTCTGGGAGGAGCTCGAGAAGATGGGCCGCGAGACGGTCTCGGACGACGAGCTGGCACGGGCGAAGGCGCTCACGGAGGCCGACGAGCTTGGCGCGCTCCAGCGCGTCGACGAGAAGGCCGATCGCCTGTCGATGTACGCCACGCTGTTCAACGACCCGGGCATGGTCAACAGCATCCTGCCGCGCTACCTGTCGACGACTGCCGAGCAGATCCGGGCCGTCTGCCGCGACGTGTTCAAGGAGGACAACCGCGTCGTGCTGACCTACCTGCCCGCCGCCGGCGCCGACATGATCACGAGCGCCGAATGAGCAGGGCTGCTCGGTCGTCCGGCACGTTCGTATTCGCGGAATCGGCAATTGGCGAACCTCTGCCCTCGGCGATGCGCGTCGCCGTAATACGAGCGCGCCGTGAGGCACCGAACGGCCGGCCCGGCCGTGAGGCGCCGAACGGCCGGGCCGCGGCGCCGGCGCTCGAGCAGCCCATGGCCTCACCACCCCTCCGGCTCCGGGACCTTCGTATGCTGGCGACACGCATCGCCGCCGGATGGAGCCGCCCGAGGCCCGGATTCACGCATACGAGCGACGCGTCGGCGACACCCCCGACACAGCGGGCCACGCGATGAGCGTCGAGGAGCCCGTGGTAGTCGCGGACCGCCCGACGCACGGGGAGCCGCGGCCCTTCCAGTTCCCGCGGTTCGAGCGCCTGGAGCTCTCGAATGGGCTCGGGTTGATCTCGGTTCACCTGCCGGGCCGTGCGCTGGTGTCGGCCACGCTCGTCCTGCCGAGCGGCGCCGTCGACGAGCCCGAGGAGCAGGCCGGCATCACCTCGCTCATGGCCCGCGCGCTGACCGAGGGCACGAAGAGCCATGACGCGATCGGGTTGACCGAGGCCGCGGAGCGGTTGGGTGCGTCCCTGCACGCCGAGGCCGGCTGGGATGGGATGTCGATCAGCGTCGAGGTGCCGGCGGAGCGACTGGGCGCCGCCCTGGGCCTGGTCGCGGAGGTGGCAACCGAGCCGACGTTCCCGGCTGAAGACGTGGATCGACTCCGGGACGAGCGCCTCAACGACCTGCTGCAGGCGAAGGCCGACCCCCGCCGCCGTGCCGACGACGCGTTCGTCTCCACGATCTACGCGCCGGGCACCGCGTACGGACGCCCGTCCGGCGGCACCGAGGAGACCGTGCCCGGCCTCGACGCCGCGGCGCTC
>DATKBR010000054.1:0-20861 GCA_035513775.1 Candidatus Limnocylindria bacterium
CTCGGCCGGCTGGTCGGCGTCGGCGAGACGGACCTTGGCCAGCTCCAGGCCCCAGTCGCAGTACTCGCTCCAGATCGCGTCATAGACCAGGCGCGTCACCTCGCCGAACGCGTGGTCGGCCATCGCGCCATCCACCGCCTCGACCGTCGCGGCGGCCCGCGACAACAGCCATCGTTCGACCGGTCCCAGGTGAGCATCGGCGGGCAGCCGGCGTTCGGCATCGGCGGGGATGCTCGGGGGTCGGGCGCCGGCGACGTACCGCGTCGCGTTCCAAAGCTTGTTCGCAAAGTTGCGGGCATGCTCCAGCTTGGCCGCACCAAACCGCTGGTCGTTCCCCGGCGTGGCACCGTGGATCACCGCAAAGCGCAGCGCATCAGCCCCCGAGTCGTCGATTGCCCCGAGTGGATCGACCACGTTGCCCTTCGTCTTGGACATCTTGTGGCCTTCCGGATCGCGGATCAGGCCGGACAGGTAGACCGTGTGGAATGGCTCGACGTCGGTCAGCTGGAGTCCGAGCATCATCATCCGGGCGACCCAGAAGAAGATGATGTCGTAGCCCGTCTCCATGACCGCGCCGGGGTAGTAGCGGCGCAGGTCGTCGGTCTGGTCCGGCCAGCCCAGGGTGGAGAACGGCCACAGGCCGGAGCTGTACCAGGTGTCGAAGATGTCCGGGTCCTGGGTCAGGTCTGCCGCCTCGCGACCGCAGGTGTCGCACGCGCTCGGGCCGGCCGCCTCGGCCGACACCGTCACGTGTCCATTCGGGCAGTACCAGGCCGGGATCCGGTGGCCCCACCACAGCTGGCGGCTCACGTTCCAGTCGTGGATGTTGGTCATCCAGCTCTCCCAGACCTTCTCGAAGCGCGCGGGCACGATCGTGGTCTCGCCGCTGCGCGTGGCGCGGAGTGCCGCCTCCGCCAGCGGTCCGGTGCGGATGAACCACTGCGTCTTGAGCCGCGGCTCGATGACATCGTTGGAGCGCTGGCAGCGCCCGATGAGCATCTCGTGCGGCTTCTCGGCCTCCAGGTCGCCGCGCGCCTCGAGGTCCGCCACGATCCGGCGCCGCGCCTCGTACCGGTCCAGGCCGGCGTAGCCGTCACCCTCTTCGTTGAGCGTCGCGTCGTCGGCGAGGACCGTGATCATCGGCAGGTCGTGGCGGCGGCCGGTGGCGTAGTCGTCGCGATCGTGGGCCGGCGTGATCTTGACGGCACCCGTACCGAAGGCGCGATCAACCATGTCGTCGGCGATGACGGGCACGTCGCGCTCCACGAACGGGATCCGCACCCGGCGCCCCACCAGCGCGGCATAGCGCTCGTCCTCGGGATGGACCGCGACCGCGGTGTCGCCCAGGATCGTTTCCGGGCGCGTCGTGGCGACCGCGATGCAGGTGGTCGGGTCGGGCTCGCCGCTGGCCTCGTCAACGAGGTGGTAGCGGATCGTCCAGAGCGTGCCGGTCTCCGGCGTCGGCAGGACCTCCAGGTCGGACACGCTCGTCCGACAGCCCGGGCACCAGTTGATGAGCGCCTCGGTGCGGTAGGCCAGGCCGTCGTCGTACAGCCGCTTGAAGCTCACCCGCACCGCGTGAGCGGAGCCCTCGTCCATCGTGAACCTGAGCCGGCTCCAATCCAGCGACGCGCCGATGCGACGCTGCTGGCCCAGCATCACCTCTCGGGTCGTGTTGATGAACTCCCACATCCGCTCGAGATAGCGCTCGCGTCCGAGGCTCTCGCGGGTCTCGCCCTCCTCCGCGATGATCTTGTCGAGGACGTACTGGGCAGCGATCGAGGCGTGGTCGAGGCCCGGTAGCCACAGGGTCGGGTGGCCCTGCATCCGGGCGTGGCGAACCATCGCATCCTCGAGGGTCGAGGTGAGCGCGTGGCCGAGGTGGAGCGCGCCGGTAATGTTCGGTGGCGGCTGGATGATCACGAACGGGGCCAGCGACTTATCCGCGCGCGAGCCGGCGCCATCGGGCGCGAAGACGTCGGCAGCCAGCCAGCGGTCGTAGATCGCGCCCTCGACATCGGCGGGCACGTACGCCTTCGGCAGCGCGCGCGTCGGCTCGTTCGTCGGCTCGTTCGTCATCGGCTGTGTCTCGCCCACGGTTCGGTATTGCCTCCCGGGAATCAAATGCCCCGCTCGTCCAGCGGACGAACGGGGTCGTGGTACCACCTGCTGGTTCGAGGTCCGGGCCCCCGGCGGTCATCCCGCCGATCGCCGCCTCGCGGGCGGATCCGGTGCCTCCTCGTGACGCGCTATCGGGCGCCAACCGCACGGCTCGCGAGCGACCTTCACACCCGTATGCCCGTGCGGCTCACACCGTCCCGCACTCGCTCGTGGGCCCGCTCGGGCGCTACTCCTCTCGGTCGTCGCCGTGAGGGCGGGAGTGTACACCGCACGTCATCGAGGCGGCGCACGCCCTGGCGCGTCGGCCCGCACGCGCGGTTCCCAGCCGGACCTTTGGGCTCTGTCGCGCGCCGGTCGCGGCCCGATAACCTCGGTATCCAAACGCCACCGTGCCTTCAACGGTCGCGCCGTCACCGGGGGTGTATCGCTTGGAGCCAGGGCCGGGGCTGCTGTTCGATCTCGCGCTGATCGCGTTCGGTGCCGCCCTCGGTGCGCTGCTCTTCTCGGTCGTCGTCGGTCGGCGTCGGGCGCACCAGCTCGCTCGCCTGACGGACCAGCTGGCGCAGGCGACCCACGCCTCGCCCCCGCACGCTCCGCCGAATCTGCCGGATCGCATCCTCAACTCATCGATCGAGCGGCTCGCCAGGCGCATCGCGGACGTGGAGACGCTGGCCGCGACGGACCAGCTGACGCGCCTTCTCAACCGCCCCGCGAGCGTCCACGCCCTGGCCGCGGAGATCGAGCGGGCAAACCGCTATGGACGTCCGCTCGCCGTCGCGTTGATCGATGTCGACCACTTCAAGCGGGTCAACGACACGCACGGCCACGCAGTCGGGGACGAGGTGCTGCGACAGGTCGCACGCCTGCTGCGGGCCAGCATCCGCGGCATCGACACGCTCGGGCGCTACGGCGGCGAGGAGTTCCTCCTGGTGATGCCCGAGACCGACGTCGACGGCGGACGGATCTCGGCCGAGAACCTTCGCCGGGTCGTAGGGCGCACGGCGATCGCGGTCCCGATCGAGAAGGGCCAGGTGAACGTCACGGTGACCCTCAGCGCCGGCGTGTCGGGTGGCGACGGCAGCACGTTGCTCGATGTCGACCGGGTGCTCGGCGAAGCGGATGGGGCGCTCTATGGCGCCAAGGACTTCGGACGCGACAATACCCAGGTGTTCCGGCCGCTTGACGACGGCTCGCGCGTGCCGAGCGCCACGATCGGCGCGGGCGCCCGCGCCCAGGCCTCGGAGCTGGGACTGGCCGCCTTCCAGGCGTCGAACCTGCACCTGTTGGGAGCGCTCGCCCAGCGACCCGGGTGGGCCGGCGGCACTTCGCAGCTCATCGCGGATCTTGCCGCCGACCTCGGGCGGGCCGTGGGCCTGCCGGACGGCGACATCGATCGCATCCGAACCGCGAGTCTCCTGCACGACGTGGGCAAGGTCGCCATCCCCGACGAGATCCTGTCGAAGCCATCGGCGCTGACCTCGGTCGAGTGGCGTTCGATCGTGGAGCACCCGCGAATCGGCCAGGTCGTGCTGGAGCAGGCCGGCGCGATTCGGGACGCGGCATCGATCGTGCTGCATCACCACGAGTGGTTCGACGGGACGGGTTATCCCCACGGCCTGGCAGGCGAGGACATTCCGATCGGCTCGCGCATCGTCGCGATTGCGGACGCCTACGAGGCGATGATCTCGGAGCGGCCATACAAGAGCGCCAGGTCGCACGACGAGGCGGTCGCCGAGCTCCGCCGCCAGCGAGGAATCCAGTTCGACCCGGACCTCGTGAACGTCTTCCTGTCGCTCGTCGCAGGACCGCACCGCGGCTCGCGCGCCATCGCCTCGCGCGGCATCACGGCAACGGCGGGTCGAAGCGTCGGGCCGGGACTCTCGCGCCGACTCTGATCGCCCTCCACGGAACATCCGGCCGGGCGTGCCGTGGCCGGCCGAGCTACGCGGTGGCGCCCTGGGCGGCGAGCCAGTCCTCGTAGTTCGTCTCGTCGACGCCCTTGTCGACCTCGGTCTTGGTGAGGAGAAGTGGGAGCCGGCCCGAGCGGATCGTCTCCTCGGTGATGATGCACTTGCGCACGTCGGCGCGCTCCGGAATGTCGTACATGACCTCGAGGAGCGCCTCCTCGACGATCGAGCGCAGCGCGCGCGCGCCGGTCTTGCGGTTAAGCGCGACATCCGCGGCGGCCTCCAGCGCGCCCGGCGTGAACACGAGCTCCACCTTGTCCAGCGACAGGAACTTCTGGAACTGCCGCGCGATCGCGTTCTTGGGCTCGGTCAGGACCCGCACGAGATCCGCCGCCGTCAGGGCGGTGAGGGTCACGATGACCGGCAGCCGCCCGACGAACTCGGGGATGAGCCCGAACTTCAGCAGGTCCTCGGGCATCAGCTTCTCGAGGATCCGGCCACGCTCGATGGGGCTGGAGACGTTCTCCGACCCGAAGCCGATCGTCCGCTTGCCAACCCGCTCCTCGACGATCTTCTCGAGGCCGTCGAACGCGCCGCCGCAGATGAACAGGACGTTCGTGGTGTCGATCTGGATGAAGTCCTGGTGGGGGTGCTTGCGGCCGCCCTGCGGTGGCACGTTGGCAACCGTGCCTTCCAGGATCTTGAGCAGCGCCTGCTGCACGCCCTCGCCCGAAACGTCGCGGGTGATCGAGGGGTTGTCCGCCTTGCGCGCGATCTTGTCGATCTCGTCGATGTAGATGATCCCGCGCTGGGCGCGGGCGACGTCGAAGTCCGCGGCCTGGATCAGGCGCAGCAGGATGTTCTCGACGTCCTCGCCGACGTAGCCCGCCTCGGTCAGCGACGTCGCGTCCGCGATGCAGAACGGCACGTCCAGCACCCGCGCGAGGGTCTGGGCGAGGAGCGTCTTGCCGGACCCGGTTGGCCCGACCAGCAGCACGTTCGACTTCTGGAGCTCGACCTCGTCGACCGCGTGGCCGGCGTTCACCCGCTTGTAGTGGTTGTAGACCGCGACCGAAAGGACCTTCTTGGCCTTGTCCTGGCTGATCACGTATTGGTCCAGCGCGAAGCTGATCTGGCGCGGGTTGGGGAGCTTGGCGGCAGCCGGCTTCGACTTCGGCTGCTCCAGCATCTCCTCTTCGATGATCTCCTGGCAGAGGTTGATGCACTCGTCGCAGATATAGACGCCCTGGCCCGCGATGAGCTTGCGGACCTGCTCCTGGCTCTTGCCGCAGAACGAGCAGCGATACGGGACCTTCGCGCCCTTGCCGCCGCTCGTTGCGCTCACCAGTTCCCCCTGCCAACCGGTCGTCGCCCCGCCCGGCTGGAGTGCCGGCTCAGGACTTCGACTTCTTCTGCTCCGGGATCGGCTCCGGCTCCGTCGCTTCCGACGGCTCCGTGACGCTGGAACCCTCGCCGCCGGAAAGTCCGGCATCGTGGGCTGCAGCGATCAACGACGACCCCTGGAGGTTGTAGACCGCATCGATGATGCCATAGTCCCTTGCCTCGTCGGGAGACATGAATCGGTCCCGCTCCGTGTCCGTGATCAGCTTCTCGAGCGGCTGGCCCGTATGCCGCGCGAGAATCTGGTGGTTCAGGTCAACGAGGGTCTCCCACTCCTTCATCTGGATCAGCGCGTCCATAGGCGCGCCCCGGAACCCGCCGGAACCCTGGTGGATCATGATCCGGCTGTGCGGCAGGCCGTAGCGCTTGCCCTTCTCGCCGGCCGCGAGCAGCACCGATGCCATCGACGCCGCCTGGCCGATGCAGATCGTGCTGACCGGGGCGCGCAGGTATTGCATGGTGTCGTAGATCGCGAGGCCAGCCGTCACGACGCCGCCCGGCGAGTTGATGTACAGGCTGATGTCCTTCTCCGGGTCCTCGGACTCGAGGAACAGCAGCTGCGCGATGATCAGGTTGGCGAGGTGATCCTCGATCACGTCGCCCAGGAAGATGATCCGCTCCTTCAGCAGCCGCGAGTAGATGTCGTACGCGCGCTCCCCCCGGCTGGAGGACTCGATGACCATCGGGACGAGCATGTCGGCGATCTCCTGTGCGCTGCTGGTGAGGGACCTGGGTGGGGTACTTGATTCGCCTGGGGTCAGCCGGCGCGCGCGGCCGGGGTTACGGCCTCGCCGCCGCGCTCCACGTCGCGGTCGTGGTCGTGGCCGGCGTGGTCGTGGCCGGCGTGGTCGTGGTCCTCGCCACGATCGTGCCCGGAGCCGTGCTCGCCAAGGGCGCTGGGATCGTCTTCCTCGAGATGCGGTAGCGGCGGGTGCTCCGGGTGGGCAGTCAGCCACTCGTCGACGAGCTTCTCGATCAGGCGACTGCGCCGGAGCGTGGTCCGAATGAAGCTGCGGCCGCGCTCGGAGTCGAAGTAGGCCATGGTCCGCTTGTCGCTGCCGTAGCGCTCGCGGGCGCGCCCGACCTCGGCGTCGACGTCACGGTCGGAGATTTCGAGGTCTTCGGCCTCGGCCACCTTCGACAGCACCAGCAGGACCTTGACGCGCTTCTCGGCGCGGGGCTTGAAATCGGTGTGGAGGTCCGCCTCGGTCTTGCCCGTGACCTTGAGATATGACGCCTCGTCGATTCCCTGCCGGGCGAGGGAGCCGCGGAGCTCGTCGTGCATGATCTCGATCTCCTGCTCGACCAGGATGTCGGGCAGCTCCAGCGTCGCGTTCGCGGCCGCGTACTCGATGATCTTGTCTGCGAACTCGTGGCGCGCCTTGTCGAGGGCGTTGCGCTCGAGGCGAGCCCTGATCTCGACGCGCATCGCCGCCAGGTCCTCGAAGGCGCCCAGCGACCGGGCGAGCTCGTCGTCCTCGGCCGGCAGGATCTTCTCGCGCAGCTCCTTGAGCTCCACCTCGAACCGGGCCTGCTGGCCGGCGAGGGTCGCCTCCGGGTAGTCCTCGGGGAAGCCGATGTCGAAGGCGGTGGTCTCACCCGGCCGGAGGCCGACGACATGCGCCTCGAAGCCCGGGATCAGGCGCTCCTCGCCGAGGATCAGCGGCATGCGCTCTGCCGAGCCGCCCTCGAACGCCACGCCGTCGCGGGTGCCGGTGTAGCCGATCACCGCGTAGTCACCGTTGCGGGCGCCACGGTCTTCGACCGGTGCGAGCGACGCGTTCTGGTCGCGTAGCTCCTCGACCACCTTGTCGACCTTGGCGTCGTCAATGGTCTCGATCGCCGGCTTGAATTTGAAGCTCTTGTAGTCGCCGAGGGTGACCTCGGGGCGGACCTGGATCGTCGCGGTGAAGATGACGGGCTTGCCCTCTTCGCCCTGCTCGACGTTCACCTCGGCCTGGGTGAGCGGCAGGATGTCCTGCTCGCGGAGCGCGTCGCGGTAGGCGCGCTG
The DNA here is from genome assembly GCA_035513775.1 of Candidatus Limnocylindria bacterium. Taxonomy (GTDB): domain Bacteria; phylum Chloroflexota; class Limnocylindria; order Limnocylindrales; family CSP1-4; genus UBA5189. Next base: position 7,441 of record DATKBR010000054.1, read on the forward strand.
GACGACGTGGTCCATCGCCTCCTCGAGCACGGCCTCGGGCCCGACCGCTCGCTCGACGACGGCCCGCGGCGCCTTGCCGGGGCGGAAGCCGTGGATCTTCGTGCGCTGCGAGAGGTGCCGGACGGCCTCCGCTAGCGCGGCGTCGAGTCGCTCGGGCGGCAGCTCGACGCGCACGGTCAGCGAGCTCCGGGGGGCCGGAGAGACGGTCACCTGCATGGTCTGCGGAGTATAGGTGTCGGCGTCCCCGCGAGCGCCGCGGGGCCCCCGTCAGGGGCTGCGCGGACCCAGGCGTACGTCGCGCGTGGCCAGCCCGAAGGCGCCCAGTGCGACGAGTGACATGCCGATGGTGATGAGCAGGCCGACCAGGAACAGGAACTCGCTGCCGCCGTGCTCGGCGAGGTGGAACAGGACCCCGAGGGGGTTGTCGAGCGCGAGGACGTAGACCGCGCTGCCGAGGAGAAGTGCGATCCCACCGAGGACGACCGGAACTCTCGAGGCGAGCCGCGCGAACTCCGCGGAACGGGAGCCGACCGGTTCGACGCCCCGGCGCCAGGCCAGCAGAGCGGCGAGCCCGGATCCCCACGCGGTTGCGACGAAGACGCCGCCGACCGCGTCCGCCATTCGATGCCAGCCGGCCGCCAGCGTGCTGGCGCCGATTAGGGCCACCGCCACCGCGCCAAGGACAACGATCGGCGACCGGAGGATGGGTGGCAGCACGAGAATCAGCCCCACCACGATCGACGCTGCCGCGGTCGCATGGCCGCTCGGAAAGCTATTGGGCAGGACGTAGAAGAGGCCGCCCAGGAGGTCGGACCGATCGAGAACGAGGTGCTTCAGGACCTGCGTGGTCAGGTTGGCCAACAGGATCGTGGCACCGGCGGTCATCGCCAGCTCGAACCGCTTCTGGAGCAGGGCGATGGCGGTAATCAACACCGTTCCGATCGCGATCGCCAGGCGCGACAGACTCGCAAGGACCATCTCGGCTCCGAGCACCGCCTCCACCGATGCCGGCCGGCCGCCGAGGATGAGCTCGCCCATGAGCTGGCCGACCCCGGTGCCGACGGTCAGGTAGTAGGAGCCGGCCGCCACGAACGTCGCGACCGCGCACAGGAGCAGGAGTCGGCCCGCGACCCGCCGTGCCAAGGCTCGCGAGTCGGTGCTGCGCGATGCGGGCGGTTGATCGTTGGGCAACCCGGCGGGGCCCGGGCCTGCTACTCCTCGGCGTCCGTCTGGCCGGCGGGCTTGTCCTTGCACTGCCCCGGCGGGAAGCATCCGCCGAACTTCGCCTCGAAGCGGTCCGCCTTCTCCTGCGACCAGCCCGGGTGGCGCTCGCCAACCTGCTTCCAGCCGCCGGCCCATGGAGGCTTGCCCTCGCCCCGGAGCTCGGTGCCGTCGATGGAATTGACGTCGACCTCCGTCGAGCCATCGGCGATCTCACCCTCCACGGTGACGTCCTGGCCGACGTATGGCTCGAGCGGGTAGTCGTCGCCGAAGAACCACTTCGGCCCGGCCTCGAGCGTGTAGGTCGTGCCGCCGTCGGCAAGGGTGTAGACGGCATCACCGTCGGCATCCGTAGACTTCTGGATGGTGCCGTTCAGCGTGATCGGCGACTTCTCAACCTTCTCCTTCGCCTGCCCAGGGGGCGAGGAGGGTTGGCCGGCGAGGGCGGGTACGGCCAGCGCAACAGCTACAAGAGCGGCTGCGGCCGTCAGGACGATCGGTCGTGATTGCATGCGCCGACCATACTCCCGCCGGCGCGTGGGCAACCTGAGAAGTCGCTGAGAGTACGACCGTCGGCTTGCGCCGCTGGTCCCGGAGGCGTGCAATGGGCGCCCATGCGTGCCCCCCCGGATGCCGCGCAGCTCGTGCTCGTGATCGACGATGAGCCGGGAATCGTCGATTTCGTCGAGATGGGGCTCCGTGATGAGGGCTATCGCGTCGCATCGGCAGCGACTGCGTCCGAGGGGCTCGAGGTCCTTCGTCACGAACGGCCGGACGCGGTGATCCTCGACGTCGGGTTGCCGGATGCGGACGGCTTCGACATCGTCGCGGCCATTCGCGCCGAGAGCGACGTCCCGATCGTCATGCTCACTGCCCGTGGAGAGGTCGAGGATCGGGTGCGCGGGCTCCAGCTGGGTGCCGATGACTACATCGCGAAGCCATTCCACTTCGTCGAGCTGCTGGCCCGAGTGCAGGCGCACCTGAGGCGCAGCACGCGCTCGGACGAGGTGGTTCGGGTCGGGGACGTCGCCCTCGACCCACGAACGCACGTCGTGACGCGACGAGACAGCCCCATCCAGCTGACGCCCAGGGAGTACGAGCTGCTCGAGCTGTTCCTCCGCCACCCCGGCGAGGTCCTGTCGAAGGAGGTGATCCTCGACCGGCTCTGGGGGTACTCCTTCGATGGCAATCTCGTCGAGGTCTACGTCGGATACCTGCGTCGCAAGCTCGGTGAGCCGCAGATGGTGGAGACGTTGCGGGGCGTCGGCTACGTGTTGCGGGAGGTTTCCGGATGACGCCGCTGCGCTCGCTCTGGGGCCGGCTTGCACTCCTCTACGCGGCGATCGCCGCTGCGATGCTCGTCGCTGCCTTTGCGATAGCGGCCGCGAGCATCGAGGAGGCGCTCGTCAACAGCGCCGCGGAACGCCTCGAGATCGAGGCCGGTCTCGTCGTCGCCGACGCCGCGGGCGGGCGGCGCCCAACGGCAGTCGACCTGGCGGCCGGCGACCTGGCCTCGCTCCTCGGTGGATATGGCACCGCCGTTGCGATCATCGACGCCGATGGCAACGTCCTTGCCGCCGAGCAGAATGGTGCGGAGCGGTCCGTCCAGGAGACGCGGCTCCAGGCCTCTGACTATGCCGGCGCCATCGCCGCGGGCACGACCATGCACGCGGTCCGGTCTTCGAGCGACGGTGAGCGCACGCTCGTCGTCCTGTCGCCGGTGCAGCTGCGCACCAGCGGTCCGCCTTCCGAGCCCGGTCAGGGTCAAGGTCAGGGCCGTGGTCTCGGCAACCAGAAGAACGGCAAGGGTCCCTTCGTGGCCGCCGGACCGGCCAATGCGGTCGCGCAGCTGGCGATCTCGCTCGCAAGCATCGACGACACGCTCGGCCGGGTCCGCGAAACCCTGCAGCTCGCAGCACTGGGGCTCCTGCTCTTCGCCGTGATGGCCGTCTGGGTCGTGACGCGGTTTGGCCTGCGGCCGCTCGAGAGTGTCGCCCGGGCCGCGAACAGCATCGCGCGGGGTGACTTGAGCGCAAGGGCGTCATTGCCCGCGGGAAACGACGAGCTGGGACGACTGGGACGCGCCTTTGACGGCATGGCCGATCGCGTCGACGCGACGCTGCGGGCGCAGCGCGCGTTCGCGGCGGATGCCTCGCACGAGCTGCGGTCGCCTCTAACCGTCCTCGGTGGCTACGTCGACATCCTCTCCCGCGGCGAGATCGACGCGGACACCCGGTCCAGGACCCTGAGCGCGATGCGGCGCGAGATCGATCGCCTGTCCCGCCTGTCGGCAGATCTCCTTCTCCTGACGCAGCTCGAAGCCGGTGGCGGCCGCCTCACTCCTCGAGAGGTCGATCTGGGGCTGCTGGTCGACGACATCGGCGCGGCCGCGCGGGTCATCGCGCCGAACCGAGAAGTTGCCGTGGATCGCGACGGGCCGCTGCCGGTCCGAGCCGATCCCGATCGCCTGACCCAATCGCTGATGAACCTGGTGGACAACGCCGTTCGACACACGCCGGACGGCGGGACAATCCGAATCACTGCGGCCCGCGTAGAGGGCGCGGCCGTTGTCGCGGTCGCGAATCCGGGCACGCCGATCGCGGCCGCCGATTTGCCCCGCGTCTTTGACCGCTTCTTCCGGGCCGACGACGCCGTCGGGAGGAATGGGCAGCATGCGGGCCTCGGGCTTGCGATCGTCAAGGCAATCGTCGAGGCCTCCGGCGGCACGGTCGCTGCGACGAGCGGACCGGACGAGACGCGCTTCGAGATTCGCCTGCCGATCGCCCGCTGACGGTCCTCGGTTGCGTGAGGGAGGGAGGGAGGGCGACAACGCGGCCATGGGCCGGATCAACGCGCGGGCCAAGTGGGCGAGGAGGGGGTCGAACCCACACGTCCCTCACGGGACACCGGCTCCTAAGGCCGGCGCGTCTGCCATTCCGCCACTCGCCCGGATCCAGTATCCCAGCGCGTCGTCAGGTGCGTCGCGCGACCGAGGCCAGCGCCTCGACGAGGCCGGCGTGGACGTTGAGGGACTCGATCCGGTGGAACGCCAGCCCGAACCGTTCGGCCTGCTCGCGCGCCCCGACGTCGACGTCGTACAGGATCTCGAGATGGTCGGCGAGGAACTGAACGGGCGCGACGACGACCGAGCGGCCGCCAGATGAGGCGATCGCGGGCATGATATCGGCGAAGTCCGGCTTCATCCACTCACCGGGCTCGTGGCCTGCACTCTGCCAGCAGAACTGCCATCGGTCGGGCGTGAGCCCGGCGCCGGCAGCCACCGCCTCGGCCGTCTCACGTAACTGGGCGAGGTAGCCGGGCTCGCGCTCGGCCACGTGGCGCGGGAGGCTGTGCGCCGTCATCAGGATCGGCGCGTCGCGGTCCGTCGCCGGCAGGCGATCCAACAACGCCTTGATGCGCTCGGCCAGCGCGCCGACGAAGGCCGGCTCCAGGTGCCACGGGCCGGCCATGGCGACCTGCGGCGCTCCGTTACCCATCGTGGCCCGAGCCTCCTCGATGGCCTGCTCGTACCCGCCCATCAGCAGCGGCGAGAACTGCGGCGACAGGATGATCGCCGCGACGCGCTCCGCGCCGCGCTCGGCCAGCCCGCGTAGGCCGGTGACGATCGACGGCTCGGAGAAGCGCATCCCCGCCGCGACCGGCCAACCGAGCGACGCCTCGAGGGCGGCAGCCTGGCCTAGAGTGATCTCGATCAACGGCGAGCCACCGATCACCTGATACCGCCGGGTGAACTCGTCCACGAGCTCGGGGTCGGACTCTCGACCGTTGCGGACGCGGGCAAGGTAGGCGCGGACGTCCTCGCGTTCGAGGGATGCCGGCGAACCGTAGGTCATCAGGAGGACGCCCCGGCCGCCCGACCCGATCATGCGTGCGCCCCGGCGCGAGCCGACTCCACGTGCACGAACTCGACGAGCCGGCGCAGCAGCCCGGTGTCCGTCTGGGGCAGCACGCCATGCCCGAGGTTGAAGACGTGGCCGGATCGGCCGCCGGCCTCCTGGAGAACGGCCCGGGCGCCGACCTCGACCGCGTCCCAGCCGGCGAGCACGCGCGCCGCATCGAGGTTGCCCTGGATGCCCCGGTCGTAGCCGACCCGCCGCCAGGCGTCGCCGAGCGAGACCCGTTGATCGACACCGATCACGTCGCCCCCGGCCGCGGCCATGAGCTCGAGGAGAGCGCTGGTCCCGGTCCCGAAGTGGATCGACGGCACATCCGAGAGGGTCGCGAAGATCCGCTGCATGTGGGGCTGCACGAACGCCACGTAATCCGCCGGCCCGAGGCCGCCGACCCAGCTGTCAAACACCTGGACCACCTCCGCGCCTGCCTCGACCTGGGCACGGAGGTAGGCGGCGATCATCGTCGAGAGGCGCTCCATCAGGGAGTGCCACGCCTCGGGCTCGCGGTACATGAACGCCTTCGCGACGGCGAAGTCGCGCGACGGTCGCCCCTCGATGAGATAGCAGGCGAGCGTGAAGGGCGCGCCCGAGAAGCCGATGACGCCTGCCTCTCCGGCGAGCTCGGCGCGCACCAGCCGGATGGCGTCGAGCGTGAACGAGACCCCCGACGGGTCGAACGGCCGGAGCTTCGCAACGTCCGCGGCGGACCGGATCGGGTGATCGATGATCGGGCCTACTTCCGGCTCGATCTGCAGGCCGACCCCCATCGGTTCAAGTGGCAGCATGATGTCCGCGAAGAGGACAGCCGCGTCCACGCCCAGCTCGTGGACGGGCATGAGGGTGACCTCGGCGCAAAGGTCGGGCGTCTTGGCGAGCTCGAGGATGCCGTAGCGTTCGCGGAGCTTCCGGTAGGCCGCGAAGCTCCGGCCGGCCTGCCGCATGAACCAGATCGGCGTGGCGTCGACGGGTTCGAGGCGGCAGGCGCGGACGAACCGGTCGTTCATGCCGCGAGTGCCTTGCCCGCTGCGTCGATCGTCGCCTTGATCTCGGCCGGGCCATGAGCCATGGACACGAACCACGCCTCGAACTGCGAGGGCGGCAGCAGCACGCCCTGATCGAGCATCGCCCCGAAGAACCGCGAATACGCGGCACGGTCGGAGGCGAGAGCTTCGGCAGCGTCGGTCGGCGGCGTCGAGCGGAAGAAGACCGTCAGCAGGGATCCGACCCGCGCGACGGCCACCTCGCGGGCCGCCCGCTTCCCGGCTTCGACGAGCCCCGCTTCGAGCGTTGCCGCGGAGTCTTCGAGCGCCCGGTAGCGTCCCGGATCAAGCTCGGCGAGCGTGGCGATTCCTGCAGCCATCGAGAGCGGATGGCCGGACAGCGTGCCCGCCTGGTAGACCGGGCCGGCCGGAGCGACGAGGTCCATGTGCTCCGCGCGACCGCCGTATGCCCCGATCGGCATGCCCCCACCGATGACCTTGCCGAGGGTCGTGAGGTCCGGCTGGACGCCGAATCGCGCCTGCGCGCCGCCCTGCGCAAGCCGGAAGCCCGTGATGACCTCGTCGAACACGAGCAGGGCACCGTGCCGGGCCGTGACCTCGCGGAGGTGCTCGAGGTAGCCGGCAGCCGGCGGGATCACGCCCACGTTCGCGACCACCGGCTCGACGATTACCGCCGCGATCCGGTTCGGGTGGTCGGCGAACGCCCGCGCCACAGACGCACGATCGTTGAACGGGACGACGATCGCCGTTTCCGCAACTGCAGCGGGGACGCCGGCACTGCCCGCGATCGCCTGCGTGGCAAGTCCCGAGCCCGCTTCGACCAGCAGGCCGTCCGAGTGGCCGTGGTATGCACCCGAGAACTTCAACACGAGGTCGCGGCCGGTAGCCGCTCGCGCGACGCGCAGGGCGCTCATGCCCGCCTCCGTGCCCGACGACGTGAAACGCAGCCGTTCCATCGACGGCATCGCCCGTTGGATCGCCTCGCCAAGCTCGATCTCGAGCGGGTTGGTGGCGCCGAGGGCGAGGCCGTTGGCGGTGGCCTCGACGATCGCGCCGATGACGCGTGGATGAGCGTGGCCAAGGAGAGCGGGGCCCCAGGCCCCGATGTAGTCGATCAGGCGTCGCCCCTCCGCGTCCCACACGTGCGGTCCCGCCCCACGGGCGAGGACCAGCGGCGGACTGCCCACCGAGCGGAAGGCCCGCACGGGACTGTTTACCCCGCCCGGGAAGAGGGCCTCGGCACGCTCTACGAGGGCCGCCGTCCGCGATGGCGTCGTCGCTCGAGCTATCACGAGGCTCCGAGCAGCCCGAGGATCTCGTCCATCGGACGGTGGATCCCGAGCAGGATCGGCGTGTCGCTCACCGTGGAGCGCCGGCTCTCGGTCGATCGCAGCGCCCGGACCAGATCGCCGAAGGCGACGAGATCGTCCGTCTCGTAGGCGACGACGAACTCCTGGCTGTCCAGACCGAACGAGTACGCGAGGGCCTGGCGGACCATTGGGTAGTCGTGGCCCACCCGCATGTGCTCGTTCATGACGCCCTGGCGCGCCTCCCTGGAGAGGAGGTACCAGTCGGTGCTCTTGGTGAACGGGTAGACAACGAGATATCGCGAGCGTTCGCCTGCGAACAGCGACTGCTCCTGCTCCGTCGGCTTGCGCACGTACTGCGATGGGCCCACTCGACCGACGAACGAATGGCGGACGGTCAGCCAACGTCCCAGCCCAGCACGCAACAGTCGCGCCGCCGCCGCCTCGAGCGCATCGACGGAGGGGCCCATGCGCCAGAGGAGCAGGTCGACCCCGGGTTCGAGCCCCACCGAGGAGTACACGATGCTCCGCACCGCATCAATCGCCGCCTCGTCCTCCGCCTTGGCAAAGGAGCGTCCGTCGAGGTGGCGCTTCGAGTCGGAGCACCGCCGCCACGCCGGGTCGAGCCCGAGCGCGAGCGCCTGGATGTAGACCTGCTCGTCGCCGTTCATCGATCACTCTCCTCGCGCAGCCACGTCGCGAGGTCCGCCGCGGCGTAGGTGATGACGATCCCCGCGCCGGCGCGGACGATTGCCGTGATCGCCTCGGTCATCGCCCGCCGGCGGTCGAGCCAGCCGCGCTCCGAGGCGGCGACGATCATCGCGAACTCACCCGACACCTGGTAGGCCGCAATCGGCAAGTCAAATCGGGCTCGCGCCGCCGCGACGAGGTCGAGGCCCGGCAACGCGGGCTTGACGAGCAGGATGTCGGCCCCTTCGTCGATGTCGAGGGCCATCTCCCTGAGCGCCTCGCTCCCGTTTGCCGGGTCCAGCTGATATCCCCGGCGATCGCCGTGGGCGGGCGCGCTGTCGACCGCGTCCCGGAACGGGCCGTAGAACGCCGAGGCGTGCTTGGCCGCGTACGCCATGATCGCGACATGCTGGAAGCCCGCGCCATCGAGCGCCGTCCGAATCGCCGCCACCTGGCCGTCCATCATCGCGCTGGGAGCCACGATATCGGCACCCGCTCGCGCCTGGGCGACCGCCGTCTCGGCCAGGCGAACCAGGGCGAGGTCGTTGTCGACCGAGCCGTCGGGAGCGAGTGGGCCGCAATGGCCCGCGGAGGTGTACTCGCACAGGCAGGTGTCGGCGATCGCCACCAGCGGCAGCTCGAGCGCCCGGATCCGGTACAACGCATCCTGGACGATGCCGTCCTCGGCGGACGCCGCTGATCCAAGCGCGTCCTTCGCCTCGGGCAGGCCGAACAGGATCACGCCCCCGATCCCGAGGCCGGCCAGGCGCGCCGCCTCCTCGGCCGCAAGGTCGGGCGAAAGCCGGGCCTGGCCCGGCATCGAGGCGATAGGCTCCCGCTTCCCGGTCCCGGGCTGGACGAACAGCGGGGCAACGAACATCGCCGGGTCGAGACGTGTCTCGCGGACGAGCGCCCGGAGCGCAGGCGTGCGGCGGAGCCGGCGGAGGCGAGTGGTCAGCCTCCCCGGAGCGCCCGCTGTGATGGCTTCGGTGGCTTCGGTGCGGCCGCCGAGATCGAGCGTCATCGGGACTCCTGCCGCAGGGCCAGGGCATCGGCCGTGGCGGTTGCGAGCGCAGCCGAATCGGGCGTCGGGGACACGGCGAGGACGCGGAAGCCTGCCTCCGCCGCCGCCGTCGCCGTCTCGGGACCGATGCATACCGAGGGGATCGAGCTGACCTCGATCGATTCGGCGCCGGCGAGCGCCACGAGCCCGCGAACGGTCGAGCCGCTCGTGAACAGCACGGCGTCGAACGACCCGGCGGCGAGGGCGCGGCGGAGCAGCGGGCGCGACGCCTCGGGCGCCTCCTGCGTTCGATACGCGATCACGTCGTCGACCTCGGCCCCGCGCGCCCGCAACATGAGCGCGACGGCCTCGTCGGCCAGGTCGCCACGCACGACCAGGACCCGATCCCCAGCCTCGAGCGGCACCTCGGCCGCGGTCGCCGTGCCGTTGCTGCGAGACGGCTGCAGCGCCACCTCGATGCCCTCGGCCTCGAGGACGCGTCGGGTGGCCGGGCCGATCGCGGCCCAGGAAGTCCGGCGCAGGTCGGACTCGCCGCGGGAGGCAGCCCCAACTATTGCCCGGGCGCCATTCGCGCTCGTGACGACGGCCCACGCATAGGTGCCGAGGCGCCGGGCTGCGGCGTCCAGCTCGCCGCCGAGCGGTTCCAGCTCGATCGCGATCGCCGGGACCAGGACGGGATCGAGTCCCGCCAGTTCCAACCTCGATACAAGCTCGTCGGCCTGATCGGCAGCGCGCGTGAGGAGGACCCGAGGCCCCGGTGGCGACGACGACGCCACCCCGGGCGCACGCCTCGCTCGATTGCCATTGCGCGCGTCCAGCTGCAGGGCAAGCTCGCGGCCCAGCTCCGTGCCCGCGTCTGCCGCGCCACGGCGCCGCGCCAGGGCGGTGGCGGTCCCGTCCGGCCGCACATGACCGCCCAGGATGACGAGCTCGTCGCCGTCGAGCGTCACCAGAGCGCCGATTGGCGAGCGGCAGCCACCGCCCGATGCGGCCAGGAACGCGCGCTCGGCCTCGACAGCGAGGCGCGTGGGCCGGTGATCGAGCGTCGACAGCAGGGCGAGCGTGGAGACGTCGTCATTCCTCGCCTGCACCGCGATTGCACCCTGGCCAGGCGCGGGCGGAACGATCGCCGGATCCAGTCGCTCGTCGATCAGATCCCCAAGCCCAAGGCGGTCCAGGCCCGCGCACGCGAGCACGAGTGCGTCCGTCTCGCCCTCGGCGAGCCGGCGGAGCCGGGTGTCCACGTTGCCATGGAGTGGATGGACCGCGAGGTCGGGCCTCCTCGCCAGGAGGAACCCCGTGCGGCGCGGGCTGTCGGTCCCGATGCGGGACCCCGGTGGGAGGTCATCCAGCCGCCGCCGCGCCGCCCCGGCGCGGACGATGAGCGCGTCGCGCGGGTCCGCGCGGGGGAGGTATGCGCCGATCCGCAGCCGAGGATCCTCCCCCGTGGGCACGTCCTTCGCGCTGTGGACCGCGACGTGGATTTCGCCCCCGACGAGTGCGCGCTCTATCGCGGCAACGAATGCACCCTCACCCCACGCGGTGTCGGGTCCCCGCCGGTCGCCCTCCGTCTCGATCACGACGATCTGGCTCGGTTGGTCCGCGCGGGTGAAGGCCTCGCGGACGAGCCGCGCCTGCACCATGGCCAGCGCACTCCCGCGCGAGCCGATCGTGATCAGCTGGGCCGTCATAGCGCGAAGATGTCCCGAATGGTGCGCCCGTCCTGCCCATCGCTGTCCCGGCCGAGCCGCTCGAGCGGTTCGCGAAGGAGCCGCTCCGCGAAATGCCGGGTCATCTCCTCGATCTCGCGGCGTGCATGGGGCTCCAGGTCGGGGAGCCGTCGCCACAGGGCGTCGAGCTCGGTCGTGCGCTCGAGGTCGGCACGTTGGACCAGCGCCGCTGCCACGGCGCGCCCATCGCGCCCCTTCAGCCATACGAGGAATTCCGCGGCCGAACGGTCGGCGAGCGCATCGAGGCGGGTCGCCGCGCCATCGAGCGGCGTTCGTTCGGCCTCGCCGAGCGCGAGGGCGTCCGCTGTGACGAAGCGATCGCCCAGCGGGGCCACCAGCGCGGCCGGCACTGCCGCCGGCACCGACAGGTCGACGAGCGCAGTCGCGTTCTCCGTCAGCGCCTCGATCGTCCGGGATCCGATCAGCCACGGACCGCTCAGCGCCACCATCACACCGGCGAAGGCGCCGATGCGAGCACCAGGGTCGAATGCCTCGGTTCGTGCGCCACAGGCCGCCGCAAGGGTCGCGGCGGCCTCGGTGGAGCGGTTCGCCACGGCGACGGAGGCCCCCGCGGCAATTGCGGCTCGAGCGGCCAGCCGGCCCATCATGCCCGCGCCCACGATCAGGACGGGCCGACCCCGGACCGGCCCTACCCGCCGCTCGATCGACTCCAGGGCGACGTCGGCGAGCGACCTGGTGGGCCCGCGGCGCCACGATCGTGCGACGCGCCCCGCCCGCAGGGCGAGCGTGAACAATCTTTCGAGCGTGGTGTCGAGCGTGCCGCCCGCGCGGGCTTCGTCGAAGGAGATCCGGAGCTGGTGCAGGACCTGGTCCTCGCCCAGGACGACCGAATCGCGACCCACCGCAACACTCATCACATGGCGGACGGCCCGCTCGCCCGTCAGTGCCCGACCGCCTTGTGGCAGGACCTGCAGGAGGCGAGGGACAGCGTCGGGATTGCCTACGTACACCTCGACGCGGTGACACGTCTCGAGGATGACCGCCCGCCCCGCCACCGCCTCGCGCCCGGCCGCCGCGAAGGCTGATCGCTGGACGGACGGCACGTGCCGCGCATGGGTCACGAACGCGTTGATCGACCCGCGGTGGGTGGCTGTCATGCGGTGCGACCGCCGGCACGCGACCCCGGGAGTGCCTGGCGGGTTCGCTTGCCGCCCACCCGTCCGTGGCCCGTCATCGTCGCCATCAGGAGCCGGTCCATCGCCCGCTCGGCCGCGCCGAGCAGGTCCGTCGTCTCGGTGGTATCGAACCCGCGGCGCCGTGCGGCAACCGCCAGCTCCCGGTGGAAGGGCTCACGGAAGCGGAGGAAGCCCTCGACGGTCTGGTTGAGCGACAGCCCGAGACCGGCCGCGGCGATGCCATAGTCGGCCGCGGACGCGGATGCTTCGGCCAGGTGATGCTCCGCCGCCTCCTGCTGGGTCGCATCCAAATGCTGGAGGAGCCTGGCCGCAAGGCCATGGCCACGTTCCCGGAACAGGAGGCGTTGCTCGTCCGTGAGGGCGAGGACCCATGGCAGTTGGGGCGCCACGTCTCGGCCGGCCCGTCGGTAGGTTCGCGAGATCCGGCCAGGGGTCAGCCCACCACCCGAGATCGACGGGCGGCGTGACCGGTCCGCGGGGAGGAGTCGCTCGAGCGCCGAGCGGGAGAAACGGCGATGGCCGCCCGGCGTGGTGAACACGCGAAGGCGGCCGGCATCGCTCCAACGCCGTAGGGTGGCTGGTGAGACACCGAGCACGCGGCTGGCCTCGGAGAGGCCTACCCAGTCGGGATCCAGGGACGCCGAGCGAGGCACAAATCTACTCAAATCTATCAGAACATTGCCGACTCGCTCACTTTAACACGGCGGCCGGCCGGAGATCTCGGCGCGCGGTCGCTCCGTGGACGTGCGGTTGGAGTCAGTCCGAACCGGCGGGCGGGTTCGGACCGTTCGACCCGCCGGCGTCCGCGCCGCGCGCTCGCTCGCGTGCCCGCCGGATGCCCTCGGCGACGGACGGCCCATCCGGGTCCAGGGCGCGCTCGGCGAGCTGCTTGCCCAGGCGCATCACGACCGGCTTGAACGCGCCGCCGAGCAGGCCCGCTGCGGTGGCGCCCAGGTCTCGCTCCTTGCGCTGCGGCGCCTTCTCGTCGAGGTAGTCCGCGAACTCCCGCTCCAGCGTCCCGCGCACCTTGTCGCCATCCGAGCCCAGCTTCTTCAGCGTCTTCTCGACCTGCGGCGGGAGCATCGACTTGGGCAGGTCTGCGTCCGGCCCGAAGATCGCCCGCCGGATGCCCTTGAACGCCCGCTTCGGGCCGCCAAGGAGCAGGAACGCGGCGCCGCCCGCGGCGCCCAGCACCTTCGCCGGCTCGCGTCGCAGGCGAGCGGGGATGTCGACGGCCGCCCGCCCGGCTGCCTCCAGCCGAACGAGCTCCTCGCCGAGTCCCGCCCGCGCGGCTAGGACTTCGGAACGAGCGGCGTCCGTGCGCGCACCCATTCGATGGTCTCCTTCGTGAGCGAGATGGTTGCCTCGGGGGTGAAC
>DATKBR010000055.1:0-21183 GCA_035513775.1 Candidatus Limnocylindria bacterium
GCCGTGGCAGGCTCCAGGGTGACCACCGCGTCGGCGGTCGCGTCGTAGCGGTCCGAGGTGGTCAGATAGATGACCTGGAAGTCCGTGCTGATGTCGTGGAGCAGCTCCAGGGCGCGCTCCGCGCGGGCGTCGTCGAGGGTCACGAAGGGATCGTCGAGGATGAGTGGCGGCCGTCGATCGCCGGTGACGAGGCGGACGAGGCCGATGCGCGCGGCGAGGTAGACCGTGTCCAGCGTGCCCTGGCTGAGCGACGTGACGTCGACCCAGTCGCCGCGCTCCGGTGCGTAGACGCGGAGGCCGAGGTTCTCGTCGTCCATCTTCACCCGGCGGTAGCGCCCCGCGGTGACCTTCTCCAGGTCGACGACCATCGTCCGCTCGAGGTAATGCGTCGCGGTACGTATGGTGGCGCGCTCGGCGGTGTCGAGCGCCTTGAGCGTCGCGTCGTAGACCCGGGCGCGGCGCTGGAGCGCGGCCAGCTGCTCCGCCCACATCGCGGCGCGCTCGGCGTGGCCGGCAACCTCCTCCGCATCGGCGGCGTTCTGCTCCACGCGGGCGCGCGCCTGCGCCTCCGTGTCGCGCGCCATGCCGACGGCACGATCCGCGTCCGTGACCGCGACCTCCAGCCGCTCCCGTGCGCGCGCCTCGTGGGCGATGGGACCGAGCTGCTCCAGCGCGCCCGACTTCTGCTCCACGTCGAGCGCGGCCTTGTCGCGCAGCTCCGGCAGCGTCTCGGTCGGCTCGCGCCCGACCAGGCCTTCGAGCTGGGCGCGCAGCCGCATGATGCTGCTCATGTGCTGCTCCTCGGCGGTGACGAGGGCATCCACTGCGGCGAGATCCGGCAGCTCCAGGGCGGCGAGGAGGTTCGACATGGTGACCTCCTCCATCTGGAGCTCCTGCTCCAGCATCGAGCGGCCGCGCAACCGGCGCTCGATCTCCTGCGAGCGCAGGTCCTTGGTCTTGCTCACGTCGAGGGCACGGATGCGCTGGCGACGCCCGACCAGCGCGAGGGCGACACCGAACAGCACCAGCAGCACGGCGAGGACGCCGGCGCCCGGCACCGCGATGTCGGTCCCGAAGCCGGAGAACGTGAGCGAGGGCAGGTCCCGTGGCAGGAGACCGAGCTGGCCACCGGCGACGATGGCAACGGCGAGCAGCATCGTGACCATTGCGATGATGGCCGTCGGCCGCCACGACCGCGGGGTCGGCACCTCGACCTGGAACGACACCTCCACCTCGCCGGCGAGCGCGGCGCGGATCTCGCGGATGCGGAGGTCCGCCGCGCGGACCTTGGCGAGAGCATCGCGAAGGGCCGGTAGCCCGTTCGACGACGGGTGGCTGGCCTCGAGTTCGTCGATCTGCCCGCTGACACCGACCGCGCTGCTGTAGCGCTCGAAGCGTTCGCGTGCCTGCTCCCGCTCGGCGATCAGGCGCTCCGCCAGGCGGGCCTTCTCCAGCAGCGAACGCTGCTCGGTGAGCTCGGCCTCGACGACGGCGCGATCCTCCCGAGCCTGGGCGAGGGCGTCGCGATCCTTCTCGAGCTCCTGGAGCGCCGCCTCGCCGTTGCGCTGGGCGGCGGTCGAGGTGGCGAGGGCCGCCTCGGCAGCCTTGATCCGGCCCGGGTTCTTGTCGCCCTTCGTGTTGAGCTCGAAGAGCGCCCGCTCCAGCTTGCGGCGCGCCCGGCTGGTACCGCGGTCCGCGCCGGAGATGGAGGCCTGGAGGCGGTCCCGGAGCGCCGCTTCATCGCGTGCCAGCCCGTCCAGCTCGTGATGGCGCACGGACGCGGTGGAGCGGAAGAACGCCTCGCTCGGGATGCCGGTGAGATCGGCGAGCACCTCGTCGGCGCGGGCTGGATCGGTGATCGTCTCGCCGTCCAGCTCCAGCTTCACCGTCCCGCGGGCCCCTCGGAACGCCTTCTCCAGCGTGCCGGTTCGGACGCCGTCGAGGTCCTCCTGCTCGAACTCGATTCTCACCCACGGCCGGTCATCCTCGCCCGCGTTCCACGACCGCATGCCATCGAGGTCGGCGGAGCCGGAGGTGACGCGGCGCGTGAGCGCCAGCTCGATCGCCCGCTGGATCGTGGACTTGCCGGACTCGTTGGGGCCGCGCACGACCGTCAGCCCGGGGGCGAGGTTCAGGTCCAGATCCGCGTGGCGGCGGACGTTGCGCAGCTGGAGGCGGGTGATCCTCACAGCGTGACCTCGGCACCGGAAAGGAGGAGACGGCCCAGCCGCAGCGCGTCACGGAGCTCGTTCGACGTGTCGTCGCCCGCTGCGCCGCCTCCGGCCGCGCCGTCGGCTGCCTCCACCTCCGCGATGCGTGCCTCGAGGTCGCGGATGAACGCGCCGAGGACCGTATCCGGCGACGCGATGACGCCTTCCGGGAGCGGCGCCACGGAGTGGTCCCTCACGCGCACCTTCAGGAACCTGTCCGCGAGCTCCCCCTCGACCTCCTCGACGTGGACGTCAAGCTCGTCCGGCCGGACGCCCATGAGCACCACGTCCAAAACCAGGTCCGGGTCTGCCTTCTCCGCCAGGGTGGAGATCAGGGCCGGCTGGGAGCCGACCTTCGCGGCATCGAGCTGCACGCGCTCGAAGCGCGTCCTGCCGACCTTGCGCTCCTCGACGGAGACGCGCTTCTTGCCGTCCGGCGCATCCAGGCCGACGATCAGCACGTTGCCGGCGCGATCCTGGTCGAGCGCGATGGGCTCGGGCGCCCCCGAGTACGCATACGTGGTCCTGCCGGCCTTGCCCTTGCTCGTCGAGTGCCAGTGGCCGAGCGCGAGGTAGTCGAGGTGGCTGGCGGCGATCTCGTCGGTGGTGATGACGACCTCGTCGCTGTCGGTCTTGCCCTCGATCGCGATCGAGGCGTGGAGCAGCCCGACGTGCCACGCTGCCCGATCATCCTTGGCGACGTCGAGGCTCTGGAGCGGCGAGGTCGGCGCCCGCTTCGTCGCGAAGCAGCGGCCGTGCACGATCACGTCGAGAGGCTTCAGGTGGACCTCCGGGTGCTCGGGATCCAGGACGGTGACGAGGTCGGAGCCCACCGCGCCCGACATCGCGGCGAGGTCGTAGGCACGGTAGATGGATGCCCGATCGAACACGTCGTGGGTGCCCGGCGAGATCACGATCCGGATCCGCGCGTCCACCAGGCGCTTCAATTGCGCCGCCGCGCGCTCGACGGAACGGCGCGGCTGCACGTTCGAGTCGAACAGGTCGCCGGCGATCAGGACGAGGTCGACCTTCTCGGCCAGGGCGAGGTCGATCGTGGCCACGAACGCCGCGAACTGCCGTTCACGCTGCGTGGCCGCTCGGTCGCCGAGGTCGGCGTGGCGGGCGCCGAGATGGACGTCAGCCGTGTGGAGCAGTCGCAGCATTCCTGTGAGCGGCCTCCCCGTGTCCCCAACACCGCCGGCAGGAAGCTTGGCGAGCGGGGCGCCCCCAATTGCTCCCCGCTCGCCTGCGCGAACGGTCGCTGGTCATTGTGACAGGTCGACTGGCACGCCTTCGATCAGCTTACGGACCCATCCCTTAGATCCGCGGTATCCTTCGGCCGCATCACCCGGTGCGCCCCGACCTCGGGAATCCTGTTGGCACCACGGGTCGCGCGGCACCGGCTCCGGCCGCTTCCGCGTTGCCGACGGCCCCGTCCTCCGGCGCACCAGACAGCACGTCCACGCGCTCCGGAGGCTCCCGTGACCTACGCCGATCGAAACCTGACCTGTGTCGATTGTGGCTCCGAGTTCATCCACTCGGCCGACGACCAGAAGTATTACTCCGAGAAGGGCTTTACCTCGGACCCGAAGCGGTGCGTGAGCTGCCGCGCCAGCCGGCGCGCCGCGCGCGACACTGGCTACACCGCCACCGACCTCGGCGGCCCGCGCGGCTACGAGCGCGGCGGCACTACCCGTGAGTACTTCGCGGTGCTCTGCTCGGAGTGCGGCAACCAGGCGCAGGTGCCCTTCCGCCCGCGCATGGATCGGCCGGTCTACTGCTCCGACTGCTTCCGCAAGGCCCACCCCGACTGATCCTCCGGCGCCGGTAGCGCCGATCGGGTCGATACACTCCGCCGGATGACGATCCGGCAGCGGGGAACACTGGCGGTCGCGATCCTCGGCTCGGCGATCGTCTTCCTCGACGGATCGTTCGTCCACATAGCACTGCCGCGGATCGGCGCGGAGCTGCAAAGCTCCCTCCTTGGGCGCCTCGAGGCGCAGACCTACGTGACCTCGGGCTACCTGGCCACCCTCGCGGCGTTCCTCGTGCTGGCAGGCGCGCTGGGCGACTACTACGGGCGCAAGCGGATCTTCCTGATCGGGCTCGCGGGGTTCGGCGCGACATCGGTGCTGTGCGGGCTCGCGCCGAACCTCGAGCTGCTGGTCGTGGGTCGAGTCCTCCAGGGCGTGGCCGGCTCGCTTCTGGTGCCCGCCTCGCTCGCGATCATCACCAGCACGTTCGAGGGGCCGAGCCGGGCGCGCGCGTTCGGGTTGTGGGCGGCGGTCACGTCGGCACTTGCCACGCTGGGGCCACCCATCGGCGGGATCCTCGTCGAGGTCGCCGGCTGGCGATCCATGTTCCTGATCAACCTCCCGCTGGTGCTGGTCGGCGCGTGGCTCACGACGCGCTACATGGACGAGTCGCGCGACGAGTCAGCGTCCCCCAACTTCGACTGGCTCGGCGCGTTCGTCGCCGCGGTTGCGATCGGCGGACTCGCATTCGGAGCGATCCGCGGCCAGCAGGGCCAGTGGAAGGAGCCGATCGCGTTCGTGGCGCTCGGCATCGGCGCCGTCGCGCTCGTCGCCTTTCCCATCCTCATGGCCAAGCGGGCGAATCCGCTGGTGCCACTCGAGCTGTTCCGGAACCGGCCGTTCAGCACGATCAACCTGTCGACGCTGCTGATCTACGGCGCCCTGTACGCGAACCTCGGCTTCCAGTCGCTGTTCCTGCAGAGCACCCTCGGCTACAGCCCGCTCGGCACCGCGCTGATCGGGCTGCCGACGGGGATCCTGCTGACCCTGCTGTCGACGCGTGTCGGGTCGCTCTCGGGGCGATTCGGCGTGCGCCCGTTCCTCATCGCCGGGCCGCTGGTCATGGCGCTCGGGCTGCTGTGGTGGCTGCGGGTGCCATCGACGTCGCAGCCGTGGACGGCGACCCTCTCCCAGATGGGATCGCTGGTCCCCCCGGTCGATGCAATCGTCGGTCCGCTGCCCGCGGTGCTCATCTTCGGGCTGGGACTGGCGCTGCTCGTCGCGCCGCTCACGACCGGGCTGATGAGCTCCGTCCCGGTCAGGAACGCCGGCATCGCGTCCGCGATCAACAACGCGCTGTCGCGGGTCGGTCAGCCGCTGGTCGCCGCCACCGTGTTCATCGTCGTGAGTGGCACGTTCTACTCGGTGCTGGCGACGGCCGCGCCGGGCACCGACCCGAGCTCGCCCGAGCTGCGCGCCGCCTACGAGCCGCTGAACCCGCCGCCGGCCGATGCACCGCCGGCCCTCGTGGCCGCCGTGAAGGTGGCGTCGACCAACGCGTACCACCTCGCGGCGATCGTCGGGGCCGGCCTGCTCGTGGCCGGCGCGGCCGTTAACGCGATCGGCCTCCGGCCCAGCCGCAGCGCCCGTGGCGGCGGCGCGCGTGGCGAAGGTGCGGAAGGCGAGAGCCGGGGTGGCGCAGGGTCCGGGAAAGCGTAGCGGGCCGGGAATGATCCCGGCCCGCTCTTGGGCAGCTGGATAGCGCGTCGGTCAGGCGGTAGGCGGATCCGGAGGAGCCGCCGGAGGAGCCGCCGGAGGCGTCGTCGGCGTTGTCGGCGTCGTCGGCGTCGTCGGCGTCGTCTGCGTCGTCTGCGTTGTCGGCGTTGTCGGCGTCGTCGCAGTCTTGGGCATGGCCTGGTATTCCTTCCATGCGCCATAGGCCATCACGCCACAGCCGATCGCGTTGACGAGGATCGCGATCCCGTACATGCCGAAACCCAGGCGTCCGATCCAGGCCAGGAGCCCGAGCAGCGCGAACACCAGTGCGATGCCCGCGATCGCCAGCACGAGCGTCTGGACCGGCAGCGGCCACGTGATCTTGTTCGCGGAGTACTTGAGCCAGTAGATCACCCCGATGGCGATCGCGGCGATGAGGTCACCGGACGCCGAGCCGAACCCGCCTCCGGCCGTTCCGATGAGAAACGCGACCACCACGAGGCCCGCGCCATACATCACCAACTTCTCGTTGGTGTTGAGCTTCTTCCACCATTCCTGTACCACCGGCATAACTTCCCTCCCTGACGCTGTCTGACGGCGCACCCGCAGCGCGTGCACTCGAAAGCCTAACGGTCGGCGCGACGTACCGAAAGGGGGTCACCTCATTTGCGGCGCCCGAAGGCGATCGAGATCGCCCGGTTCATCGACATCATCGAGCGTTCGACCGTCCGGGTCGAGGGCGCGCCACACGTCGGCCGCGAGCTCGGTGGACCGCAGGCGATCCACGAATCGGACGAGCGAGCGATCGCCGGCGGCCAGGGCGTCCGTGGCGGCGACTCGCGCGGGACCGACGCGGATCGCGAACGGCAGCACCTGGCGGTGGGTCGCGTCCTCCAGCACCACCGCATCGACGTCGGCGCTCGTCAGGCGGTCGACCATCGCCTCGAGGACGGCCGGCACGAGGCGTGGCATGTCGCCCCCGACGACGATCGCAAGCTTCGTGGTGACTCCCTGCAGCGCGCCGGCGAGGGCCGCGAGCGGCCCCGCGAACGGCGCCTCGTCGACCACGACCCGAATGGGACGGGCGGCGATCGATTCCGGCAAATTCGACGGGTCGACGGCGACCACGATCTCGCCGGCGACCGCCTCGACTGCGCGGGTCGCGTGCTCCAGGACCGTGGCGCCATCGAGATCGGCGGCGAGCTTGGGGCCCCCGAATCGGGACGACCGGCCGCCGGCGAGGACGATGGCCGTGGTGGCCGAGCGGTGGGTCATGCTCGCGGCGCCCGCGGCCCCGGCACGTGGCCGTCGGGCGTTCGCTGCAGGATGCCCCGGCGATCGAGGTCCTCGAGGATCGCCAGCACGAACTTGCGACTCGTGCCGGTCGCGTCGCGGTAGGCGGCAGGTGTGAGCGGCGCCGACCGGGCGCTATCCAGTGCCAGGGCCGCGAGGCGGTGGTACGTCGGCGTGGCCCATGCGAGATCGGCCGCCAGGCGGACGATCCGGCCGTCGGCCTGTAGCGCGCGGACGCCCTCGGGTGGGCACGTCGCAGCCGCGGCCGCCTCGTCCAGCGGCGGCGGCGCCGCGACGGACAGCACGGCTTCAAGGCGGTCCATCGCGCTGGCGAGCTCGGCGGGCACCGCCAGCCCGCGAGCCGGATCCTGGAGCGCATCGCCGTTCCGGGCGAGTCGACTGTCAATCACGAGTTCGTCGAGCACGCGGGTCACGGCCGCGGCGGCGAGGTCGGCAGCTTGGCGCTCGATGGTCGCGAGGGAGCGAAGCCGCCGCAGGAGCGCGGCGCGTGCGCGCGGGAGTGGCAGCCCGGCGCTGACCGGCGCGTCGCCGTGGTGCGCTCGTACAGCCTCGAGCGCCGCCGTTTCGAGAGCGGCATGCACATCGGGCGCGAGCGCCATCGTTCGGCGGGCGTGGCTGGGTCCCGGCGCAGCCGAATCGAATCCGGTTGCGCGCGCGCCGTGCAGCTGGAGGAGCGCCGCCGCAACGGCGTCGAGCTCGCCCGAGCGGCCTGTGTCGGCCGCGGCTGCAAAAGCGACTCCCGCCGACAGGGCCTCGAGGCGTTCGCCCGTCAGCCGGCGTCGAGACGCGCCACGCGGCGGCCGCGCATCGAGCACCCGGACGCCCGCCACGATGGACCCCGACGCCGGCTCCCGCAGGACCCCACGGTCCCCGGAAAAGGTCGCGGCCTCCCGTTCGAGCGTCAGCAGCGCGGTCCCGGGGAGCACCGCGAGCAATCGAATCGTCGCGTCGACCTGGTCCGTGCCGAGATGCAGTCGGAGCCGCGCCCCGCTCCTGGCGGGCCGGCGCGCCGCGGGATCTGCCGCTCCCGGGGCCGCTCCCGGGGCGGCGCCCGGGCCGGCGCTCGGCGGCCGGAGCTCAACCAGGATGCGATCCGTGCCGGAGATCCCCGGGCCGGCGGTCAGCACATCCCCTCGCCGCAGCGACTCGACCGGCAGCCCCGCGACGTTCAGCGCCGTGCGCCCACCGACCTGCCGATCGAGCGCGCGGCCATGCACCTGCACCTCGCGAACGCGAATCGCCTCGCCGCCCGGCTCTCGCCGCAGTGCCGCCCCGCGCTCCAGCGACCCGCCGCGGAGGCTGCCCGTGACCACCGCGCCGCGGCCCTTCACCGAGAACGCCCGATCCACCGCGAGCCGCAGCGGACCCGGACCCAGGCCCGCCGCGAGCCGCGACGCGACGGCGTCCCGCACCGTCCGCAGCGCCACGCGCACCTCGTCCACGCCTTCGCCGGTCACGGAGGAGGCCGCGAGGACCGACACGCCGGCGAGACTCGTCCCGGCGACCAGCGCCACCACCTGCCCGACGACGTCGGCGACCCGAGCCGGATCCACCATGTCGATCTTCGTGACGACCGCGAGTCCGGCGTCGATGCCCAGCGCGTCCAGGAGCTGGAGATGCTCGAGCGTCTGCGGCCGCGGCCCGTCGTCGGCCGCCACGACGAGCATCGCGGCATCGATCTCCCCCGCCCCGACAAGCATGTTGCCGATGAGCCGGTCGTGGCCGGGCACGTCGACGAAGTCGAGCTCGACGCCGTCGTCGAAGGCGAGGTGCGCATAGCCCACGTCGATCGTCATGCCCCGCGCCTGCTCCTCGGGCAGTCGGTCGGCATCGATGCCGGTCAGGGCGCGCAGCAGCGACGTCTTGCCGTGGTCGATGTGCCCGGCGGTGCCGATGACGACGGTCATCGTCCGGCGGCGCGGAGTTCCTGCACCCGCTGGACGATCGCGCCGTCCTCGAACGGCGTCACGGTGCGCAGGTCGAAGACGAGGGCGTCGTCGACGATCCGGGCCAGGATCCGGTCGGGCGTCGTTCGGAGCTTGCGCGCCGCGGCGGTGGGCGAGCGCATGCCCGCGCGGACCCCGAACGAGGGAAGCGTCTGACCCGGGAGCGACCCGCCGCCGACGGGCGACTCGAGCGCCACGACCTCGACGTCCGCGGTCCCGCCGAGGAGGCCGACGATCCACTCCGCCCGCGCCTGCAGCTGATCCGCGGCGAGCGCGATCGTCTTCCACACCGGGATTTCGAGTGCGGCCGCTCCTGCTCGGTAGATCGCGAGCGTCGCCGCAACCCCCGCGAGGATCGCCTTGTCAGGCCGCATCGCCCGGGCCAACGGGTCGCGCCGGAGGCGGGCGATCAATGCCGCTCGCCCGACGATCAACCCCGCCTGCGGCCCGCCGACGAGCTTGTCCCCGCTGAACAGCACCAGGTCCGCCCCCGCGGCGAGGCGCTCCGAGGGCGTCGGCTCGTGGGCAAGGCCGAATGCCGCAGTGTCAAGCAGGGCGCCGGAACCGAGGTCGTCGATGACGATCGCGGCGTGCTCGTGCGCGATGCGCGCCACCTCGGCCAGGGCCGCCGACTCCGTGAACCCGGCGACGCTGAAGTTGGACGGGTGGACGCGGAGCACCGTGCGAGCCGTGCCCTCGGCGAGCGGGCCGGCGAAGTCGGCCGCCCGCGTTCGGTTCGTCGTGCCAACCTCGATGAGCCGCACACCGGCGCGGCGGATCACCTCGGGGATGCGGACCCCGCCGCCGATCTCGACCAGCTCCCCGCGTGAGACCACCACGGACCCGCCTCGACCGGCAAGGCCGACGGCCAGCGCCAGAGCCGCAGCGTTGTTGGTCACGACCATCGCATCCTCGGCGCCCGTCAGCGCGACGAGGTGGTCCTCGGCGGCCCGGAACCTGGGACCCCGACGACCGCTCTCCGCGTCGAGCTCGAGGTAGCCGTAGGACGACGCCGCGCGCACCGCTGCGGTCCTGGCGGCACGGGACCACGGAGCTCGCCCCAGGTTCGTGTGGAGGATCACGCCGGTGGCATTGATCACGTGCGGCGGGATGGTGGACCCGGGATCGTCCAGGTCATCGAGCCGGTCGACGATCGCCGAGGCGAGATCCTCCTCCGTCGTCGGCGGCGCCCCCGACGCGAGCCGGGTACGTTCGATCGCGAGGACCTCGCGCGCGAGCCGCGTCAGCGCCTCGGGCTCGGACACCTCGTACTCGCTGGCGGCAACGACGTTGAGCAGTCGCGAGACGCTCGGTGGTCGCGGCCGGCTGCTGGTCGACATCGCCTCCTCTGGCTGGCGGGAGCGCATGGGAGTCGAACCCACCGCGCGACGCCGGGCGCCGCGCCACTCGTTTTGAAGACGAGGGAGCCCACCGGGGCCCCTCCGCTCCCGGCTAATCGTAGTCACGCAAGCCGAGGCAGGCCGCTAGCCTGCATCGAACGTACTGGAGGGTTGCTTGTCGGTCTGGCGGACGTATCGGCAGCTGCTGCGCAACCGGCCGCTGTCGCGCCTCCTCTTCGGCGAATTCGTCTCGTCGATTGGCGACTGGCTGTATCTCGTCGCGCTGGTGGTGCTCGTCTACCGCGAGACGCAGGACCCGTTCATCCTCGGGATCGTCGGTGCCGCGAGACTCCTGCCCTACGTCTTCCTGTCGATTCCGGCCGGGATCATCAGCGACCGCTTCGACCGTCGGCTCGTTCTGCTCGTCTCCGACCTTGCCCGTGGCGCGTGCATGCTCGTCCTCGCGGGGCTGGTCATCGTCGATGCCGACATCGTGCTCGTCGCCGCGGTCGTGATGGTGTCGGCGTGCTTCTCGCCGCTCTTCTACCCGGCGATCGGCGCTCTGATCCCGAGCCTGGTCCACGACGAGGCCGAGTACGGCCCGGCGAACAGCGCGTGGGCGACGCTCGACAACCTGGCCTGGATCATCGGACCGGGGATCGCGGGGCTGATCCTCGTGTTCGGCAGCATCGAGTTCGCGTTCCTGCTCAACGCGGTCACGTTCGCCGTGGTCGGCGTGGTCCTGTGGTCCCTGCCGCCGGCGAAACCGGAGCCCCTGCCGATCCCGGATCAAGCGGCGGATGCAGCGCCGGGCGCGGGCGTCGAGTGGCGCATGATCCTCGGTCGGCGCGTTCCCGCCAGCATCGACCTGTCCGCGGTGACCGGCGTCGTCCTCCTGGAGATGCTCGCCTGGTTCGCCTTCGGCGGCATCAACATCCTGATCGTCATCCTCGCCATCGACGTCTTCCAGGGCGGCGATGCCGCGACGGGATTCCTCAGTGCCGCGACGGGCGTCGGCGGCACCCTCGGGGCGATCCTCTCCGGGGTGCTCGTCCTGCGCCCGCGGCTGGGACCGTCGATCCTTCTCGCCGCAGCGGCGTTCGGCGCCGCCGTGCTCCTGCTCGGGATCGCGCCGGCGCTCGTCGTCGCATTCGTCGCTATCGCCGTGGCCTCGGTCGCCCACCTGGTCCTCGATGTCGCGCGGACGACGATCCTCCAGCGAGTCGTCCCGGACGCCTACCGCGGTCGCTTCTCTGGCGTGCTCATGACGAGCTCCGGCGGCGCCGAGGCGCTCGGGACCCTCGCGGTCCCCATCCTCGCGGCCCTTTTCGGACTGGGTGTCGTGCTGCCGATCGTCGGCGTGGCGCTGTTCGCCGGCGCGGTGCTCAGCGTCGTCCTGATCGGTCGGTCAGCGGACCTTGACGCCGGCGCGCACGACGCCGAGCTGCGACGCATCGCGCGGCTCCCGGTCTTCGGCGGCCTGTCCGCGGCGAGGGTCGAAGGCGCGCTCCGCCAGCTCGAGCCGATCCGTGTCTCGGCCGGCGACGTGGTTATCCGCGAGGGCGACGTGGCGGATCGCTTCTTCGTCATCGCATCCGGCCGGTTCGAGGTCAGCCAAGGAGGCGGACCGGCGGGTGCGGCCGGCGCGACGGGCGCCGCGAAGATCCTGCGCACGCTGGGCCGCCACGACGTGTTCGGCGAGCGCGGCCTGCTCCGGGGTCAGCCGCGGACGGCGACCGTCACTGCGCTCGACGAGGGCCTGCTGTTCGTGATGGACGGAGCGGCATTCCTGGCCATGGTCGGCGCGCGGCGGGGCGTGGCCGATCGACTGCTGGCGCTGTACGAGCCTGGCGAGACGCCGTCACGCGCCTGACGCGACTCATGTTCGGGCTAGCCGAGCCCCAGCTCGCTGCGCAGGAATGCCCGACGTGCGGCGCGAGCCTTCGCGCTGCGCATGGCGTGGTCCGCGGCGTACCACTCGATGACCGGCTCCCCGGGCGCGGCGCGCGCCAGCTCGACCGCCGACATGGGCGCGATGAAGAAGTCGCGGTCGCTGAACTGCCAGAGCGTCGTCGCCTGCACGTCGCGGGCGACCGAGACGGGGTCCAGCGGCGCGAGCCGGCGCAGGTAGTCGTGGCGGTCGCCGGCGATCTTCCAGAAGCGCAGGAACCAGTCGCCCCAGCGCGGGGTCGCGGCGATGAGGACTGCCGCCTTGAACCGCATCGGGTGGCGCGCGAGCAGGCCCAGCCCGTGCATCGCACCGAAATCGTGGCCGACGAGGGCGATCGGCGCGCCTTTCGGCAAGCCCGCGACGAGTGCGTCGAGCGCCGCTGCGAGCCGCCGCTGCTCCAGCTCGATGTTCGCGGCGTCCGTCTCCGCATCTACCGGGTCCGGGACCCACGGCAGCCGGCCGGCCGGCAGGACGCCCCGAACGCCGAGCGCCGCCAGGTCGCGGGCCTCCGCGAGGAACTGCGTCCGATCGCTACGGTTCTCGCCGAGCCAGTGCAGGAACACGATCCCGGCACGCGCCGCGCCCTCCGCAGGTTCGACGACGTACGCCTCGACGGCGGCGTCGCCCTGGCCGAGCGTGACGTCGGCAACCCTGATGCGCCGGCCGCCGGTGGCTTGCGATGGCCGGCTCGCGTCCTTCACACGCCCCTCTCCGTCACGCGCCCGCCTCCCAGGCATCGATCTGCGCGACGATCCCGGCCTTCGTCCGCCTCGGTCGCGAACGCAGCCTGGGCGGCCCGACGCTGCAACTCGGCGAGATCTGACCGGGAGAGTCCTGCCAGGCGGACGACGTGGCGCAGCTCGTCGGTGAGCGTCGTGTCGAAGAACGGCGGGTCGTCGCTCGAGATGGTCATGTTCATGCCGGCCCGCCAGAAAGCGGCCACCGGGTGCGCCTCGAGCGACGGAAACAGGCCGAGCTTGACGTTCGACGAGGGACACACGTCGAGCACGACCCGGTCGCGGGCGAGCCGGGCGAGCAGCTCCGGATCGCGGATCGCCGCGACCCCATGGCCGATTCGATCGGCCTCGAGCACGTCAAGCGACTCGACGATGCTCGACGGCGGCCCCATCTCGCCGGCGTGGACTTCGAACCCAAGGCCGAGTCGTCGCGCAGCGGCCCGGAACGGCAAGAACTCCTCGACGGGCATCGTGCCCTCGACCCCGGTCAAGGCGAGGCCCACGATCGGGGCGTCCGCGCCCTCTACCAGCCGCAGCGTCGCCTCCGCTTCCTGTCGCCCGAAATCGCGGATGGTGTCGACCACGAGCCCGATCTACGTCCCGGGTCCGGCTGCCGCGAGGCCACGACGGAGCGCGGCCCACATGGGCCCTGGCTCCATTCCGATCCGAGCCTGGATCATCGCCGTGAACATCGTTTCCGTGTAGACGACGTTCTGTGCGGCCTGCCCGCGCGCGAACTCCGCGGCGACTAACTCGAGGTCTTGGTCGGTCCGCACGAACGCGTTGGCGGCGAGGTAGGCGTCGAGGAAACTTTGGAAATCCGTGTAGCTGGCCGGGTAGCGGCCGTCCTCCAGGATCAGTGCCTGCTCGGGCTCGGCGCCGTGACGCCTCGCCAGCGTGGCCGCCGTCGCCTCGGTGATCGTGCCGTTCAGGTGGACGTGCAGCTCCACCTTCGGGATCGTCGTGATGTCGTGCTCAGTGGCGATATCGGGCAACCGCGTGCCTCCTGCGTGCTTCGACCCGGAGTGGTGCGCGGCATGGTCGGTCGCCAGTAATCGACCGTCAAATCGCAGCGGCCTACCATCGCGCCCATGGCGTCCCGCACACGCGAGCTGTCCCTCCCGCCGATCCGCCTGACCGAGCTGACGACGTGCGGCGGCTGCGCCGCGAAGCTCGGCGCGGACGCGCTGGCCGAGGCGCTGGCCGGGCTCGGCATCGAGGACGGGGGCTCGAACGGGCACGAGCACGACTCGACCGGCCACGAGCACCCGGCGACCGGCCTGATTGCGGGGCTGAACCCGCCGGACGACGCCGCGGTGCACCTCGTCGCGCCGGGCCTCGCCGTGATCGGCACCGTCGACTTCTTCCCGCCGATTGTCGACGACCCGCGGACGTTCGGCGAGATCGCGGCTGCGAACGCCCTGTCGGACGTATTCGCGATGGGCGGGCGCGTGCTGTTCGCGCTGTCCGTTGCGGCGATCCCCGAGGACATGCCGGGCTACGCGTTCCGGGCGATCCTCGACGGCGCAGCCTCGAAGGTCCGCGAGGCCGGCGGGGTCCTCGCCGGCGGGCACACGATCCGCGACCCCGAGCCCAAGTACGGCCTTGCGGTGATCGGCGTCACCTCGCCCGATCGACTGCTGCGCAAGGGCGGCGCGCAGCCTGATGACATGCTGTTGCTCACGAAACCACTCGGGACGGGCCTGCTCGTGAGCGGGCGCCGCCGCTCCCTCACGTCCGACGACGAGCTGGAAGCCGCGATCGACTCGATGCGGGCGCTGAATCGCGCCGCCGCGGAGGTGCTCGTCGAGCACGACGTGCGCGCCGCCACGGACGTCACCGGTTTTGGTCTGCTCGGCCACGGGCTTGAGATGGCTCGCGCGTCCGGGACGAGATTCGTCTTCGAAGCCTCGGCGCTACCCGCGCTCGATGGCGCACTCGACCGGGCCCGTTCGGGCGTCGAGACCGGCGGCGCAACCTACAACCGCCGCTTCGTAGCCCCGGCCCTGACGCTGGAGCCCGCGATCCCCGCCGAGCTGATCACGCTCGCCCACGACCCGCAGACCTCGGGTGGCCTGCTAGCCGCGGTGCCGGACACGCACCTCGCAGCGGTCGAATCGGCGCTCCAAACGGCAGGTGTCCAAGCCTGGCGGATAGGCCGCGTCGAAGCGACCGAGACTCCAGGCGTCGCCCTTACATGACATCGCGCTGACTGATGAAGGCGATTGTGCTTGGCCTTCTCGTGGCTACCGTAGGCACGGCTTGCCTACCGCCTGCGGGCCGGCAGTTCCACACGACGTTGATTGCCCCAAACGGCGAGTACTCACTGCCGGTCACACTGGGCGACGAGACCGACCTGGTGGTCATGATCGAACCGGCAGAAATCGATGACCCTGGAGGACTTCAGCCGACGCTTCGTGCAGATCCAGACGATCCCAACGCCTTCATCGTCGCATGGCTCGGCGGCGCCTGTGACAACGATGCGGCACTCTCCCTTCGACCCACCGGGCCAGGGTACGTGCTGCACCTGGAGGTCCATGGGCAGCTGGTCTTCGGCTGTACGGCCCTCGGCATCAGCCGCGCGGTTCGGATCAAGGCGTCGGAGGCGATTCCCCTCGATGCGATTACCACAACCGGGAGCGGCTGAGAACGACCTTGCCACGTGGCATTCGGCGACGCTGACTGACGCATGAAGTCGTCGACCTTCGCGCTGGTTGCCGTCGTCGTGGGAAGTGCTATCACGGTCGTCGGTCTCGGGGCGTATCAAGCTTGGTGGACCGTCGTCTTCGCATTCGGCGGGTTCGCCGTCGCCCTGCTAGCCCAGCGGCAGGTGGCACCGGCCGGTCCCTCGCGATTGGGACGGCCATCGCCGGCACAATCCTCCTCGCCGGCATGAGCCTGTTCCTCCTGTATGGGAGCCTGCGCGCGCCGGCGCGACCATGTGAGGAATGCGACGACACCGGGACGCTATGGCTCGTCGCGTCGATGGCGTCGACCGTCACGGCGATCCTGCTCGCGTTCCTCGTCCGACGGCTCCTCCGCAAGGACCCGGTCCCGTGATGAGCCGACGCAGACTGACAATGAAGAAGCGGCTGGCGACGGCACTTGCCCTGGGAATCGCTCTGGCAGCGGTCACGGTCCGGCCGGGCGCGGCGGCCTTGGAAGTAGCGGTCTCGGTCTCACCGGCCCAAGGGATCGTCGACCACCCTGTTGAGGTTCTTGTCCGCACCTTCGTTCCGATCGGCGGCGACGCCATCGACCTCCCGCCTCCATCCCCGGGATATCCGGCCCCATCGGGCCTATGGAACGTCCTCTATCCCTTCGACTACCAGTTCGACGTGATTGCTCGATCGCCGACCGGCGAGGAGCTCAAGATCGACCTCGCTCGTGATGGGTCCGACGCGTCACTGTGGAGGGGATCCTTCACGCCCACGATGCCGGGGCAGTGGACTATCGTGATGCGTAACTTCCCCACATACGCGCCGATTCGACTCGACGTTGCGGCCGACAATCCGAACTCCAGCCCATGGCTGATCGCGATCGCTGCCTTGCTCGGCGGACTTGGCGGTGGATTGATCCTGGGGCGTGCAACCAAGCGATTTTCCCTCGAATGACATCGCGCATCGCTGAGCAAGCGAAGGAAGAGGTCCAATGAAGATCGGTCTCTACATCCGGCTGTTCGGACGGCCCGACGCGCAGGACGCTGCCCCCACCTGGGCGTCCGTCCGCGAGCAGGCGCTTGCCGCCGAGGCCACCGGTTTCGACCTGGTGGTCCTCGAGGACGCGCTGCTGTATCCCGGGGACGGCGGCTCGGACGGCGTCTGGGAGGCCGTCTCGATGGCGGCTGCGGTCGCGGCCGCCACTTCGACCATCGGCGTCGGCCACGCCGTCATCAATAGCCCGTACCGTGCACCGGCGCTCACCGCCAAGATCGCCGCGACGCTCGACGAGATCGCCGGGGGTCGCTACACCTTCGGGCTCGGCCTCGGGAATACCCCCGACGACTACCCGGCGTTCGGGATCAACGCCGATCCACGGTACTCGCGCTTCGCCGAGGCGATCCAGATCATCCACGGGCTGCTGCGCGGCGAGCGGGTCGACTTCGAGGGCGAGTACTACCGAGCCCAGGGCGCAGAGCTGGTCCTGCGAGGTCCTCGTCCGGCGCCGCCGATCGTGATCGCCGCCGGCAAGCCGCGGGCGATGCGCCTGGTGGCACGCTACGCCGACGAGTGGAACTGGTGGACCGCCGGGCGCGACGACCACCCCCGGTTGCGCGAGCAGGTCGCCGAGATGGAGCGCGCATGTGAGGAAGTCGGGCGCGCACCCGCTTCGCTTCGGCGCTCGCTCGACATCTTCTCTGTTGCCGTGCCCGGCGTCCCCCCGCTGCTGGCCGACAGTGACGGGCTCCAGATCAGCGGCTCCCCCGACGCCATAGCCGATGCGCTCCTCGCCTATGGCGAGCTCAGCTTCGCGGAAGTCCGGCTCAACCTCCTGGCGCCGCCGTCCACGCCACGCACTGACGCGATCGCATGGATGAAGGATGTCGTCAGCCTCGTTCATGCCGCCTGAGGGTGCCAAGACCCTTCGGGTGTCGCGCTCGCGTGACATTGCGGCACGCTGACTGAGCGAGATGAGGACCCGTGGCGTGCCCTATCTGGCGATCTACCGGTCTAGCCGCCAAAGTCAGCCAGAGATCAGCCGGACGAAGAGGTCGAGATCGACCCGAGGGTGCCCGGCCGTGCCCTTGACCACGATCCGGATGGTGTGCTTGCCGCTTTTGGCCCAGTTGGCCGCGAAGACCACGGCGCGGGCTTGGTACGTGGTGGCATAGGTGTTGATGGTGCCTCTTTTGACGCCGTCGATATAGACGTCGGCTCGGCCCCGGTTGGGCCCCTTGTAGGCGACCCAGGCTACCGACCGCCCGGTGAAGGTGTAGCTGGCCCAGGCCCCCGCCCGCTTGGCGTAGCGCAGGCTGCCACCCGAAGCTTTCGACTTGTAAACCCCGGTCCAGCCCGAGCTGTACTTGATCGATTTGGCATACTGCTGGGTGCGCACGGCCTTCAGAGTCGGCCCGGCGGCGAAGTTCGAAGTGTTGTCGAAGGTGTCGGTGGCTCGGGTTCGGTAGCGGAAGGTCGAGCCGAAGGTCAGGCGCTCGGTCAGCGAGGTGGTGGTCGGAGTGGCGAGGCCCTTGTCCATCCACGAGCCGCCGTTACTCTGGCGCTCGGTGGCATAGAGGCCCACCCCGGCCGGATCGCTGGCCGACCAAGTCGTGCGCACGGCTATAGAGCTCGCGATCAGTTGGCCGCTGCCGGAAAGGTACGAGCGCGGTGCCACCACGACCGGGGGCTCTCCGTCGACCACGGTGACGGTGCCACTGGCGGTGCGCTTCAGGCCGTTGGCGGTGCCGGTCACGGTGAATGCGTAGTCGCCGGGGGCAACCGAGCTCGCGGCCGAGATATCGAGGGTGGTCGAATTCGCCTTGGTCGAGGTTGCGCCGAGAGTGGCCGTGAAGCCGGCCGGCAGGCCGCTGACGGCCAGGCTCACCGGCAGGGTGAACCATGATCGCTGGATGGACACCGACCCTGCGACGTCGCCGCCTTCATCGGTCGTGAAGCCGGCGGCCAGGCCGAGCGAAAAGTCAGCTCCGACGATGACCGGGGTGAGGTCGCTGCCGTTGTAGCGGTTGAGATCCACCCGGCCGCTGATGCCCGGCACCGTGCCGTCGCTCGTGTATTGCCAGAAGGTCCAGCCCCGGCCGCCCCAGTTCGAGGCCGGCACCGAGGGCGACGAGGCTGGCGTCCAGTGGGCGACCCAGAGGGTCTTGTAGCCATTGTCGGCGAACCAGCGCGAGTCGCCCAGGTAGGTGCGCCAGAAGGACGGGCTGGTGTAGATCATGGCCTTGACCCCGGTGCGGGCGTAGAACTCGCCCAGCCACGCCTTGGTCCAGGCGACGAGCTCGGCTGCGGTCTGGGAGCCGCGCACCTCGAGGTCCAGGGCCGGCACGACCATCCCGTTCATGGGCCCGATCTGGCTGGCGAACCAGGCCGCTTCCTGCCTGGCCTGGGTCAGGGTGGTGTTGGCGTCGGGACGGGCGAAGTGATAGGCCCCGACCATCAGCCCGGCAGCCCGCGCACCCGAGCGGTTGGTCGTCCACTTGGGATCGGTGTAGCCGACCCCCTCGGTGGCCTTGACGATGGCGAAGCGATAGCCGGCGCTCCGCACCTTGGCCCAATCGATGGTGCCCTGCCACTTGCTGACGTCGATGCCATTCAGGTAGCCACCCGACCCCGCGGGTGGGCTGGTGGCGACCGAGAAGAGGCCATCAGCTGCATACACCGACGCCTTGCCGTACAGGGAGGACGTGCTCTTGCCGCCGACGGCGGTGATCACGTGCCAGTTGGAGCCGGACACGTCGGAGCCGCCACACGTGGCCGACCAGGATGAGCCGGAGACCTGGCCCGAGACGGTCACGCTGGCGCCGGCCGAGACGACGTCGATGACGCTGGC
This sequence comes from Candidatus Limnocylindria bacterium, assembly GCA_035513775.1. GTDB lineage: Bacteria > Chloroflexota > Limnocylindria > Limnocylindrales > CSP1-4 > UBA5189. The sequence goes on from DATKBR010000055.1 coordinate 19,476, forward strand.
ACCCGTCGAGGCGCTCGCGCGCAGACGGGCGTCACAGTTGGCGACGTAGGTGCCACTGGCAGCCTGCACCGGTGTTGCGAGGACGCCGAGCGAAGCGAGCATGGCGACAGCCAGCAGAAGTGGTCGGAGTGGTCGTAGTGGTCTGTTGCGCTGCATCTGGTCGTTCCCTCGGGTTTTGCGTGGATGTGCCCGTAGGCAATTTCGGGCGCCGGGGGCCTTGTGAGAAGTGGCCCGCGGAGCCGAACCAGACACTGTGCCTGCTTCCCTGGCTCGTGCGCCGTGCGACCTGTAGCGCAGGCCATCTCTGACCGTTCGCCAATGGTGTCAACGGGCAACGTCGGGGAAAATCACCCAGATGGGTTGTTCGCGTCTGGCCCGAATGGATCAAACGGTCGGGCTGGCTAACCCGAGCCCGGTTGAGCGTGCCGATCGAGGTCCGCTGCCCGCTTCGCCTGACAGGCGCCAGCGCCCGGCTCGGGCCGGTAGGGGTTCGGATCGCCTATGAACGTCGGTCGCATCGCGGCGGGGGTCCCGGTCGGGCAAGTGACGCTCCTTCCACCCTCGAGTGGGTGGCCTAGGATGCGCGCCGTGCGAGACCAACAGAAGCGAACAGCCCCCGGCGACTGGAATGCCACCTCGTACGATCGAGTGGCGGATCCGCAGACGCGTTGGGGCGCGGAGGTCCTCGAGCGGCTGCCGCTAGAAGGCGACGAAACGGTGCTCGACGCCGGGTGCGGGACGGGGCGGGTCACCGAGCTGCTGCTCGCGCGACTGCCGCGGGGTCGCGTGGTCGCGCTGGACTTCTCGGCGGCGATGCTCGGCGACGCCCGCGGGCGTCTGGCGAGATTCGGCAACCAGGTGACGTACGTCCAGGCGGACCTCGGGCAACCGCTCCCGCTCCACGAACCGGTCGACGCAATCCTGTCGACGGCTACCTTCCACTGGGTGATGGACCACGACGCGCTCTTCGCGAATCTCGCCTCCGTGCTCCGCCCGGGCGGCTTGCTCGTCGCCCAGTGCGGCGGGTTCGGCAACGTGGCGACGTTGCTGGATGTCGCCCGCCAGATCAATCACGGATTCCGGCGCGAGCACAATTTCCAGACCCCCGAGGCGACCGCCGCCCGCCTCGAGTCGAACGGGTTCGAGGACATCCAGGCGTGGCTCTCGGACGCCCCGACCCGGTTCGATCCGGGTGCCCCGTTTGAGGCCTTCCTCGAGACCGTCTGCCTGCGAACCTTCCTCGACGACCTGCCGCCTGCGGATCGGGATCCCTTCGTGAAGGCCGTGGCGGCGCGCATGCCCGAGCCGCTCCTCGACTACGTACGCCTGAACATCGTCGCCCGCCGAAGCGCCAGCGAAGGGAGCGCCACGCAAGGAGCCGCCACGTAAGGAGCCGACACCCAAGGAGCACGCGGCTTCCGATACCTGTCCCCGGGCGGTTGTCAGCGAAATGTTCGCTTCGCCATCGGCTGCAGGGCGTCCGGGGCGTCCGGGGCGTCCGTGGCGTCGTCGAGCGTCCGCGGCGTCGGGCGCGTCCGGGGCGCGTGAGCGGCGGACTACACTCGAAAGGCCGGCATGGAGGCCGGCGACGAACCCGAAGCGGAGGCATCCTTGCCGAAGTCGTACGTTCGCCTGACCCATCCCCTCGTGCGCGACACGAAGGGGGGCGAGCTCCGCCAGGCCACCTGGGACGAGGCGCTCGACCGGA
>DATKBR010000056.1:0-10861 GCA_035513775.1 Candidatus Limnocylindria bacterium
GCCCGCACGATCGACTCAGGCGCACCCTCGCCCTGCACCTGGCACGCCACGAGGAGGACGCGCGCAAGCGGCCAGCGTCGGGCGAACACGTGGCATACGTCCTTCCACGCGGCCCCGGTCGGCGAGCTCACGACCGCCACCACCCGCGGGCGCACCGGCAGCGGGCGCTTCCGGTCGGTCGCGAACAGGCCCTCAGCCGCCAGCTTCGCCTTGAGCTGCTCGAACCGGATCGCGAGGTCCCCCACCCCGCTCGGCTGGATCGAGTCGACGTACAGCTGCAGCGCACCCTGCGCCTCGTACACGTCGACGCGCCCGTGCGCGACGACGCGCAACCCCGTCTGCGGCTGGAACGGCGATCGAACCCGGTCGTCGCGGAACCACACGCACTGGAGCTGCGCCCGCTCATCTTTCAGGGCGAAGTACGCGTGCCCGGCGCTCGAGACCGTGACCCGCCCGACCTCGCCCTCGACCCACAGGTCGCGCAGTCGCTCGTCGGCGCGCACCGTCGTCGCAATGGCGCGAGCCGCCTCGCTGACGCTGACGATCCGGAGGCCACCCGCGGCAAGTGCGTCCGGACCGGCCGGAACAGGCGCAGTCGCGTCCCGGGGATCGCGGGTCACGTCCATCACGGACCATCGTAGTGGCGCCGAGCGCGAGTCCGTCGACCAAGGCGATCGCGTCCACGCCCGCCGAGGCGGACTCGATATCCGAGGCCATGCGCTCGACGATCGACCGCCTGGCCGGCTAGGCAGGTCGCTCGGATCGAACCCTCGACTGCCGCTTCTCATTCCCAGCAGCCCCGATTCGCAGATGGTTCCAATGATGCGGAACCATCGGACGGAAGGCCCGAAATCACCTCCAGGCCTGCGCTGGTGAGCAACTACGCAGATTCCTCGTTTGACGGCGGCGCGATTCGCGGACTCAGCGACGGCCAGGTCCTCGACTCATTCGCCCTGACGACCTCCCGCGTCCCGGTTCCGCGAGGGCTCGCCGGCTTGGACCCCACAGGCCATCGAAAACCACGTTCAGCTTGCCCGCGCGCCCGCGACCGGTCGGCAGTGATTCACGGCCGCTTCTCCGATAGTTCCGCATGAACGAAACCATCTCGAAAAGCTTGCGCAGGGCGATGTGTGCCCGGGCTGCGATCGGGGTCACAGGGCAGCCGTTCTCCAAGCGGGCTTCGGGACAGAGATCGGGTCGAACCACTCGGCGTCTGCCGCCGGGCGCGTCACGACCTAAAGGCGGGTCTGGTACTCGCCGGTGCGGGTGTCGACGCGGATTGTGTCGCCCTCGTTGACGAACAGCGGGACCTGGACGACGAGGCCGGTCTCGGTCGTGGCGGGCTTGCGGGCGCCCTGGGCGGTGTCGCCGGCGAAGCCGGGCTCGGTCGTCTCGACGCGAAGGTCGACGCTGACGGGCAGCTCGACGCCGATGGTCTCGCCCTGGTAGCTGGTCCGGTCGAGCGTCATGCCGTCCTTGAGGTAGCTCGTCGCGGTCCCCAGCTGCTCGCCGCGGAGCATGAACTGGTCGTAAGTGTCGCTGTCCATGAAGTGGTAGTCGTCGCCGTCGCGGTACATGAACTGGACGGGTCGCTGCTCCATCTGTGCCCGCGGCCACTTCGTGCCGGCCTGGAACGAGCGCTCGACGGTCTGGCCCCGCCGGACGTTCCGGAGCGTGATCCGTACCTGCGCCGAGCCGCGGCCCATCTTGATGTGGTGGTAGTCGAGGATCTGCCAGAGCTCGTTGTCGAGCTCGATGGTCGCGCCCTTGCGCAGGTCGCCGGTGCTGATCATGTGCTGGCTCCGTCAGTGCGGGCGCCGGCGCCGCGCCTGGGGAAGGGCGCGCGAACGCGGCGGGTTAATTCGGGATTGGGTCGGGCGATTGTAGCCGAGGCGGCCCGGGCGGCCAGTGGCTAGACCCCGACGACGACCTCGTCGCGGGGGAAGTTCGTGATGCGCTCGACCTTGCCGGCCTCGACGTCCAGGACCACCAGGTCCTCGATCCGGACGCCGGTCTCGCCCTCGATGTAGATGCCCGGCTCCACCGAGAAGACGGTGCGGTCCGGGAGCGGCACGTCCGGGCTCCGGCGGCCGAGGCCCGGCAGCTCGTGGGTGGCGAGCCCGATGCCGTGGCCTAGCCCGTGGCCGTAGACCGGGAAGCGCCCGTCGGCGGTGATGACGTCGCGCGCCATCTGGTCGTAGGTGTGTCCCGCCGGCAGCGCGACGCCGCCGTTCTTCGCCGCCGAGACGGCCTCCCACAGGCTCTCGAAGACGATGTCCTGTGAGGCCGCGACGACGCGGTACACCTCGAGGTCTCGCTCCCGTGGCTCACCCACGAAGAGCGTTCGGGTCATGTCGCTGCGGTAGCCCTCGACCTGGGCGCCGAAGTCGAACAGGAGCACGGCGCCGGACTCGACCGGGCGGAGGCCGGGTGACCCGTGCGGGAGCGCCGCCTCGGGGCCGGCGAGGCAGGCGACATCGAACGCGAGGCGATCCGCGCCGCCGGTGCGGATCCGCCACTCGAGATCGAGGGCGAGGTCCTTCTCGGTAACGCCCGGCCGGATCGACGGCAGGAGCCCGGCCAGTGCCCGGTCCGCGATGGCGCAGGCCGCCGCGACACGCTCCAGCTCCGATGGCTCCTTGCGCTGGCGGTCCGCCTCCACCCAGCCCTCGATCGCAATGAGCTCGACGTCGGGCGCCGCCTCGCGGAGCCGCTCCCAGACGAGATGCGGAATCGTCATCGCCTCGATCGCGACCCGCTTGACACCCGCGGCACCGACGATGCCTGCCCATTCGTCGACGAGCTGGCGCTCGATCTCGAAGAGCGTCGCATCGGGGCAGTCACGCTGGACTGCGATGGTGTAGCGGCTGTCGGCGAGGACCCACAGGTCCTCGAGCCCGACGAGGAACTTGCCGGAGTCGCCGGAGCCCGTGATCTCGGCCTCGTCGAATGGCAGGCCGGTGAGGTATCGCATGTGCTCCCAGCGAACGCCGAAGTAGCCGTCGACCACCGCCTCGGCCATCCGCTTCCGGAGGCGGCCCAGGCGTTCCGGGCGCGCCGCCCGATCCGCGTCGGCCCAGCGCGCTCGATCAGCCGCAGTCGGCGGCGCTGGGAAGTCGGCCGGGTGCGGCCACTCGGCCGGCCCGATTGGCGCAAGACTGGTCACCGGTAGCCGTACTTCTTGAGATTCGCCCTGTGCTCGGCGAGCGTCTTGGCGAACGCGTGGTCCTTCTGCTCGGGGATCGCCACGAAGTACAGGTAGCCATCCTCCTGGTCCGGCGCGAGGGCGGCCTCGATCGAGGCGAGGCTCGCCGCCGAGATCGGGCCCGGGATGAGGCCGGCGCGCTGGTAGGTCTGGTAGCCCGCGAGCTCGTCGGGGAGATCGAGCTCGGCGAGGTTCGCCGGGACCTTCCAGAAGAAGTAGGTCTGCCACTGGTCGAACGGCGTCTCGGCGAGGGCCAGCGTGTCCGTCGCGTACGTGATCGTCGGGTCCGCGTTCAGGATGCGCGGCACGCCCTTGAGGCCGTCGAGCCGGTTCTGGTAGACGCCCGCGATGAGGGAGCGCTCCTCGTCCAGGATCGCCTCGTGTTCCACGATCGAGGCGAGGACGACGATCTCGTAGAAGGTCATGCCTCGTGACTCGGGCACGTTCATGCGCTCCTCGCCGACCACCGCGTGGAAACGGTTCAGCAGGATGCGGATGAGTGCCTCGGCGTCGGTGACTGGCGCGGAGCTGCCGTTGGAGGCGGTGACCACCTCGTACGTGTCCGGGTACAGGAAGCCCTCCAGGCTCGCGCCCTCCGGCAGCTCGAGCCACTCGTAGTCCGCGAGCAGCTCCTCCGGCGGGTTCGTGGCCATGTCGTAGAACGCCTTTGGGTCGATGCCCGTCTCCTTCGTCTGGAGGAGCGCGGTCATCTGCTCTATGCGCAGGCCCTCCCGGAAGGTGATGTTCAGCGTCGTCACCACCACCCGCGCGCGAATGAGGGCGTCGGCGAGCTCCGTCGGGGTCATGTTCCCGCGGAGCCGGAAGTTCCCCGCGGACAGCTTCTCGTTCAGCCCGGACACGAGGGCCGTGTACAGGAACGCCCGTTCGCTGGTCACGAAGTCGCCCTCGTGCAGGCGTGGCGCAAGCTCGAAGATCGAGTCGCCGGGGTTGACCACGAACACGGTCTCGGTGGCACTGCCGCCTGCCCGTGCCGTCAGCGCCTCGCCGAGGTCCTCGCGGACGAATTCACCAATGAACGGGAAGCGCGTGATCGAGCTGGGGTTGTCCCACGCCCAGCCCACGATGCCGGCCCGGACGAGGGGTCGCAGGGCGGTGAGGAGGACGAGCAGGACGATCCCGGCGAGGGCGCCGGTGAACAGCAGGAACCGGATGAATCCCGGCAGGCGGAACCCGCCGTTGCCGTTGTCGCGGCGGCGGCGCGATATCACCGGCGGATTGCCCCGGCCGTCCGACGCCCGCCAGCTCGGCATCTCCGGCTCCCGCGGGGCGCGGCCGTTCCGAATCGTCACCCAGTCTCGCGTCCTGCGTCGCGTCGTGCGTCGAGCTCATCCTGGAGGATGATCGCCGCGGCCTCACGATCCACGCGCTCACGATAGCGGTCCCGCTGGGTTTTCGACGGCGCGCCGCCGGATCGGCCGCGGGGCATGGGGCCCAGGCGAGATTCGGCGAGGTGGCTGGAGAGCCGCTCGTCGCGCAGCGTCACCGGCAGCTCGAGCCGCTCCGCGACGGCCCTCGCCCACCTGGCGGCGGCGTCGGCCATCCGGCCCTCCTCGCCGCTCGCCTCCAGCGGCAGCCCCACGACAAGCTCCACGATCCCCTGCTCCGCGACCACCCTCGCGAGCGTTTGCGCGTCGTCTGCGGGCGCCTGCGAACGAGCGCGATTGATCGTGGCCAGCGGACGCGCCGAGAAGCCGCCGCGCTCCGCGATCGCGAGGCCGATGCGCCGCTCGCCCAGGTCGATGCCCAGGAGGTTGGCGCGAATCTCGCCTCCGTTCCCACTCCCCTGCCCGATCTCGTCGCCCTGGTCCCGCCCCATCACGGCGCCGGCGATGCCGATGGCTGCGGCTCGGCCAGGGTGAACGTGATCCGGTCCGGTCGAGTCGGGACGTTGGTGACCCAGTCCGGCCAGAGGGTGATCTCGGCGTCGCCGAAATCATCGAGCCGGGAGCGCGCCTCGGCGAGCACGAGCCCGCGAATTGCCTGGATGAGCGCCGCCTGATCGACGTCGTGGACCTGCGTGCCCGCGATCGTGACCGGGTAGGTGACGACGTCGCCGACGGCGAGCGGATCGCCGACCAACGCCGTGATCGACTCGGGCAGGAGCGTCCAGCCGTCACCAACACGGGCACGGAGGCGCGATTCTGCAATGGCCTCGAGCGGGGTCGGGTCGACGCCGAGCGCCGACCCCTCGGCGGTCGCCAGGAGGTCGAACTCCGCCCCCTCCGTCCCGACGAGCGACCCGGGGTCGGTCGCGTATTCGGCGGCCCCGACGGCCCGCGTCTCCGCGAAGAGAGTGACCTCCTCCGGCACGCCGGTCCGCGCCGCCACCTGCTGGTCAAGCTCGGCCACGAGGGCGGCTTCGATCGCCGCGGTGGCCGCTTCGACGTCGTCGGCGCTCACGACGGGCAGGTCGGTGCGAGCCCCACCGGCCGTAGCCTCGACGTTGGTCACCTGGAGCAGGCGCCGGTTCTCGCCCTTCGGCACGACCACGATCGAGTTGTTACCGACGTTGCCCTCGGGGCCGGCAGCAACCGCCTCGACCCCGACGGTGCTCGTCGACGGGACGATCGTGAACGGAAACTCGATCGTCGCGTTCGGCAACGTCACGGTCGCGAGGGTAACGAACTCGATGCCCGAGTCGGTGGACACGATCGCGCCGGCATCGATCCGGTTGGACGAGCCGGTGTCCCAGTTCGAGAAGCGCACGTTGCCGGTCGCCTTGGTCTCGACCGTCTTTACGCCTGTGGTGGGGAACGTATCGCTCGCTTCGAGTTCGAAGGCGATGTGCTGGGCGGGGATGACCTGCGCCTCCGCGTCCGGCGCGTTCGCGTCGGGTCGCGCCTGAACGGAGAGCTGCAGCGGACCGATGTCCTCTGAGCGCGGGTGGAGCACGATCGTGGCCGAGGGCAGCAGCTCCACGGCGAGCAGCCCGCCGACGAGGACGAGCACGAGCGCAGCGACCCCCACGCCCACGGCGACGCCGGTCCGTACGGGCGGCCGTGGCGGCCCGACGATGGGCACCTTCGTGGGACTCCGGCGCGGCACTGGGAGGACGCGGGTCTGGGTGTCGTCCGCCGGTTCTCTGCTGCGTGCGCCTCGAACGGCGGCTGCGAGGCCGGCGATGGCGCCGGCTTTGGGCGCGCCCGCGGCGCCACGGTCGGGATCAGTACCGGTCCCAGGCGCGTCGTCGCCCGACCCGTCGGCCCAGCCGCCCGCCCCGGCGGGGACCCGGCCCTCGAACGCAGCCACGGACGGATGCACGGGCAGCCCGGCCGCCAGGGCCAGCGCCCGCGCCGATGGATCGGCACAGATGATCTCGATCTTTTTGCCCCGCTCGGTGGCCTCGCGGGCCAGCAACCTGAAGTTGATGCGCGAGGTCGCAAGCCGCGAGCCGTACGGCAGGACCAGCGCGACGCGGTCGGCGCCGGCGAGCCGGATGCGGGCCGCGGCGGACGTGATCTCGTCATCGACATCGAGATAGAGCAGCGTGAGCGGCTCGGGGGCGGCTGCCTCGGGCTGCGGCGCCACCGTCGCGTCGTCCATCAGATCCGCATGGCCCTGATCACGCGGCGCAGCGACGCGTCCAGCGGGTTGTGTGACGCGCCGAGCTCGATCGCCTGGTACGCGAGGCCCATAGGCGTGACGTCCTGCTGGTCCTCGAGCAGCTGCGTGTCGTCGCGCACGGTCTCGATCTGGTCGGGGGCGAGAATCGTCACCTCCGGCGGGCGCGCGAACGGCAGCCGGCGCGCGAAGTCCGCATCTGCCAGGGCCGCCTGGATCTCCGGCAGGCGCGAGCCGCCGCCGCACAGGTAGATCCGGCCCGGGAGCAGGTCGCCCGCGGCCAGCTCCTCCATCACCAGCTCCACGCCGGCGGCCCAGACCGCCACGTCGTCCTCGACGATCTCGCGCACGTCGGCCTCGCGGTCGCCGGCGATGCCGCGCGCGTAATCCACCTTGAGTGCCTCGGCCCGCGGGAACGGCAGCTCCAGCCGATCCGCGATCGACTTCGTGAACGCCCGGCCGCCGAGCGCGAACATCCGCGTCCCCTCGATCCCGCCCTGGCGCACCAGGGCGACGTCGGTGGTGCCGCCGCCGACGTCGATGAACAGCGCGCCCCCCTGGCGTACCTGCTCGCTGTCGAGGACCCGCGCCACTGCGTACGGCTCGGCGACCACCGCGATCAGTTCCAGGTCCAGCTTCGCGGCCACGGTCTGCAACGCGCCCAGGTGGACCAGGGGCGCGAAAGCATCGAAGATCGCGATACGGACGTTGCGACCCTTGAACCCGATCGGGTTCGTGACCGCGTACCCGTCGATCCACGCGCCAACCACCGCCGCATGGACGAGCCGCACGTCGACGCTCTGGAGCCCCGTTTCCCACGTCACCGATCGCTCCGCCTCGCGCATCGCCTGGCGCTGGACGCCCTCGATCAGCTTGCCGAGCTCTACCTCGGTGATCGGCAGGTCCGCGTTGACGCGCTGCTGGTCGTGGAACGTCGTGAAGCCCTTGACCAGCTCCCCGGCGATGCCGACGACGACCTGCTCCGGCCGGAAGCCCGCCATCTCCTCGGCCTCCTGAAGCGCGACGGCACAGTTGTCGACGACGGCGGAGATGTCGGCCACGGTGCCCGACTGCATGTGCGCGAGGCCCTGCCGCTTGCGCCCGACGCCCTTGACGATGCCCTTGCCGCCATCGATCTCGAACACGAGCGCCTTGGCGAACTCGGTCCCCACATCTAGCGCGGTGCAGGCCGTCAGGGCGTCTGGATGCGCATCGCGCTTCCAGATCCGCATGCGCCGCAGGACCGTCATATCGACAGCGCGTACGAGACGAGGAAGACCGCACCCAGGACGGTCGCCACGGCCGCCACGAGGGCTGACAGTCCGGCAAGCGCGGCGAGTGTCATCCGGGTCGAGCGACCGCCTCGCGCGTGGCAGCCTGGATCGCCTCGAGCGCGGCGCCCACGCCCTCGCGCTTGGTGCCTCGGCCCTGGGCCATCTCGGGTCGGCCGCCGCCCTTGCCGTCGATCGCGCCGACCGCCAGCTTGACGAGCTCGCCCGCAGAGATCCCCTTCGCGACGGCAGTCTCGTCGGCGGCCACGAAGAGCTGCGGCTCGTCGCCGTCCAGCGCCAGCGCGATCACGTTGGCGCCGAGGGCGGACCGGAGATCCTTCGCGTAGCCCTTCATCAGCTCGCCGGACTCGAACGGCGCGGCGAGCGTGAGGATCGAGATCCCGTCGAACGACTGGACCTTGTCGCGCAGGTCGCCGGGTCTGGGCAGCCCGGACGCTCCCCCGCCCTGCTTCAGCTTGCGGCGCGCCTCCCGGAGCTCCCCCTGGAGCGCGGCGATCCGGTCGGAAACTGAGTCGATCGAGGTCGCGCCGACGGTCTCTGCCGCGCGGTCCAGCAGGTCGAGGCGGGCACGGAGGTGAGAATCTGCACCCGCCCCCGTCAGGGCCTCGATGCGCCGCATCCCCGAGCCGATGCTCCGCTCGCCGGTGATGACGAAGCTGCCGATCTGCCCCGAGGCGCGGCAGTGGGTGCCGCCGCACAGCTCGAAGCTGTAATCCTGCACGCGGATCGTGCGCACGGTCTCGCCGTACTTCTCGTCGAAGAACGCGTCCGCGCCGCGCTCGATCGCGTCGGCCATCGGCAGGAGCTCCACCGTGACCGGCCGGTCCTCGCGCACGATTCGGCGCACCTCGTCCTCGATCGCCCGCTTCTCATCGTCCGTCAGCGCCCGGTCGAACGGGTAGTCGAAGCGCAGGTGCTCCGGGGTGACCTGCGAACCAGCCTGCTTCGCGCGGTCGCCCACGACGTTCCGCAGAGCGCGATGCAGCAGGTGCGTGCCGGTGTGATTGCGCATCGTGTGGGCGCGGCGCTCGGGGTCGACCTCCGCGCTCACCGTGTCGCCGACGGCGATCCGGCCGCGCAGCGTCCCACGGTGCACGACGAGCCCTGCCGACTGCGTGCCCGCCACCCGCTGCGTGTCGGCAACCTCGAACACGACGCTCCCGTCGCGCGCCAGTGCCCCGCGGTCCCCGATCTGGCCCCCGCCCTCGGCGTAGAACGGCGTTCGATCGAGCACGATCTCGGCGGCGGCGCCCGCTTCGGTGCGCAGTTCCTCATCGCCCTTCGACGCGAGGTCCTCGTACCCGATGCCGTCGCGGAGGATCGCGACGACACGGGCCTCCGCGCTCGTCGTCTCGTAGCCCAGGAACTCGGTGTCGCCGGACGCGCCTCGGATCGATTCGTACAGCGCCCCCTGCTCGGCCTGGCGGGCGAGGTCCGCCTTCTTGCCGGAGCGGCTGCGCTCGCGCTGCTCGGCGAGGGCCGAGTCGAAACCCTCGCGGTCGACGTGCACGCCGTACTCGGCCGCGAGCTCAATCGTCAGGTCGATCGGGAAGCCGAACGTGTCGTGGAGCTTGAACGCGACCGCGCCGGGCAGGACCGGCGCATCGGGCGGCAGGTCGTCGGCCTTGAGCCCCACCTGGCGATCGTTCGAGGTGAGCGGGATGAGCGCTTCCTCGAGCAGGTCCGTGCCGGAATCGAGGGTGCGCGCGAACTGCGCCTCCTCGCGCGCGATCGCGCCCAGGATCGACCCTTCGTTCTCGCGCAGGTGGCCGTAGAAGTCGCCCATTGTCTCGATGACGACCTTCGCCGCATCGACGAGGAACGGCTCCTTCCGGCCCAGCAGCCGCCCGTGGCGGACCGCGCGGCGGATGATCCGGCGACACACGTAGCCGCGGCCCTCGTTCGACGGCTGGACGCCATCGGCGAGCAGGAACGCGATGGCGCGGGAGTGGTCGGCTATGACCTGGTAGCTGAAGCGCTCCGCCTCGAAGGCATCCGGGTCGTGCCCGAAGAGCTCACGCATCCGTTCGTGGACGGCGGTGAACAGGTCCGTGTCGTAGTTCGAGCCGACCTGCTGGACCACGCTCGTGATCCGCTCGAGGCCCAGGCCGGTGTCGATGCCCGGCGCCGGCAGCGGCGTCAGCGATCGATCCGGGTGCAGCTCGAACTCCATGAACACGAGGTTCCAGATCTCGAGCCAGCGCGGGCAGTTCTCCGAATGGTCGGGGACGCAGAAGTCGCCCTCGCTGTACTGGGCACCCCGGTCGTAATGGAGCTCCGAGCACGGACCGCAGGGCCCGGTGTCGGCCATGCGCCACCAGTTCTTCTCGTCGCCGTTCGGGAAGTCGCCCCAGCGCACGAGCCGCTCCGGCGGGAGGCCGATCTCGTCCTTCCAGACGGCATGGGCGACGTCGTCGGTGGTGTACACGGTTGCGGCCAGCCGCTCGCCGGGGATGCCGAGGTCATTCGTCAGGAAGTCCCAGGCCCAGTGGATCGCCTCGCGCTTGAAGTAGTCGCCGAAGCTCCAGTTGCCGAGCATCTCGAAGAACGTATGGTGGCGTGTCGAGCGGCCGACCTCCTCGAAGTCGTTGTGCTTGCCGGCCACGCGGAGGCAGCGCTGGAAGTTCACGGCGCGGGTGTAGCTTCGCTTTTCGGCGCCGGTCAGGGCGTCCTTGAACGGGACCATGCCCGAGTTCACGAACAACAGCGTGCCGTCGCCCGCGGGTACGAGGCTGGAGCTCGGTACGACGGTGTGGCCGCGCTCCGCGAAATACTCGACGAA
>DATKBR010000057.1:0-21485 GCA_035513775.1 Candidatus Limnocylindria bacterium
TTGCATGGCGCAGAGCGGTTGCCTTTTGGGTCGCTGAGCGTTGCGCTGAGATCAGGCTGAGGGAGTGGAGCGGGAGAAGGGTCTCGAACCCTCGACCTTCTGCTTGGGAAGCAGACGCTCTGCCGACTGAGCTACTCCCGCTCGGGAGGACCGAATACTAGCGCCGGGCCGCGGGACCGGCCGACTCGGCGTCGACGCGCCGGATGAAATCGATCAGGCCGGCGAACCACGTCGCCCGGTCGTCGTACATCGCCATGTGGCTGCCGTTCGGGCAGTGCAGGTACTCACCGCGAGGCAGCTTCGTGGCCATCATCGCCATGAACGCCGGATCCATCGTGTCGTGCTGGGCGCCGATGACGAGCGTCGGCACGGTGATCCGCGGCAGGTCGGCCGTGCGGTCCCAGGTGAGGAGGACGCCGCCCGCGCCGAGCTCGCTCGGCCCCTGGATGGGCACGTAGATCGACGGGTTGATGTTCGCGAACGCGCGGTTCACCTCGTCGGGCCACTCCTCGAGAGGCATCCGCAGGACGTGATGGATGTAGTGGTGCTCATTGAGGAGCTGCATGTACCGCGGATCGTCAGTGGCGCCCGTCGCCTCGAGGCGCTTGATCTCGGCGAGCACCTCCCGGTCCATCCCAGGCATCAGCACCTGTTCGGCATAGGTGTTGTAGGCGGGGCCGCTGCTCATCATGTTCGAGATCACGAGGCCTTTGACGTGCTCCTGGTGCTCGAGGGCGTACTCCATCGCGAGCATGCCGCCCCACGAATGGCCGAGCAGGTAAAAGTTGTCCCGATCAAGGTCCAGCGCCTGTCGCACCTGCTCCACCTCGTCGACGAAGCGCGGGATCGTCCACAGCTCCGGGTCGTCCGGCTGGTCGCTGAATGCCGAGCCCAGCTGGTCGTAGTAGTAGACCTCGATGCCGGCCGCCGGCAGGTGCTCGTCGCAGGCGGCGAAGTACTCGTGGGTCGCGCCGGGACCGCCATGGAGGAGCAGCAGCTTGATTCGCGGGCTGTTGCCGATCCGGCGCGTCCAGACGCGGAACTCGCCCTTCGGCGTCGAGATCGGGATCATCCGCACGCTGTCGTCCGTCATCGCGGCTCCATCAGCTGCCACCTGCCCGCGCGAACGAGCCGAGCCGGTCGAAGTACCGGACGACCGACGCCTCCTCCAACATGACATCGACGTTGGTGACCCAGTTGGTGATGAACAGCAGGTCGCGCGGCCCGCTACCGAACGTCTGGTACCCGATGTACCCGTCCGGCGTCTCGAGGTACTGCGTCTCTGGAATGGCGCCCATCGCCACCCATCATGCCGGTTGGATCGAGGCGCGCGCGCCGCAGCGCGTCGCGCCTCGCACACCGATCCTGTCGATGCGTGCACAATCGCCGCTCGATGACGACATGGCCGGAGCTCCTGGCGTCTGACGGACCGATCGTCGCCGATGGCGCGATGGGCACGATGCTCATGGCCAACGGGCTGGAGTTCGGTGATCCGCCCGAGCTATGGAACCTGGAGCATCCCGAGATCATCCGCCGCGTCCAGCGTGGCTACCTCGCCGCGGGTGCCCAGGTGCTCCTCAGCAACACGTTCGGTGGCAACCGCCTCCGCCTTGACCTGCACGGTCGCGCGGATCGCGTCGACGAGCTCAACCGCACCGCCGCCGTCCTGGCCCGGGTGGAGGTCAACGCGGCGGACCATCCCGCGATCGTCGCGGGCGACCTCGGGCCGACCGGCCAGATCATGGAATCCATCGGTGGCACGCTCACGCCCGAGATCGCGCGGGAGGTCTTCGCCGAGCAGGCGCGCGCCCTCGCGGCGGGCGGCGCGGACGTCATGTGGGTCGAGACGATGAGCGACGTCGGCGAGGCGGTCGCCGCGATCCAGGGCGCCCGAGACGCGGCCCCCGACCTGCCGGTCATCGCGACGATGAGCTTCGACACGCGAGGCCACACGATGATGGGCGTCACGCCCGAGCGCGCGGCGGCCGCGCTGCTCGAGGCGGGCGCGGCGGCCGTTGGCGGAAACTGCGGCAACGGGCCGGAGGAGCTGGTTCCGGTGATCGAGCGAATGCGTGCCGCGTTCCCGGACGCGATCCTCGTGGCAAAGGGCAACGTCGGCATGCCCCAGCTCGTGGGCATGTCCGTCCAGTACGAGACGACGCCCGAGACCATGGCCGGCTTCGCACGCCTCTTCCGGGACGCGGGCGCGAACGTCATCGGGGCCTGCTGCGGCAGCACCCCACCGCACCTCCAGGCAATGGCAGAGGCCCTTCGCTAATCCCACCTCATGCACGCGAGGGCTGGACCACCGCCCGTGGGCCACGGGTGCCACACGGCGGTGGCTCAACCTGCCAGATTCCGGGCCCATCGGAGCTAGGCGCGCTCGGCGGTGCGATTTCGCCCGCCCGGCCCTCGGGTGCAGCCGATTTCATCCCGCCACGAGCGTGGCACGGGAAATCCCATCCACCCTCGCAACTCCAGGCCGGCGCGAACCGCGCCTAAGTCCAGCCACACCAGAATCTGGCAGGAATCAGCGCCAGGGCATGGTCTATTGCGGCCGGCCATCGGGAGCGATCAGAGGTGGAGCGCGAAGAACGGCCGGAGAAGGGCCCCCTGCTATCGTCTGAACGTGGAAGGTCCGCGCGTCCTCGAGGCAGCCTGGCTCGGTCGAATTCCATACCGCGACGCGTGGGCGCTGCAGAAGGACCTCGTGGCACAGCGCGCGGAGGGGACGATCGAGGATCGCCTGCTCCTCCTCGAGCACGACGCGGTGCTGACGCTGGGTCGGCAGTCGGACCGAGCGCACGTTCTCGCCTCGCCGAAGGAGCTGCGTCGGCGCGCCATCGAGGTCATCCGCGTCGAGCGCGGCGGCGAGGTGACGTATCACGGACCCGGCCAGCTCGTGGCGTACCCGATCATCCGGCTCGGCGATCGAGGAATCCTGGTGCGGCCGCTCGTGGCGGCGCTGGAGTCGGCCATGATCGAGACGTGCGCGAGCCTCGGCGTGAACGCGTTCGCCCGTGAGGGGCACCCGGGCTGCTGGGTGGAGGGTGACCGTGGCCGGCCCCATCGGAAGATCGGCGCGCTCGGTCTGCGCATCGAGCGCGGCGTGAGCTATCACGGCATCGCTCTGAACGTTGACCCCGACCTGCGCGACTTCGAGCTCATCGACCCGTGCGGCATGCCCGGCCTCGTCTCGACCTCCATCGCCGAGGAGCTCGGACGGAGCGCCGAGCCACCCACGACGGCAGCCGTCGAGCGCGCGGCCGGGATCTTCGCCGAGGCGTTCGCCGCCGCGATCGGGGCGCCACTCCGCTGGCTCGAAGCGCGCGATGCCGGTGAGGCCGCCGATGCCGGCGAGGCCGCCGATGCCGGCGAGGCCGCCGCCGCCCGGGCCAGCGTGCCGGTCGAGGCGTGAACCCGGCGTGAGCGCGGGCCTGTTCGAGCTCCGGAAGGACCCGATCACCGGCTGGTGGGTCGCCACGATCGTCGACCGCGACTTCGACCGTAGCCGCTTCGCGCGGCAGGCCGCCCAGGTCGACGACGGCGGGGACTGCCAGAACTGTCGCCTGCCGGCAGGCGACGGCGTGCGCCTGCGCGTGCTCAAGGATTACGCGTTCCACGTCATCGGCACGGAGCAGGAGCGCGACGAGCTGGATCGGGGCATCGCCCAGGTCACCGTCTCGGACGCTCGCGCGGCAGGCAGCTGGCGGACGATCGCAGCGCCAGTCGGCGAGCACCGCGCCCTGGCCCAGGTCGGCGAAGACGTCGCCGAGCAGATGCTTACGATCGCCCGTGACGCAGTCGCCGAGGCCGGCGCTGCCGCCCAGACGGACTACCTCCAGGTCGTCCAGAACTGGGGCGCCCAGGCCGGCGCCCGCACGAACCACCTGTGCCTCGACCTGTACGACCTGCCGCTGATCCCGCACCGGGTCGGTGAGGAGCTCGGCGGCGCGGCGCGATTCGTGATCCGCGAGGGCGAGTGCCCGTGGTGCCGCCTGGTCCGCGAGGAAGCGAGGACGCGGGAGCGGCTGGTCTGGGAGGACGACGCCACGGTCGCGTTCGCGCCGTGGGGCTCGCGCTCGCCATTCGAGGTGTGGATCGTCCCGCGCCAGCACCAGGCCGACTTCGGGCAGGCGAGCGAGGCCGCCGTGCGCGCCACCGCATCGGCCCTCCGCCACGTGCTCGGCGGTCTCGCCGTCAGCCTCGATGGTCCGCCCTACAACCTCGTGCTACACACGGCACCGCTGCGCGAGCGCGTCGACGCTACGTTCCACTGGCACTGGGAGGTCCATCCGCGCCTTCGGGAGCTGGCCGGGCTGGAGCTCGGCACGGGACTCCCGGTGAACCCCGTCTCACCGGAGGCGGCGGTCGAGCAGCTGCTCGAGCGGGCGGGGGCGCCGATCGAGGCCGGCACGTGAGCGCGCGTCACACGGGGCCGCCGCGCCTCGTCACTTGCCTGGATGCCGCCGGCCTCCATCGATTCTCCTGGATCGACCCGGCGGCTCCTACCTTGAGAGACCACCCAGCTTGCTCCATCGATCCGTCAGCCCTCAAGCGTCCCTCGCGTTCGGCCGCCCGGTGAGCCGAACCTGGGAGCAGGACGATGCCCGAGCCTTCGTCGAGGTCCTGTTCACCAAGCACCATCGCGAGATCTTTGCGTACCTCGTTCGCATGCTGCGCGATCCCGAGTTGGCGGCCGACCTGACGCAGGACGCGTTCGTGAAGGCGTACAAGAACTACGACACCCTCCAGAAGAGCGAGAACGCCCGGGCCTGGCTGTACCAGATCGCCCATCGCGTCGCCCTCGACGACATCCGCCGCAGGAAGATCATCAAGATGGTCCCGTGGAGCGGTGAGGCTCGCGGCGCCGCCCCGTCCGCCGAGCGAATCGCGCTCGACCTCCAGCTGTCCGGCCCGCTGGAGCGGGCGCTCGCCTCGATCCCGGAGCGCCAGCGCGCAGCGCTGCTGCTGGCGGAGATCCACGATCTCACCGGCCTCGAGCTTGCCGTCGCCATGGACGTCAGCCACGTCGCCGCGCGGGCCATCCTGACCCGCGCCAGGGAA
Source organism: Candidatus Limnocylindria bacterium (assembly GCA_035513775.1). Classification (GTDB taxonomy): domain Bacteria; phylum Chloroflexota; class Limnocylindria; order Limnocylindrales; family CSP1-4; genus UBA5189. The sequence goes on from DATKBR010000057.1 coordinate 5,068, forward strand.
AGCCTGCGCCGCGCGCTCGCCGCCGAGACGGACGCCGAGAAGGCGGCCGAGGCCGAGCGCGACGCGCGATTCGCCCGCGAGGCCCGGGGCGAGCGATGACCCTGCCCTTCCGCCGCCGGCACCACGACGACGAGACCGCGCACGATCGCGCCCGCGCGCTCACCGCCCGCGAGATGCTCGAGTCGCTTCCAGACGACGCCGCAGGCTGGCTGGGGAGCCATCTCGAGGGCTGTGCCGAGTGCCGCCGCGATCGCGAGGCGTACATCGCCGACCGCGACCTCCTCCGCGCCGTTCGGGAGCGCACCCCCGAACCACCGCGCGATCTGTGGGCCCGCACCTCCGCTGCGCTCGACCGCGAGGCCGGATCACGGGGCAGGCGCGCCGCCACTCCCTCGCGACGCTGGCAGGGGCTGCCGTTCGGGGCTGCCGCCGGCGCACTCATCGTCGCGGTCGTCATCGGCGTCTCCAACTTCCCGAGGCCGGTCCCGCCCAGCTCTACCGCCGGCGGATCGCCGGTCGCCGTCGTGACCCCCGACCCCCAGCCGACGCCGTTCGACATCGATGCCGGTCGCGTCGCCTGGGTGCAGGCCGGCGAGGACGGATCGTGGGAGCTGAGGATCAGCGCCGTAGACGCCGTCTGCCCGCAAGCGCGCCCCGCCTGCCAGCCGCTCGGCGGGGATGACCCGGGCACGCCGGTCAACCTCGGCAGCACCCCGACCGGGGTGACGTTCTCGCCGGACCTCAACCAGCTGGTCGTCGAATCGCGCGGCGAGGGCGCCGCGCCCGACCGCATCTTCGTGGTGGAGGTCCCGGTCGCCGAACCCTCCGCGACGCCCACGCCTCCCGGCACGCCTACCGAGGCGCCTACGGTCACGGCAATCCCAACCGTCACGCCCGACCCAACCACCCCGTCGAGCCAGCCTCCCGGGAGCCCGGAACCAACGCCCACGACCCCGGAAGGCACTGTCGAGATCGCGTCGGGCGTGGTCGTCGTGGGTGAGACGGCATACTCGGACGACGGGACCTGGCTCGCCTTCTCCGCGCGCCCGAGCGACGGCACGACCGGCCCGGACCTGTACCTGTGGAAGGTCGGGGATCCCGTGGCCATCCAGGTGACCACGGATCATCAGACCTACTTCTCCGCCTGGCTGGACGGACGGGTGCTCGCGAGCCGCGTCGAGGTCGTCTCGCCGCCGACGCCGTCGCCGAGCGCGAGCGCGAGCGCGGATCCTCTCGCGATCCCGACCGCCGACCCGAGCGCAGGGGCCAGCGACGCCCCGAGTGACGCCCCCAGCGCGGCGCCCCAGGCCACGGAAGGCCACCCGGTGTCCTTCCTCCTGGACCCAGCGACGCTCGTGCGCACGGATATCGCGCAGCCCGATGTCTGGCTGCCGGTCGTCGATCCCACCGGGCGCTTCGTCGTCTATTGGTCGGGCATGCTCCACTCGAACGACGGTGGCCTCGACTGGCTTCTCGGGAACGGCCAGCTCGTGCTCGATGGCTGGTCGGCGGGAACGACCCCCGAGGCGAGCCCGGAACCCTCCGCCGAACCCCCGGACGTGCCTGCCGGCTCGGACGATCCGGCCGCGACCTCTGACCCCGGGCCAGACGCTCCGGGCCCCGCCGGCGATCCCGTCCCGGTGGTCGACGAGACGACCGCGTCGTTCAAGGCCAAGTTCGATCCGACCGGGACGCGGCTCGCGGTCTGGGTGGGCGAGCAGCTCGACGCCACGGTCGGGCGGCTGCACCTCCTCGTGCTCCACCCCGAGACCGGCGCCGTGGAGGCGGACCACACCCCGCTCCCCGGTGCACCGGCGCTCCGGAACTTCACGATCGAGCGCGGGCGGCTGGCGTGGGTCAGCCCGAGCGGCCAGGACGGCCAGGAGAGCTCGGTCCAGGTGCTCGGCTGGCTTCGAAACGAGTTCGGTGAGATCCGGACGATCCCGGCACGGGACCTGCTGATCGTCCGCTGAAGGAGCGCCGGGAGGCTTCCTCGCGGGATCCGCGATGGCGTAGAGTGGCCCCTGGATGCGACCCAGCAGGACGGTCGCAAGGGCAGCGCTCACCGCTGCTTTTGCGCTCGGCGCGCTGCCCGGGCTCGTCGGCTCGCACGAGCCGAACCAGGACCGGCCCATCGACGCGGCGTTGTTCGGACACGTTGACCTCGCGACATCGCGCGACGCGCAAGGCATCGGGACGATCGTCCCCGATGCGGCGGGTCGGTCGGCCGGCGTCCTCGGCCCGATCGACGCATTCGTCGAGCTCGCGCCCGGCGAGGCGCTTTCGCCCGACGAGCGGGCCCAGCCAGGATCGAAGAGTCCGCAAGCGGAGTGGCGCTGGAAGCCGGCGCGGTACTCGATCACCGGGTATGCGTCGTTCTACGACCACGGCACGACGGCCATGCGCGACGTGCCACGCGGGACGACGATCGTGATCTGCGGCGCGGGGGGCTGCATCGAGACGGTGGTCTCGGACTATGGCCCCGCCAAATCGACCGGCCGGATCATCGACATGTACCGGCCGGACTTCTTCCGGATCTGCGGCTGCGGATGGTGGTCCGGCACGACTACCGTGACGGTCAGGATCTACTGAGCCGCCGCGCTACACTCAGCGTCGACCTTCGATGCCCGGCCGCGTGAGCCGGAGGTTGGCCCCGTGAGGCCGGGAGGTGGCTCCATGACCGGTCGCCGCATCATGACCGCGGACGAGATCCGCCGGGCGGTCGTCCGCATCTCCCACGAGATCGTCGAGAAGCAGGCGGGCACGTCCGGGCTGGTGCTGGTGGGGATCCAGCGACGCGGCTTCCCGCTGGCGCAACGGCTGGCGGAGGGGATCGCGGAGCACGAGGGCGTGACCCTGCCCGTCGGCGCGCTCGACATCGAGTTCTACCGCGACGACGCGCGGCTCGGCCATTCGCCGCACGTGAAGGGCACCGACGTGCCGTTCGAGATCGAAGGGGCGACCGTCGTCCTCGTCGACGACGTGCTGTACACGGGCCGGACGGTGCGCGCGGCGATGGACGCCCTGCGCGAGTTCGGCCGGCCGCGGGCGGTCCGGCTCGCGGTGCTGGTCGATCGCGGACACCGCGAGCTGCCGATCCGCGCGGACCACGTCGGCAAGAACGTCCCGACGTCCCGGGATGAGGTGGTCCGGGTTCGCGTGCACGAAGTGGACGGCGAGGACGCGGTCGACATCGAGCACGCCGCCGCGCCGGTGGGCGCCGGCTCTGGCGGGTCGCGCGCCGCCGAAGCGTCGTGAGCCGCGTGGTGGCGGACGCCGCGTCGGGAGCCGCCGCCTCCGGAGCCCCCGCTTCCTCGGAGGACTCCGGCCGCGCATGGCCGCACCGGCATCTGCTCGACACGGACGTCCTCACGTGGCCCCAGATCGAGCTGGTCCTCGACACGGCGCGCCACATGGCCGAGATCGTCGCGGGGGCGCGGCCGCGGTCGACGGCGCTGCGCGGTGTCGGCGTGACGAACCTGTTCTACGAGGCATCTACGCGGACCCGCGTCAGCTTCGAGGTCGCGGCCAGACAGCTCTCGGCGGACGTCGTGAACGTCGCATCTGGCGGGTCGTCGATCGAGAAGGGCGAATCGCTGCTGGACACGATGCGGACCCTGGAGGCGATGGGCGCCGGGATCCTGGTGATGCGCCACGCGACATCCGGCGCGCCGTACCTCGTTGCGCGCGAGTTCGGTGGCTCCGTCGTGAACGCCGGCGACGGGCGCCACGCCCACCCCACGCAGGCCCTCCTGGACCTGTACACGCTGCTCCGTCAGGTGCCCGGCGGGTCGCTGCGGGGCCGCAAGATCGTGATCCTCGGCGACGTCCTCCACTCGCGGGTCGCGCGGAGCAACCTGTGGACCCTTACCGCCGCCGGAGCGAACGTCTGGGTCTGCGGTCCCGCGACGCTGCTCCGAGGCTTCGAGGCGTGGGCCGCCGCCGGCGTTGGCGGCGAGCGTCGCTTCACGGTCACGACAGACGTGCAGGCGGCGCTGCGCGACGCCGACGCGGTGATGGCGCTGCGAATCCAGAAGGAGCGGATGGCTGCGGGCCTCCTGCCCTCGCTGCACGAGTACGCGGCCCGGTTCGGGTTGACGAAGGAGCGGCTGGGCGCCGCCGGGGAGGGCTGCCTCGTCCTTCATCCGGGGCCGATGAACGAGGGCGTCGAGATCGCGCCGGACGTGGCGGCAGGCCCGCGGTCGCTGGTGACCGAGCAGGTCGCGAACGGCGTCCCTGTCCGCATGGCGGTGCTGTCGCTCGTGGCGTCGGCTGCCGGGATCGGGGGCCAGGCGTGAGCTCGGGCATCACCCGGGACAGGACCGCCACCCGCGCGGGTGACGCCACACGCTGGGGTGACGCCGCGCGTGGGCGGACCGCCGCCGACATCGGGCGCCCGGTGGATCTGGACCTCAGCGGGGCGTGGCTCGTCGACCCCGTAGCGGGACGGCAGGGACGCGCCGACCTGGTGGTCCGGGGCGGAATCCTCGAAGCCGTGACCTGGCTCGATGACGCCGATCGCGATGGCGGGAATGGCGCGGGGGACGGCGGGGTCGTCGTCGCGCCGGGGTTCGTCGATCTTCACGCCCACTTCCGCGAGCCCGGCAACGAGGCCGCCGAGACGATCGCCAGCGGGCTCGCGGCGGCGGCGCACGGCGGGTTCACGACCGTGTGCATGATGCCGAATACGACGCCTCCTATCGATCGCGCGGCGATGGTCGTCGCGGCCCGCGCCGCAGCCGCCGCGTCCGGCTCGCCAGTCCGCCTCCTGCCATACGGCGCCGCGACGCTGGGTCGGGCGGGGGAGCAGCTGGCGCCGCTAGGCGAGCTCACCGAAGCCGGGGCCATCGGGTTCAGCGACGACGGCTCACCGATCCAGCACCCGGACCTGTTCCGGAACGCGCTCTCATATGCCGGCATGCTGGGCCTGCCGCTCGTGGACCATCCCGAGGACCTCGAGCTCACGAGCGGCGCCGAGGCCGACGACGGGCTCGTCGCAACCGTGCTGGGGCTCAGGGGCTGGCCGGCCGCGGCGGAGGCAAACGCCGTCGCGCGGGACGTCGCCCTGCTCGGGGAGGTCGTGCGGGACGTGCCGGGTGCTCGCCTCCACCTGACGCACCTGTCCACCGCTGCCTCCATCGACGTCGTCCGCCGCGCGAAGGCATCCGGCCTACCCGTGACCTGCGACGTGACCCCGCACCACCTCGCCCTCACCGACGAGTGGCTTGCCGGGGCGCGCCGCTGGGCCTGGGCGGCGCTCGCGGAGGACGGGAGCGCGCGCGATCCGTGGCGCGACCGTGCGCTTGTCGCCGGCCCGTACGACTCCGCCCTGCGGGTCAACCCACCGCTCCGCTCCGCGCCGGACGCGCGCGCCTGCCTCGACGGGCTGCTCGACGGCACGGTCGATGCGATCGCGACGGACCACGCGCCTCACACCGAGGTCGACAGGGCCGTGGAGTTCGGCCTGGCCCGGCCGGGCATCGCCGGCATAGAGACGGCGCTCGGCCTGTTGCTCGAGGCCGTCGGCGCCGGGTTGCTCCCGCTGGCACGACTCGTGGAGGCCCTCACCACCGGACCGGCGCGCGCGATGTCCGGCATCCCGGCACCGCACTTCGCGGTGGGAGAGCCTGCCGATCTCGTCGTCTTCGATCGCGGGACGCGCTGGATCGTGAACGCCGGCAGCCTGCTCACGAAGGGCCACGGCAGCCCGCTGCTGGGCCGCTCGTTGTCGGGGGCGGTGCTGCTCACGATCGCCGGCGGCCGGCTCGCGTACGAGGGCGCTGCTCCGGACTGATCGCCCGACCGATACGATGGCGACCATGCCCGCCACGCCGCCCCTCAATCGAGACTACGAGCGCCGGCCGTACTGGCATTCGACGATGCCGGCCGTGGTCGACCGGAGCGGCCGCTCGCTCCCGGATGCGGTGGATGCGGTGGTCGTCGGCGGTGGCTATACCGGCGTCGCGGCGGCGCGCAAGCTCGCGCTCCAGGGCGCTCGCACCGTCCTGCTCGAGGCCAATACGCTCGGCTGGGGCGCCTCGACCCGCAACGGCGGGATCGCGCACCCGGGCTTCAAGTGGGCGCCGGACACGATGGTCAAACGCTACGGCCCGGAGCTCGCCCGGGCGCTGTTCCTCGAGTCCGTCCAGGCGACGGATCTGCTCGCCGGCATCGTCCGCGAACAGGGCATCGAGGCGGAGCTCCGCTACAACGGCTACATGGAGCTGGCCTGGGCGCGCTCACACGCGGAGCATTTCCCGGCCGAGGTCGAGGCCCGAGCGGAGCTTGGCATCGCGTCCCGCGTCGTCCCGCGCGAGGAGCTTGCCACCGAGATCGGGACGACCGCGTACCACGGCGGGCTCGCGATCGAGTCCGGCGGGCTCGTCCACCCCGGGAAGTGGTTCGCGGCCCTCGTCGGGCTGGCGGAGCGGGCCGGCGCCGAGCTCCACGAGGACGTCCGCGCGACCGCGATCCGGCGCCAGGCCGACGGACGGTTCGTCGTCGAGACTAAGCGTGGCGCGATCCTCGCCCGCGATGTCCTCGTCGCCACCAACGGCTATACGGACGGCGTCGTCCCTGCGCTCCGGCGGCGGATCATCCCGATCGGCAGCTACATCATCGCGACCGAGCCGCTGCCCGAGGACCTCGCCCGGGAGCTGTCGCCCACCGGCCGGGCCTACTTCGACACCCGCAACTTCCTGTCGTACTGGCATGTCTCCGCCGACCGCCGGATGCTCTTCGGTGGCCGGGTCAGCTTCCTCCCGACGACCGTCGATCGGACGGCGAAGTTGCTCCACCGCCGGATGCTGGAGATCCACCCGCAGCTTGCCGGCTATCGGGTCGAGTTCTCGTGGGGCGGCAAGGTCGCCATGACGATGGACCGCATGCCGCACGTCGGGCGCTCGGGCGGCGTGATGTACGCGATGGGCTACTGCGGGACGGGCCTCGTCATGTCCAACTGGCTCGGGAGCCGCGCCGCCGAGTGGATGGGCGGCGGCGAGGCGCCCGCCCTGGCCAAACTGCGGTTTCCGCTAGTGCCCGCCCCGTACGAGGGCCGGCCGTGGTTCCTGCCCGTCGTCGGTGAGGTCTTCCGCGCCCAGGACCGGCTCGCCGCCCGTCATAAGGTGCCAGCCTCGGCGGATTGAGCGAGCGAGGCGCGTTGTGCCTTAGCCTCAGCCGCGCTTGCGGCGACTCCCGAATGTTTGCGAGATCTCCGGGTGCTCGTCGGTGGTGAGCATCGGCCCGTCCGGGCGGCCGCTCCCGCAGGAGTAGCAGCGCGCGACGCCGGCCCCATTGACCGAGCGGCAGCTGTCGCAGATCCACCACTCCCCGGCGAGCACCGGCGCCAGGCGCCGGCCCGCGCGCCGCGCTACGAGCCGGCCCACGAGCCAAGGCGACGACGACCACGCCGCCGGCGAGGATGCCGACGAAGATCGCATATGACGACAGGGGCGGTGGCGGCGCATCCTGGCCGGCCGTGTACAGGCCGACGACCTCGCTGACGATGCAGCCGAGTCGGAGGTCGACGCCGGCCGGTCCTTCCTGTGGATATCGATCGGCGCAGGTGGGCGGCCGCGCCGTTGGCCCGGCGGGATCCGGCGTCGGGTCGGCGGCGAGCACGGTGCCCGGCATGACGATGGCCGCGAGGAGCAGGAGCGCGGCGAGCGCGGCGAGCGCGGCGAGCGCGGCGAGCGCGGCGAGACCGGCCTGCGTGGCCCGCGGGGAGCGCAACGGGGTCAGGTGGTCGGGGTTGGGCGCGGGGTGGTGGAGCGCCATGTCGCGCAGGCGTGGCAGCGCGCGGACCCGTCCATGTTGCCGGCGCCGCACTTCCCGCAGGTCCACCAGCCCTCGGACGGCGGGGCCGCCTTCGAGCCGCGCGTCCGGAACAGCACGATCGCGGCCAGGATCAGCGCGACTGCCGCGATCGCGAGGCCCACGATCAGGATCCAGCCGAGATCGCCAAACAGTCCGCCGGCGCCGCCGGCCCCCTGGGTCGGGGCGTCGATGAGCAGGATCGGCGCAACGGCCGTCGGACCCGCCGGCGCGGCGCCAAGCAGGACGGTGATCGCGACGATCGCGAGGGCCTGGCCCGCGAGTCGCGTGGGGCGCGTCGGTTGCCCGCCGCTGCATGGCATGCCCCGATCCTACGCCGTCATCCGGACATGCGCCCCGAACCGGCAGGACCCCCGCTGGCGAAGCCCGCCGCGAGCTTGCGCAGCAGCTGGAGCAGGTCGTCGATGTCGTCGACGGTCGACTGAGTGTTCACGATCCCGGCGCGCAGGTAGGTCGCACCGCGCAGCCTGGTCGTCGTCAGCCAGCCCTCGCCGGACGCCTCCAGCTCCCTCTGGAGCCGGTCCTGGTGCGCATCGAGCGCGCGGCCGGCCGGCGTTCCCGGCACGACGATCGCGCGGCCGTTCGGGAGGTGGCGGAAGCACACGACCGAGAGCGCGGGCACGGCCGGGAGCGCCTCGAAGTCGTCCGCTGCGGCGATGCGCTCGGCGAGGTGCGTCGCGAGATCGTCGTTTGCCTCCACCAGTCGAGCGAAGCCCGTCGTGCCCACGTGCTTCCACGAGAGCCACAGCTTGAGCGCGCGCCAGCGGCGCGTGCCCTCGAAGCCCAGCTGCCAGAAGTTCAGCTGGTCGGCGCCGCCGTGGCCGTCGTCGTGGTCGGCATCGTGCGGCCCGGTCCCGTTCGTCTCGTCGACGCTGGCGACCTCGCTGTCGTCCGCGGCCGGGCCCTGGGCCGCCCTATCACCAGGGCTGTCGCTGGGCGGCGGCGCGTGGCCGGCGCGGTAGTACTCCGGCCGGCGCCCGCCGAAAGCCTGGCCGAGCACGGACCCCTCGCGGACCATAAGGCCGCCGATGTCGTAGGCCTGGAACAGCCACTTGTGGGGATCGACCGTCACCGAATGTGCTCGATCGAGGTCCGGCACCCGGCTCGCGTCGCGCGGGGAGAGGCGCGCGCCGGCGCCGTACGCCGCGTCGACGTGGAGCCACATGTCCTCGCGTTCCGCCACGTCGGCAAGCTCGCCGACGGCATCGACCGACCCGGTGTTCGTCGCGCCGGCAACCGCGGCGATCGCCAGCGGCATGAAACCCATCGCGCGGTCGCGAATGATCGCCGCCGCGACAGGGGCGCCACGCAGGCGGAAGTCGATGTCGGCGGGGATCACGACCAGCGTCTCCGGCGGGAAGCCGAGCTCGTCGAGCGCCCGGCCGATGGAGAAGTGGGTCTGGTCGGAGACGTACACGCGTATGCCCTCGAGGGCCCGGCCTCGTGGCGGTTCGGCGTCACCGAGCAGCCGCGGCGCGTGCACGTCGCGGGCCAGCGCCATGGCGATGAAGTTGGCCATGACGCCACCGGAGGTAAGGATCCCGAAGCTGCCCTCGCCGTAGCCCACGAGGTCGCACAGCCAGCGCAGCACCTCCTCCTCGACGAACGCGCCGATCGGGCCGGCGTGCCAGATGTCGATGCCCTGCTGGGCGACCTGGGCGAGGATCTCGCCGGCCACCGAGGCGAGAAGCGGCGGCGGGGTGAAGTAGCCGAACGAGCGCGGGTGGTAGGCGCTCACCGTGTTCGGCGCGACGCGGGTCGCGAACTCGTCGAGCACGGCGCGCAGCGTGGTCGGGTCCAGTGGTGCCGGCGCGGGTCCGCCCGACGGCCCGAAGAACGCGGCACGGAGCTCGTCGTAGTCGACCGTCGCGCCCATCGCGCGCGAAAACGCGTGCTCGTACAGGTAGTCGAGGGCGGTATCCCAGACCGCGGCGCCGGCGTCGCGAAGCGCTTCCCGCGAGGCGGCCTCGTCGCGGACCGAGATCAGCTCCGGTTCGGGATGCCAGTCGACGAGGCTTCGGTCGGTCATGCGTGGGAGCAGGGTAGCGATGCGCGAGGGGATGATGTTTCGCATTGCGCGAGCGGCGATAATCGCGCGACGTTCTGGAGCTGCGTGGAGGGTGGCGGCGATCGTGGCTGGTGAATCGCGGACGTTCGTGTTCTTTCCAGAGGGCGCGTACGGGCCCACGAACAACTGCGTCGGGATCGGCGACGTTCTCCGGCGACGCGGCCATCGCGTCGTGTTCATCGTCGAGGAGTCGTTCGCCGGTCGACTCGCCGAGAAGGGCTTCGAGGAGCGCCTCATGCGGCTCGGGCCCAAGCCGGAGACGGAGGAGGCGCCCGGCCAGTTCTGGATCGACTTCATCCGCGACACGGCGCCAATCTTCCGGAAGCCGACCTTCGAGCAGCTCGGCGAGTTCATGCAGCCGACGTGGCAGGCGCTCATCGACGGCGCGAAGTTCGTGGACGACCGGCTGCGCGAGATCATCGACGAGGTCCGCCCGGACGTGATCGTCGAAGACAACGTCGTGTGCTTCCCGGCGCTGCCGGCGTCGGGCCGGCCGTGGGTCCGGATCGTGTCCTGCAACCCCGCGGAGCTGAAGGACCCGGGCGTGCCGCCACTGTCCTCCGGCTACCCCGTCGCCGATCGGACGGGATATCCGGCCTTCCTCGCCGAGGTCGACCGGACGCATCGCGACATGTGGGCCGACTTCGATGCCTTCTGCCGCGACCGCGGGGCGCCCGGGCTCGCGTGGCCGGACGTGGGGCCGGAGTTCATCGGCGAGTCGCCGTGGCTGAACCTGTACGTCTACCCGGAGGTCGCGGACTACGCCCGGGAGCGGCCGCTCGCGCCGACGTGGCACCGCCTCGATTCGTGCGTCCGGGCCACGGACGGCGCCTGGGACCTGCCGGAGCAACTGCGATCGGGGGACGGCGGCCTCGTCTACCTGTCGCTGGGCAGCCTCGGCTCTGCGGACGTGGGCCTGATGCAGCGGCTCGTCGACGTGATGGGCCGGACCCGCCACCGGGTCATCGTCAGCAAGGGGCCTCTCGCCGATCAGATCCGCCTCCACGACAACATGGTCGGAGAGAGCTTCCTGCCGCAGCCCGCGATCATCCCGCAGGTGGACGTCGTCGTGACCCACGGCGGCAACAACACGGTCACCGAGTGCTTCCACTACGGCAAGCCGATGGTGGTCCTGCCGTTGTTCTGGGACCAGGTTGACAACGCACAGAGGGTGGACGAGACCGGCTTTGGCGTCCGGATGTCCACCTACGACTTCGAGGAGGTGCAGCTCACGAAGGCGGTCGACCGCCTCCTGGCGGACGCGCCGCTCCACTCCCGGATGGCGGCCGCGGCCGCCCGCTACCAGGCCGACCCGGGCACCGTCCGGGCCGCAGATCACATCGAGCGGGTGGCCCGCACGGGTCAACCGGTGCTCCGCTGAAGACCTGAGGAGGGATCGCATGCTCACGCCACCACAAGCCGCGTCGCACGGTCGGCGTCTCGCGGCGACGTTCGCCGCCGTGGCACTGCTCGCCGCCGCGTGCTCGACCGGCGGGCCGTCCACCGCGCCCACCACGGGCCCGACTACGGCCGCCACGACCGGCGCCACGGCCACGCCGACCGAGCCGCCCAAGCCGTCCGGCAAGATCGTGGTCTCGAACTGGGACCTCTACTTCCCCGAGGACATGATCGCCAACTTCACCGCCGAGACAGGCATCGAGGTCGAGTGGGTGAAGCACACTACGAACGAGGACATCGTCGGCAAGCTCGAGGCGGCGAACGGCACGGGGTATGACGTCGTCTTCGTCTCGGCGCAGTTCGCGGAGGCCCTCAATAACCGCGGCTGGCTCGAGACACTGGACCATTCGGCACTCCAGAACGTCGGCAACCTCGCTCCTGAGGCGGACCAGCTCGGCTACGACCCGGGCAACACCTTCTCCGTCCCGTACACGTGGGGGACGACTGGCCTCTGCTACCGAACCGACCTCGTCCCTGCCGCGCCGACCAGCTGGAACGACCTGCTGAAGCCGGTCGCCGCGCTCGACAAGAAGATCACCATGCTGGCGACCGACCGGTGGCTGATGCTGCCGGCGTTGAAGGTGCTCGGCTACTCGGCCAACGAGACTGATCAGGGGCACCTCGAGGAGGCCCGCGACATCCTCCTCGAGACGAAGACCCACCTCCTCGCTTACGACGACACGACGTTCTATTCGCGGCTCGTCTCCGGTGAGGCGTCGCTCGTCCAGGCCTGGGACGGCTGGTGCAACTACGGCATCGCCGACGAGGCCGTCGGCTCGAAGATCGCGTACGTCGTCCCCTCGGAGGGCACGGACCTCTGGGCGGACACGATGACGGTCCTGAAGGCGTCGACGAACAAGCCCGCTGCGTACGCGTTCATCGACTACATCCTTCGCCCCGAGGTGGGCAAGACCGTGGTCGACTTGACGCTCTACAAGGTCCCGAACCCGGCCGCGATGGACCTCGTGGACCCGGCCGTAATGGCCCAGTTCACGAACCTGGCGATGAGCCCGGCAGAGCTCCTCAAGGGCGAGCCGCTGCGGGACCTGGGCGCTGCCGCGCCGCTCTGGTCGAACATCGTCACGCAGATCACCGCGGGCGGATAGCGAGTCGAACGGCGGGGCGTCGGGCGGAAACCCGGCGCCCCGCCGGCATCTCGGCGCGATGCGGCTTCGACGGCTGATCCTGCTCGGGCCGGCCCTCGCCTGGTGGGCCGTCTTCCTCGTCGTCCCGGTCGCGCTGATCCTGGCCTACTCGTTCTTCGAGCGCGGCACGCACGGCGGTGTCGTGCCCACGTTCACCCTCGACAACTTCGCCCGCGCGCTGGACCCGCTGTACCTCCGAGTCCTCGTCTTCTCCGTACGCGTGGCGCTGATTGCCACGATCGTGGCGCTGCTCATCGGCTACCCGGCCGCGTATCTCATCGCGACGCTGCCCGCCCGCTGGCGAACGCCTGTGCTCGTCCTGACCGTGCTCCCGTTCTGGACGAGCCTGCTGATCCGGACGTACGCATGGATCGTGCTCCTGAACCGCGAGGGCCTGATCAATCGCGGCCTCGAGGGCGTCGGGCTGATCGACCAGCCGCTCGAGCTGCTGAACAACGAGTTCGCGATCGTGCTCGGGCTCGTGTACGGCTACCTGCCCCTGATGATCCTCCCGATCTACGCCTCGATCGAGCGGCTGAACCCGGAGCTCAGGGAGGCCTCGGCGGACCTGGGCGGCAACCCGATCCGAACCTTCCTCCGGGTCACCCTGCCGCTGACGCTGCCAGGCGTCGCGGCGGGCTGCATCTTCGTGTTCGTCCCGAGCCTGGGCAACTTCATCGTCCCGGACCTGCTCGGCGGCGGACTGTCGAGCATGATCGGCAACCTCATCCAGTCCCAGTTCCTGCGGGCGCGCGACTGGCCATTCGGCGCGACGCTGTCGCTGGCGCTGATCGGGCTGATGGGTGCCCTGCTCTTCCTCCAGGCCTGGCTTCTCGGCCGGCAGCGGCGCGAGGTCCTCGATGGCTGACCGACGCCCGGCGCCGTGGGGCCGGCGGTTCCTCCGCCTCGAGCTCGCGGTCGTGCTTGCCTTCCTGTACCTGCCGATCGCCGTCGTGGCCGTGCTCTCGTTCAACGCGTCCGGCCTGCCGACGGCGTGGACCGGGTTCAGCCTCGAGTGGTACGCGTCGGTGATCGAGAACGAGGCGCTGCTCGGCGCGTTCGGAAACACGCTGATCGTCGGCGTCGCGACCACGATCATCGCCACCGTCCTGGGCACGCTCCTGGCACTCGGCCTGGAACGAGCGGTCAAAAGCTCTTTCCTCGACACCTTCGTGTACGTCCCGATGATCATTCCCGACATCGTCTTCGCGATCGCGTTGCTCAGCTTCTACAACCTCGTCTTCAGCAGCCTGCTGGGACTGCAGCTCGGGCTGTGGAGCGTGGTCCTGTCCCACGTCACGTTCGACATCGCCTTCGTCGCCGTTGTGGTCCGGACACGCCTGAGGCATTTCGATCGATCGATCGAGGAGGCGTCACTCGACCTAGGCGCCAACGAGTTGCGGACGTTCTGGAACGTCACGCTGCCGGCGATCGCGCCGGGGGTGGTGGCGGGCGCGCTCATCGCATTCACGCTTTCGTTCGACGAGTTCATCATCGCCTTCTTCACGAAGGGCACGAGCGAGACCTTCCCGACCCAGGTCTACTCGATGATCCGGTTCGGGGTCACGCCGGAGGTCAACGCCATCGCCACCGTCGTCCTGGGACTCAGCATCACGCTGGTGCTCGCGTCACAGCGCCTCCGGGCGAGCGCCGAGTGAACGAGCCGATGATCCGGATCGAAGGCCTGACGAAGCGCTTCGGTGACGTCGCCGCCGTCGACTCGGTCGACCTCGAGCTGCGCGAGAACGAGTTCTTCGCCTTGCTCGGGCCGTCGGGATGCGGCAAGACGACCTTGCTGCGGATGCTTGCCGGGTTCGAGGCGCCGGACGCGGGCCGGATCACGCTTGACGGCCGGGACCTCGTGGGCGTCCCGCCCTATCGCCGTCCGCTCAACCTCATGTTCCAGTCGTATGCGCTCTTCCCACACCTCCGGGTTGCCGACAACGTGGCCTACGGGCTCCGGATGGAAGGGGTCAAGGCGCCCGAGGTCGATCGCCGCGTCGCGGAGGCGCTGGACCTCGTCCGCCTGCCCGATTTCGGGCGGCGCCGGCCGCACCAGCTCTCCGGCGGGCAGCGCCAGCGGGTCGCACTCGCCCGTGCCCTGATCAAGCGGCCGCGCCTGCTCCTGCTCGACGAGCCGCTTGCCGCCCTGGACCGCGAGATCCGCCTTGAGATGCAGCTCGAGCTCAAGCGCTTGCAGCACAGCGTCGGGATCACCTTCGTGGTCGTGACGCACGATCAGGAGGAGGCGCTGGCACTGGCCGACCGCGTCGCGGTCATGCGGAGCGGCCGGATCCTCCAGGTAGGGCCGGTCGAGGACCTGTACGAGCGCCCGCGCGCGCTCTCGGTCGCGACGGCACTTGGCGAGGCCAACGTCCTCCGGGGCCGCCTGGAGATCGACGAGGAGACGGGCGCGCCCATGCTCGTCGGCGCGACGTGGTCCGTCCCACTCGATCGCGCTGCGGTCGAGGGTCTCGGCCTGCGGCGCGGTGACCCCGCCGCGATCGTGATGCGGCCGGAGCGGACCCGCGTGAGCCAAATTGCCGGCAGCGCTCCATCGGCAGACGGGCTGCCC
Organism: Candidatus Limnocylindria bacterium; assembly: GCA_035513775.1. Classification (GTDB taxonomy): domain Bacteria; phylum Chloroflexota; class Limnocylindria; order Limnocylindrales; family CSP1-4; genus UBA5189. The sequence continues at coordinate 20,147 of DATKBR010000057.1, forward strand.
GCGGCAGCCGCGACAGGCCCGGCCCTGCCCGGGCGCGTCACCGAAACCATCTACCTCGGCGGCAGCCACAAGGTCGCGGTAGACCTCGCCGAGGGCTCGCAGATGGTCGCGCGAGTCCAGGGCGTTCGCGCGGCGCACCTGGGGCCCGGCGTCGCAGTGACCGTCGGCTGCGCGCCCAACGACGCGATCCTCGTCGTCGACGATCGCGGGTGAGGCTCGGCGTCGGGGCGATCGTCGACCCGGAACTGCTCCGCGGGGAGCGCTGGTTCGCGTCCAAGGATCGCGCGCTCGCCGCGGTCACGGTCGAGGAGCGGTTTCCGATCGGAGCGGGTGGCCTGGCGATCCTGCGCGTTGACGTGGCCCGCGGGCGGTCCGACCTGTACTCGCTACCGATCGACGACGGCCCGGAATCGTGGCTCGGCCTGGCGGGCCTCGCCGCACGGGGCGGTTCGATCGTCGGTGATGCCGGCGGCACGCTCCTGGGCATGCTGCCAACGCAGCCAACGCTGCCAACGCCGCCCGCGACGCTCCCGCGGCGCCGGCCGACGGTCCGTCCGCTCGGGGTGGACCAGTCCAACAGCAGCATCGTGGTCGCCGAGACGAGCGTCCTGAAGCTGTACCGCCGCCTCGAGCCCGGGCCGAACCCGGAGGTCGAGCTAGTGATGGCCCTCGGCAACGCCCCGATCCCTGCCTTCCAGGGCGCCATTAGATACCGGCCGGCGAGCGGACGGAGCGTGGACGTCGCGATCCTCCAGCGTTTCGTGGCCGGTGCCCCGGACGAGTTCGAGCGACTCGCCGAGCGACTCGCGACCTGGCTTCGGGCCGGTTGCCCGACGGCCGGCGTGCCCCCATTCCTCGCCGACCTCGACGATGCGGGCCGCGCCGCCGCCGCGCTGCACGTCGCCCTGCTCGGCCTCGACGGACGCCATCTGGAGCCGCGCCCGGCGCGCGCGACCGACACCGCCCGGTGGTCAAACCGGGCGGCGCGCGCGCAGTCTGCCGCCGTTCGCACCATCGCGCCGCTCGACCCCGGTCTGGCGACGGAGCTGCGAGCGCTGCGCGCAACGATCACGACGGCCGTTGCCCCACTCGGCGCGGTCGCACCGGGTACGGCCCTGATCCGGATCCACGGTGACCTGAGCGTCGCGCAGCTGGTCCGCGACGGCTCGCGCTACCTGATCGTCGATTTCGAGGGCGAGCCGACGCGGTCCGGTGCCGAGCGGCGGAGGCGCGACACCCCGGTCCGCGACCTGGCATCGATGCTGCGTTCCATCGACCACACCACCAGGAGCGCCATTCGCCGCTCGGGCGTCGTTGATCACGGGCCGGCCGTCGACGG
>DATKBR010000058.1:0-41799 GCA_035513775.1 Candidatus Limnocylindria bacterium
TGCCTCCCGCGCCGTGATCCGCGCATCGGCCTCGAGGGCCGCGCGCATTCCGCGCATCGCGTGATGTAGACGTGTGTGGGCCGTCCCGACCGGGATGCCGAGGACCGCGGCGATCCCGTCGAGCGGCAGGTCGAGGTAGTGGTGCAGGACCACCACCGTGCGGTGATCGAGGGAAAGGCGGCGGAAGCCGCGCTCGAGCTCGTCGCGATCGATGACCGAGCTCAGTCCATCGTCCACGGCAGGCTCTTCCACCGGCAGGATCCTGAGGTTGGGTGCCCAGCGACGCTGTTTCCGACCCTCGGTGTAGCAGGCGCGCACGAGGAGCCGATACGACCAGGCGTCAAAGCGCGCCGGGTCGCGAAGTTGCGGGAGGTCCTGCCAGATGGCGAGCAGCGCCTGCTGCGTCGCGTCCTCGGCAAGGTCGATGTCGCGCAGGATCCGGCGCGACACGGCAAGGAACCGATCCGCGATCCGGGCGGCAATGAGCCCGAAGGCTCCCTTGTCACCATGCTGGGCGAGGATCACGAGGTCGGTTTCCATGCCTCTCCGTGGTGACGGCATCGGCATCGTCCGCTGCTCGTCAACCGGTATGGGTCGGAAACCGCCCGGCCTTGTCAATCTCCCCGGGAATCAACAAGCCGCCGCCGTCAGATGACGGCGGCGGCCTCGATGCTCGGCTTCGCGATAGCTTGATCCGGGCTACGGACCGAGCTCGACCGTTCCCTCGATCGGGTCCAGCTTATCCTCGGAAATCTCCCCCCCGATGATCGCGATCATGTCGTCGAAGAACGCCTGGCAGCTGGCCGACTGCGGGTCGTCCAGCTGGAACACGAAGACCGCCTGCACCGGGGTTCCACGCTTGAAGACGATCGCGGCGCGGGTGCCCTTCGGTGCGTAGGAGATGTTCGCCGACTCCGTGACGTCACCGCCGATCCAGATCAACCCGGCGTTGGTGGTGCGCGTGCACTCGAGATCGACGGTGAAGGCGCCGGATTCATCGGTCACCGTCATGCTGCCGGTCACGCTGGAGGCCCCTCCCGTCGCATCGAGCTCGACCGTAGCGCCATTGGCCTTGAAGGTCCCGCGGGCGAGCGGTGCCGGACTCGGCGATGGTGTAACCGCTGTCGGGACCGGCGGTCCGACCGTATTGGATTGTGGCAGCAGGTTGTAGCCGACGACCGCGACCACGAGCACGGCAGCCGCCGCAAGTGCTGCGGGCAGGAATTTGTTCATCTGGGCGATCCTCCGCGACGGCCACCAGGACCGACGCTGTGGGGTCGCGGGGACTTGGTCGAGCACGGCGTCCAGGACACGGTCCGGGAGCGCCGTCACGCCCTCCTCCAACCACGACCGGACGATGCGCGTGGTCTCACGATCGGTGCTCATCGGGAAGCCTCCTGCAGGGCAGGTCGGGCGTCGGCGTCGAGCGCCGCGCGGAGCCCGCGCATCGCGTGAAGTAGTCGGGATTTGACCGTCCCGAGGGGGATGCCGAGGGTCTCGGCGACCGCCTCGAGCGGCATGTCGAGGTAGTGGTGGAGCACCACCACCGCGCGATGGTCGAGTGAAAGCCTGCGGAAGCCGCGCTCGAGCTGGTCGCGATCGACGACCGAGCTCAGGCCATCTCCACCCGACGACTCGTCAGCCGGCAGGAGGCGAAGGTTCGGCGACCACTGGCGGGCACGGCGTCCCTGCACATAGCAGGCACGCACGAGGAGCCGATACGACCAGGCGTCGAAGCGCGCCGGGTCGCGCAGCTGGGGCAGGTCTCGCCACATGCTCAGAAGCGCTTGCTGCGTCGCATCCTCGGCGAGATCGGTGTCGCGCAGGATCCTGTGCGCCACCGCATGGAGGCGGTCGCCCGCGGCGACGGCCAGGCTCGCGAAGGCCTGCTCGTCTCCGTTCTGCGCCCGCACCACCAGATCGGTGTCCATGCCACTCCCGCTGCACCGCGCCGGCTCTTGCCGGCCAGGTCACTCGGTATGGGCGACGCTCTCGCCGTTGCGGCGCAATCTTCCTCGACCGACCTCCGACCGCCCTCGGCCGCCGCGGGCCTGAGGTGCGACGCCTTTCGATCAGTCCTCGAACTGGGAGCAGATGTCCGGGTCTCCGCAGTGGACGGGCACCCCGCCGACGATGGTGGCGATGACGGCCATGGCTCGGATCTCGTCCGGGGTCGAGCCGCTGACGTCGCCGGACAGAATCGTGACGTCGCCGAGGGTGCCCACGGCGAGGTGACCCCGGCGCGCCTCGTCGCCAAGGACATAGGCGGCATCGAGCGTCACCGCCCGCAACCCCTGCTCGGCCGTCAGAAGCTGGTCCAGCACCCAATCTGGAATCTGCGGGTTCGCACGACCACGCCCGTCGACCCCGCCCGCGATCTGGTCGACCGGTCGACCAATGTCATCGACCAGGGCGAAGTTCGGGAAGATCCACGGCGTGTCGGATGCCGCGGCGACGTGCAGCCCGGCGTCCACGAAGTCCCGCCAGCGGGCGAGCCAGGCGATCTTCTCGCCTGGGTTCTCCGGGCCGAAGTGTCCGAGGTAGTCGGCTTCGAGCACCCAGTCTGAAGCGGCGCCATCGAGGTGCACGACGGTGGCCAGGTCCAAGGCGACCATCCGAGCCAGCTGGTCATCCGTCACCTGGATGGCGTGGTCGATGCGGTGGTGGAGCGGGTTGGGTCCGGTCGGGCCGAGCGCCGCTTCGAAGGCGTCGAGCAGCATTTCGTGGGCCTCGGTGCTGACGGTGTGCACAGCGACCTGCCAGCCAGCTTGATTGGCGCTTCCAATGGTGGCGGTCAACCCCTCAGGCTCCCAGCCGTTGAAGATCGTCCCCCAGCCATTGTCGAGCGTGATCTTCAGACCCCGGACCCGGAGCCGGTCGGTGACGACACCCGGCTCGAGATCCACGTACCAGTCACCAAGATGCGCGCCGTCACTCGGCTCGTTCAGGGCCAGATAGGCGTCGACACGGAGCGGCAACGCGTCCTCGCTGGCGAGGCTCGTGAGCTCGGCGAGCCGGTCCGGATTGACCCACTGCTCGGAGATCGAGGTCCAGCCGCGTTCGATGGCCGCCTCCATTGCGGCCGCGGGTGAGGCGGCCCCATACACGTCGCGGTCGCCGATCCAATGGGCGTGGGCGTCGATGAATCCGGGATAGGCGACCCCGTCGCCGATGTCCATGACCGGCACCTGGTCGCCGGCCAGCGCCAACACCTCGGCACGTGTGCCGACGCGAGTCACAACTCCCCCCTCGATGAGGAGGGCCTCGGCGATGGGTGGATCATCCATGGTCACGATGCGGCCCACGATGACGACGGTGCCGGCCCCGACCGGGCTGGGACCGCCATCCGCACTGGTCCCTGGGGAGCCGGCCGCCGACGAGGTCGGTGACGGCGGGGAGGGAGCGCTGCCCGGATTGCAGGCCGTAAGGATGGCGACCATCACCACTGCGGCCGGCAGCCAGGCGCGAGGCCGCTTACGTGCCCCGGCAACCAGGCTCATGTCCACGCACCACTCCCGCTCCACCCCGCCCCTGTTGCGCGGCCGGAAGGCAAGGGTAGCGGCGGAGGTTTCGTCAGACTACGCGAGACGCACGCGGGAGTCAGTCCGTGGTGGGCGGGCAGAAGTCCACGTCAGGGCAGAACGCGGGAACGCCGTTCACGATCGTGGCCAGGACCCTCATCGCCCGAATCTCGTCGGGCGTGGCGGCCGTGACGTCGCCGCTCAGGATCGTCACGTCGCCCAGCGTTCCGGTGGCGAGGTGGCCGCGCCGCGCCTCGTCGCCCAGGCCCCAGGCGGCGTCGAGGGTTACGGCTCGAAGTCCCTGCTGGGCCGTGAGCAGCTGTTGAGCCATCCACGGCGGCGGGTTGGGATAGACCCGGCCGCGTGGGTCCATGCCACCCGCGATCTGGTCGACCGGACGGCCGATGTCGTCTGTCATGACGAAGTCGGGGAAGATCCACGGCGCGTCCGTGGCCCCGGCGACGTGGAGACCGGCGTCCACGAAATCCCGCCAGCGGGTCAGCCAGGCGGTCTCCCCGTTCAGGTCCGCCAACGCATCGGGCCCGCCCAGCCAGTCGGCCACGGCGGTATCCAGGTGGATCACCACCGGGATCTGCATGGCGGCCATCCGCTCGAGCTGGGCATCCGTCACCTCGATGGCGTGCTCAATGCGGTGGTGGAGCGGGTTCGGCCCGGTCGGGCCGAGCGCGGCCTCGTACGCGTCGAGGAGCATCTCGTGAGCGTCGGCGCGCATGGCATGGACCGCGACCTGCCACCCGGCCTGGTTCGCCGCGGCGATGGTGCGGTTCAGCTCATCCGCCTCCCACAGGAGCTCCGGCTTGGCACCGTGGTCGAGATGGATCTTCAGGCCCCGGACGCGGAGCCAGTCCGTGATCGGGCCCGGTTCGCGGTTCGCGTACCAGTCGCCAAAGTGGTCGCCGCCGATTCTCGGCTCGTTGAGCGCAAGGTAGGCGTCCACCCGCAGGGGCAAGGATCCGCTCTCGGCCAGCTCCTCGAGCTCGGCGATTCGCTCCTCGTTGACCCATAGCTCCGCGATCGAGGTCCAGCCACGACTGAGCGCGGCTTGCATGGCCTCGGCCGCCGTATCGAGACCGTAGTAGTCGCGGTCGCCGATCCAGTGGGAGTGGGCGTCGATGAATCCCGGGTAGGCGACGTTCTGGCCGATGTCCATGACCGGCACCTCGTCACCGGCCGCCGCCAGCACCTCCTCCCGCGTCCCCACGGCGGTCACGACCCCATCCTCGATCAGCATGGCCTCAGCGAAGGGCGGGTCGTCCATGGTCACGATCCGGCCCACGATGACGACGCTCCCGGACTGGGGCGGTTTGGCGCTGATGGCTGCAGTTGGCGAGACAGCGCCGCCCGCTGACGACGGTGGGGATGTCGAGGGGTTGGTGGTGCTGCCCGGCCCGCAACTGGCCGCGAGCGCGAGCACGAGCAGCGCAGCGACACGCGTGGTGGGAATCCAATTGCGTGGGACGGCTCGGAAGGTGGTCATTGCGCCGAACCGCTGGCGCGATGCTGCGCGCGAACCCACCAGGTCGGTTTCCATGCCACTCCCGTCCACGCGCCGGCCTCTGCCTCCGCGGTTGCCAGGTATGGGTAGCGTCGCCGGTAACTCGTTCAAACTTCGCGATCCACAGCCGACAGCCATGTGGCGCGGGAAAGGAAGAAACCGCCACTGTCAGATGACGGCGGCGGCCTCGATGCTCGGTGGCCGCCCGGCTCGAATGGAATCGCCTCAGGCAGCGGCGGTGGCGACCCTCGGGCTGGGGGCAGCTCGGCGCGGGCCGGCGATGCCGAACAGGACGCCGCCGAATAGCGCGGCGGTGGTGGTCATGACGAGGAGCAGGCGCGCCGTCGACCACTGCTGGGCCCAGTACGCATCGGCGAACGAGGCCGAGTCCGTGACGCCAGCCGCGAGGAGGTCCTCCGGCTCGGCCAGGAGGTACCGGCGATAGGTGCAGTCGCCGCCGGGCTCGCACGTCGGCCCAACGGCGACCCCATTCTCGACTCGGTTGAAGTCGGGGAAGCCGCTGTCGCCGAAGAAGAACAGGGCCCGCGTGCCGAGCACGAAGGCCCCGAGCATGAGGCCCGTCACGGCTCCGGCGAGGAGTGCGTTCGGAAGGATCCGGCGCCACTGGCCACGGACCCGCGCCGAGCGCGCGTTGGCGTAGTAGCCGATGACCATGCCGCCGGGCACCGAGAGCAGGATGTAGGCGGGCTCGATCGGGATGATCAACAGGAACCCGATTGCCATCGTCACCGCCATGCCGACGCCCACGAACGCGGCAACCATCGCGCCGCGATCGACGAACCGGCTCATCACTGGCGGGCGGCTGCGTCGGTCGTTGCGAAGGCGGCACGCCCGGCGTAATGCGCCTGCGAGCCGAGCTCCTCCTCGATGCGCAGCAGGCGGTTGTACTTCGCGACCCGCTCGGAGCGGGACGGCGCGCCGGACTTGATCTGGCCGGTGCCGAGCGCGACGACGAGGTCGGCGATGGTCGTGTCCTCGGTCTCGCCGGAGCGGTGGCTGATCATCGCGCCCCAGCCCGCGCCGCGGGCGAGGTCGATGGCGCGGATCGTCTCGGTGAGCGTCCCGATCTGGTTGAGCTTGATCAGGACCGCGTTCGCCGCTCGGTCCCGGATGCCGCGCTCGATGAACTCGGTGTTGGTCACGAGCAGGTCATCCCCCACGAGCTGCACTCGCGAGCCGAGGCGCGCGGTCAGCGTGCGCCACCCCGCCCAGTCGGACTCGCCGATGCCGTCCTCCAGCGAGATGATCGGATAGCGATTGAGCCAGCTCTCCCAGAGGTCGATCAGCTCGTCGCTCTCCAGCGTGCGCTTCTCGGTTTCGAGCCGGTAGCGGCCCGGCGTGTCGTCGTCGCCCGTGCCCTCCACCAGGATCGAGGTCACCGCCGGGTCCAGCCCGAGAGCGACGCCCTCGCCGGGCCGGTAGCCGGCCCGTTCGATCGCCCGCAGGATCACCTCGACGGCCGCCTCGTTCGACGGCAGGCTCGGCGCGAAGCCGCCCTCGTCGCCCTGGCCGGTGGAATGGCCCTCCTCGTGGAGGATCGAACGGAGCGCGGCGAAGACCTCCGCGCCGGCTCGGAATGCCTCGGCGAACGTGGCGGCGCCCACCGGCGCGACCATGAACTCCTGGAAGTCGGTCGAATCGACCGCGTGCTTGCCACCGTTCAGGATGTTGAAGAACGGGACAGGCAGCTTGGTCGCCGACGACCCGCCTAGGTAGCGATACAGGGGCTGGCCCGCCGATGCCGCGGCGGCGTGGGCGGTCGCGAGCGACGCGCCGAGGATTGCGTTGGCTCCGAGCCGGCTCTTGGTGGGCGTGCCGTCGAGCGCGACGAGGGCCTCGTCGACGGACGCCTGGTCCGTTGCATCCATGCCCGCGAGCGTCGCCGCGATCTCGCCGTTTACGGCGGCGACGGCCTGGAGCACGCCCTTGCCGCCGTACCTATCCTTGTCGCCGTCGCGGAGCTCGACGGCCTCGTTGATCCCCGTCGAGGCGCCGGACGGGACGGCCGCACGGCCGAACGAGCCGTCGGCCAGGGCCACGTCCACCTCGACGGTCGGGTTGCCGCGGGAGTCGAGAATCTCGCGCCCATGGACGCGCCGGATCGACGTCCCGCCGCTCACGATGCGCCGGATGCGGCCTTTGCCGCCTTCGCCGCCTTCGCACGCTTCGTCGCCGCGCCCTTCTCCGCCGGGGTCAGCACGGGCCGGTCCTGGAGGATCGCCACGCCGGGCAGCTCGCGGCCTTCGAGGAACTCCAGCGAGGCGCCACCGCCGGTGGAGATGTGGGTGAACCGATCGGCGAGGCCTTGCTGCTGGATCGCGGCCACCGAGTCGCCGCCGCCCACCACCACGGTCGCACCTGCGTCGGCGCGCGTGGCCAGGTACCGGGCGATTGCCCGGGTCCCGTGTGCAAACGAGGGGATCTCGAACACGCCCAGCGGCCCGTTCCAGAACACTGTCTTGGCCCCGTCAAGCGCGGCCTCCATGAGGTCGAGCGTCTGCCGGCCCACGTCGACGATGTGCCACGACGCCGGGATCTTCTCGGCCGGGATGGTCTTGTACTCGGTGCCCCGGGTGACCTCCTTCGCGACGACGACGTCGACCGGCAGGATCACCTCCACCTTCGCCTTCTCGGCGGCGGCGAGGACGCGCCGCGCCTCCTCGACCATGTCGTGCTCGGCGAGGCTCTTGCCGACGGCCTTGCCCTGCGCGAGCAGGAAGGTGTTGGCCATGCCGCCACCCAGAATCAGCACGTCGACCTTGTCCATGAGCGTGTCGAGGACCTTGATCTTGCCGGAGATCTTTGCACCGCCGACGATCGCCGCGAACGGCCGCGCCGGGTTCTCCATCAGTCTCGAGAGCATTGCCAGCTCCCGTTCCATGAGGAAGCCCGCGTACGGCGGCAGGATCTGGGCGACGCCGACCGTGCTGGCGTGGGCGCGGTGCGCCGTGCCGAACGCGTCGTTCACGTACAGGTCGGCGTAGTCGGCAAGCTGCTGCGCGAACGCCGGGTCGTTCTTCTCCTCCGCCGCGTGGAAGCGGAGGTTCTCGAGGAGCAGCAGCTCCCCGTTCCGGAGGCGCTTCACGGCATCGACGGTGCCGATGCCCAGCGCGTCGCCGGTCACCGGCACGTTGCGGCCCAGGATCTGCGAGAGCCGCTCAGCGACCGGTCGAAGGCGGAGGCCATCCTGGACCTTGCCGGCGGGCCGGCCCAGGTGGCTGGCGAGGATCACCCGCGCGCCGTGCGTCAGGAGGTGGTGGATGGTCGGGATCGAGGCGCGAATGCGCGAGTCGTCGGTGACCCTGCCGTCCTCGAGCGGGACGTTGAAGTCGACCCGCACGAACACGCGCTTGCCGGCGACGTCGGCGTCGCGGACCGTGAGCTTATCCATTCAGGCGGCCGCGCCGGAGGGCAGCTTGGCCGCGACCAGGCTGATCAGGTCCGCACAGCGGCAGCTGTAGCCCCACTCGTTGTCGTACCAGGCGATGACCTTGACCATGGTCCCGCCAATCACCATCGTGCTCGCCGAGTCGATGATCGAGGAGCGCGAGTCGCCCCGGAAGTCGGAGGACACGAGTGGGTCGTCCGAGACGCCCAGGATGCCCTTCATCGGGCCAGCCTCGGCGGCGCGGAACGCGTCGTTGATCTCGTCGGCGGTCGTCGAGCGAGCGAGGTCGGCGGTGAAGTCGACCACGCTGACCGTGGGCGTGGGCACGCGCAGGCTGAAGCCGTCGAACTTGCCCTTGAGGTCCGGGATCACGAGGGCGAGCGCCTTCGCCGCGCCGGTCGTGGTCGGGATGATGTTCTGGCCGGCCGACCGCGCCCGGCGTGGGTCCTTGTGCGCGACGTCCAGGATCCGCTGGTCGTTCGTGTAGCTGTGGATGGTGTTCATCAGCCCGCGCTCGATGCCGAACGCGTCGTGCACGACCTTCGCCGCCGGGGCGAGGCAGTTCGTGGTGCAGCTGGCGTTGCTGATGATGTGATGGCTCGCCGGGTCGTACTTGTCCTCGTTCACGCCGAGGACGATCGTGATGTCCTCGTTCTTGGCTGGCGCGCTGATGATGACCTTGCGCGCGCCCGCGGTGATGTGGGCGCGGGCCATCTCGGCGTCTGTGAAGATGCCGGTCGACTCGAGGACGAGGTCGACGCCCAGGTCGCCCCACGGCAGGTCGGCGGGGTCCTTCTCCTTCAGCACCTTGATCTCGCGTCCGTCGATGATCAGGGCGTCATCGGTGTGCTCGACGGTTCCCTCGTAGGCGCCGTAGGTCGAGTCGTGCTTGAACAGCAGCGCGTTCATGCTCGTGTCGACGAGGTCGTTCACGGCGACGACCTCGACGTCGGGCGCACGCTCGATGATCGCCTTGAGGGACTGGCGGCCGATTCGGCCGAAACCGTTGATGCCGACGCGGACTGTCATGCGGGGGTACCTCCTGGGACGGCGACCGGGCGATCCGATCGCGGTGTCGTGGTGTTGCTTGCTGTGGATTGACGGATCTGGATTGCCAGACGGGCCATCACGAGGGGCTGCGCACCGGCCAGCGACACGTCGCCGCCGAGCGCCGCGGGCACGACCTGCACTCGCCGTGCGAGCACGTCGAACGCCTCGCTGGCGATCGCGTCGCGAATGGGCCCCAGCAGTCTGTCGCCCTCGGCGTCGGCGATCGAGCCACCGATCACGATCCGGTGCGGGTTGAACGCGTTCACGTAGCCGACGCACGCCGTGGCCACGGCACGCCGGGCGCGGTCCATGAGGCTGACGCACGCCGGGTCACCGGCCAGCGAGCCTTCGGCGACGTCCTTCGCGGACACTTCCTCCGCCGATCCGTGCTGCCGAGCCCGCTCGACGAGGAAGGGCGATTGGTCTGACGCGACCAGGACGCGCGCCTCGCGCGCCAGCGACACGCCGGCCGCGATGGCCTCGACATGGCCCACGCCGCCGCAGCCGCAGCGCGGTCCGTCGAGGCTGACGGGCACGTGCCCGAGCTCCCCGGCGAGCCCGTCCGGGCCGTGGAAGATCTGGCCACCACTCATGATCGCGCCGCCGATGCCCGTCGACACGGTCAGGTAGATGAAGTCGGCGACGCCGCGGGCGGCACCGAACGCGAGCTCGCCCAGCGCTGCGACGTTCGTGTCTCGATCCAGGAACGCGGGCAGGTTTTCGGACTTGGCCAGCTCGTCGGCGATCGCGATGTCGCGGAAGTTCGTGCCCAGATTTGGCGGCTCCAGCACCACGCCCCGTTCGGGATCGACCGGGCCGGGCGAGGAGATCCCGATGCCGGCGATGGCCTCGGCGACGTCGGCCGGAGCCTCGGCTCGCGCGCGCCGGGCGGCCTCGCGACAAGCCGCGAGGACGGCACCTGGACCATCGTCGATCGGCGTCGGGCGGTCGTTCCGGGCAAGCCGGGTGCCATCGGGCTGGACGATCGCGGCGCGAATCTGCGTGCCGCCGAGATCCACTGCGATAACGGGCCGGGAGGACAGGGCGAAACCTCTATGAATTCTCGAAGGGAGGAGCTCGGGAATTCTACCAGCCGAGATCGATCGCTCCCCTCGGGCAGTTCGCTCATCGCCATCGCATCGACGCGGCAACAGGGCCGAATGGGCCGGAAAAACCAAGACCCCCGCCGGTCGCCCGGCGGGGGCCCAGGTTGACAGATGAGAAGGGCTAGCCGCCGATCTTGAACACCTTGGTCCCGCACTTGGGACAGGTGCCGGAAAGGGCCTTCTTGCCGTTCTTCATCGTGATCTGCTGCGGGTTCTGGACTTCGACCTTCATCTTGTCCTTGACGCAGTAGGCCTCTGCCATGGGATCAAATCCTCCCGAAGTTCCCTTGCGCCCCGAGCCCTGTGCCCGGAGTCACGTTGCGCTCAGAGTCCGAGCGACGGTCGCCAGCGATCCGTCGCCGCTGCCTGCTTGCGGCGGTCCATGTCGGCGAGGATACGGAGGCTCTCCAGCCCCGTCTCCACGCAGGCCGCTTCCGCCGCGTCCTTTGCGGCCCCGTTCACGAAGTCCCCCGTGGTGCGCTGCGCGAAGACCGCGCAGACCACCCCGGCCCGACACCGCGCCAGGCTCGCGAGCACGAACAACGCCGAGGCTTCCATCTCGAAGTTCAGGACGCGCTGGCGCGCCATGTCCTCGGCGAGGTCAGGGTATCGGATGGGAAGCTGCGGGATCGGGCGGCCCTGCGCACCGAAAAAGCCCGGCGCCGTTGCCGTGATCCCGACGTGGTAGCGATTCCCAAGCCGCTCTGCGGCCTCGATGAGAGCGATCACCGCCTCGTAGTCGGCCACGGCGGGATAGCCGTCGTGGACGAACCAGTTCGTGGTGGTCTCGAGCCGGACCGCGCCCGTGGAGATCACGAGATCCCCGAGGCCCATCTCCGGCTGGAGGCTGCCGCACGAGCCGGTGCGGATGATCGTCGGCCGCTCCGTGATGGCGAGGATCTCGGCCATCACGATCTCGACGTTGTCGGTGCCGATGCCTGTCGACACGATGGACACGCGCTGGCCACGGTACGTGCCGGTGACCGACGCGAATTCGCGGTTCCGGCGCTCGAGCTCGACGTCGTCGAGCAGCCGGGCAATCTTGGAGGTCCGATCTGGGTCGCCGGGGAGGAGGAGGTACTCGGCCAATTCGCCAGGGCCGAGGTCGATGTGGTACTGCCGCTCCCCGACGGGAAGCGCGACGCGGTGGTCCGCGTTCGGCAAGATCCGGTTCTCCTCCTCGTTGGCCCGCGGTTGCGGAACTCAGCCAAGCGTAGGCTCGTGCTCGAACGAGCGTCAAGCAGAATCACGCTCAACGCCCGTTCGGCCACGCTCACAGGCGGACCCGCCGGGACAGGGTCGGGGCTCCGTCGTCGCCCGATCGGATCCGCGCTCAGCCTTCCTTCGTCCGGAGACCCGCCAGCCGAGCGACGAGCGCGGCCCGCAGCCGGCGCTGCACCAGCCGCCGCCGAACGATCGTCGCGAGCACCGACAGCACCGAGATCCCGAGCAGCGCCAGCAGGCTCGTCGGGGCGAGGGCCGGGCCGAACGGGGTCGAGTCGGCAGTGAGTGTCGCCGCCCTCCCGGCCGCGCTCGGTGACGGGACCGGATCGGCAGTGCCACCCCCGATCGGCATCGCCTGGCCAAGGCTGCCGACGCGCACGAGCTCGCCCGTCCCGTCGACCACGACGATGGGAGCACCGTCGACCAGCTCGACCAGCCCACTGGCGGCGATCGCCTCACCCTCGCGCAGATGCGGGAGGAGGGCAGCCATGTCGCCACGCAACTCGACGCGCGCCACCGCGGTGCCATCGTCGAGGTCGAAGCCGTCGCCGGCCAGCCGGGCGATCAGCCCGCCGACGCGAACGCGCTGCCCGACCCGATCCATCAGCGCGGCGAGATCAGTGTCCGGCGTGATGTCGGACACGGTGCCGGCCCCGGCGGGGACCGCGGCGGCGCCCGAGCCGCGCGACACGGTCGAGCCCTGTCCGCTGCCGCCGCCTTCCGGGCCGATCGCGACGTCGGCGCCGTCGCGCGGCAGGACCGCGAACCGGCGGTCGCTCGCGGTCGGGTAGGGCCGCTTCACGATGCCGGTCACGGTGATCCGCCGCCCGACCAGGATCGCCGTCGACGGGATGCCCGCGCCGGCCTGGCCGTGGACCGGGGCCCTGGTCCCATCGGCGAGCACGATCTCCGCCCGCCAGCGATCACCCAGGCGCTCGACCTTCAGGATCGATCCGGAGATGCGGACGAGGAGCCACTCGTCGCGCTCGGCCGGCGGCCGGTCGAGGGCGCGTGGCGCCACTGCCGCCGAGCCGCCGATCGTCTCCACGGTCGACGCGGCCATCCGCGGCGCGCCCCACGCGTGGCCGGTCGTCCCGCTGAGCCGGACTCGAGCCCCAACCGCCGGGGCCGACGTGCCGCTGGGCAGCAGGATCTCGATCGCCCCGGTCGCGTCCTGGACGACGATCCGGCGGCCGCTCGCGTCGAGGAGCGTCGAGCCGGCCGTAACGGTGGCTTCGATGGTCACCGGAGACCCGTCCGGCAGCGCAATCACCGTCGAGATCGGCGTGGTCGTCGCGGGACTGCCGCTCGCCGAGGGTCCGGACGAGCCCGAGGCGACCGCGACGATGTCCGCCTTGTCGCGGAGGTGGAGCCGGTACCCGTCGAGCGCGCCCTTGCGCGACGCGCGCTGGCCGACGATGCCGGTCAGCTCGTAGGTGCGGCCCTTCACGAGGTCGGTGGCGACGATCTTGCTCGACCCGTCGCTGAAGACGCGGAAGCTGGTGCCGGCGGAATCCACGAAGTCGATCGTCAGGTCGCCGTTCGAGCCCTTCCGCGGGGTTGCAGCGACGGTGCCGGTGATCTCCGCGAGCCGGCCCTCGGTCGCCTCGCCGAGGTCCTTCGCGGTCAGCGGCATGGGCGCCGGCAGGCTGCCCTGGCCGGTGACCTTGAAGCCGGTGCTCGTCGGGCGCAGCTCCAGCTGTCCGTACGGATCGGCAAGAGCGCCCTTGACCACCACGGTCGCCCCTCGATCGGGAGCCGCGGCGCCGGTCGGGAGCCGGACGAGGATTCCGCCCGTCCCGTCGGCAACGGCGATCACCGGTGGCAATCCGAGGCGACCAGCCTCGGCGGTCACGACACCGGCGACCGTGACGACGGCGCCGATCGGCGCGCCACGGGCCTCCACGATCGTGAGCGTGGGCGGCGCCGTCGGCCCGGGTGTGGGGGCCGGGGTCGCCGTCGGAATCGGGGTCGGGACGGGGCTGCTCGTCGGCTTCGGCGTCCCGGTCGGCGCGGACGTCGGCCAAGGTGTCGCGCTCGGCGTCGGTGTCGCGGTGGGCGTCGCGGTCGCGGTGGGGGTCGCCGTCGGCGCCGGGCTCGGGCTCGGGCTCGGGCTCGGCGGCACCATGACGATCCCGAAGGCGGCCTCCTCGGTCACGTGGATTCGATAGCCGGAGAGCCCCGTCCCGGTGCTGTCGCGCTGTCCGACTGGCCCTGCGGCCACGATCGTCGTGCCACTCGGGACGCTCGCACCGCCAAGTGCCTGCGGGGCAACGATGACGCGGATCTCGCCCGTGCCGTCGTCAACCATGAGGCCGAGCCCGTCAGACAGCGTCGTCGGGGAGCCGACGGTCACGCCCTGGACGATGACGCGGTAGCCCTCGACGTACTCGCCGATGTCGCCGGTCCGCTGCTCCCAGGGAGGCGGCCGCTGCTGCTCACCGAGCGACACGATGTCGACGACGTTGGCGCGGAGCGTTCGCTCGCCGAACCGTTCGTCCACGGTGGCCGTGACCGTGATCAGCGTGTCGCCCGGCAGGCCGCTGCTAACCGCGATGTCGAGATAGAGCGCGATGCCACCCGTGTCGTCCTGGACGAATGCCTTGCGTCCTGCCTCGAGCGCGCCGAGGTGGGTGGTGAGGACTCCGGTGACGTGGACCGGGGTTCCGATCGGCAGGTCGCGCGCATGGATGATCGCGACGGTCGGGAGGGCTGAGGGCGAAGGAACGGGCGTGGGCGAGGGTGCCGACGTTGGGTCGGGCGTGGTCGCCGCGGTCGGCACGGGCGAGGTCGACGGCGACGGCGACAACGACGGCTCCAGTGACGGCGCGAGTGTCGCACTCGCGCTCGGAGCGACCGTCGGGGTTGGCTGGACGGTCGCCGTCGGTTCCACGGTCGGGGACGGCGACGGCGTGATGGTCTCGGTGGCGTCCGTCGGCGCCGGCGTGTCGGTGAAGGTGGGCGTGGAGGACGGCACGATCGACGGGCTCCAGTCCGGCGATGACAGCGGTGCGGGTACCGGCGGTGCGGAAAGGGATTGCGGATTCGGGGTCGACTGCACGAACCAGTCGGTCGAGTTCGAGTTGGTGTCGTTGGTGTTGCCGCCGAGACCCCCCGGCAGGCGCTCGATGCTGGTGCCGGCAGCCGGCGCCGCGACTGGAGCGCCCTCCACGAATCCGTTCGATGCGTCGCCCCAGCCCACGGCGTCGAAGGGCGCTCCGCCGATCGCGCGAAGCACAATCGCGCCGCCGGTGGCCGCGAAGCCGCCGCTGTACGTGAGGTCCGCCAGGCTCGCGTAGCTGCCCGAGGTATTGGCCACGAACAGGTGGCGCCCGGGCTCCAGCATGGTCGTCGCCATCCACGCGGCCTTGCGTGTCACGGTGCCGCCGGTCGACGTGACATACACGAGCTCGAGGCCGGCGAGGTCCACCGACGACGTGCCGACGTTCGTGATCTCGGCGAACTCGTCCGATGCCGAGGCACCACCGGTCTGCACCTCGGAAACGAGCAGCGTCGAGACCGGCCAGGACACGGGCCCGACCACCTGCGGCGCGGGATCCATGGCGGCTGCGAAGGCGGCGCCGCCCGCCGAGAGCACGATGAGCAGCGCAGCGAGGGGCGCAATGCGACGGTCCACGATCGACCTCCGGGCGGGAGCCACCGGGCCGGGCGGGACGGCTCCGGCGGTTGTAGCAGTCGGCGATCCCCCGTCGCTTCGCCAGTGCTTGCCGGCCGCTTACCCGCGGCCCACCAGTCGCCCACCCGTCGCCAACCTGCGGCTCACCCGCGGCTCACCCGCGGCTCACCGCCGGATCAACCACCGATCGCCCGCGGCGCGTACGATGACCATCCGGCCGCGACGGCCGTTCATCGAAGGAGGAAGCGTGGCCCGCGCCAAACACACCGGTCGAGCCGAGGCCCGGCGGCGATACCGCCAGGCGAACCTGTCGGCAGACGACGAAAGCCTGGAGCTCGACGACAGCGGGCCCGAGCTGGAGACCGCTCCGACTCGATCCAGCGCGAAGCCGGCGCAAAGACCTGACCCTCAGCCATCCGGACGGCCGGGCTTCATGGCGGCAATGCGCAGCGCGTACCACCGCGCCGACATCCGTGAGGACCTTCGCCACCTGCCGATGCTGCTGCGCAGCCGGGCCCTGCTCGCCGCGATCCTGCTCGTGCTGGCCGGCGCGGCCGCGCAGCTGTCATTCCCCGGCTACACGGGCTCGGCGTTCGCGTGGGAGCTGCTCGTCCTGCCTGGCTCCGCGCTGGGACCGCAGCTGGTCGCGGGGTTCTTCGCACCTCGCGCGAGCTACATCCTCGGCTTCATCGTCGGGATCGTGCAGGGGATCGTCTTCAGCGTCTTCGTGACCCAGTTCGCTTCGCAACTCGGCACGGCGTTGCCCGGCGACCAGATCGGGCAGCTGCTCACGCTCTCCTTCGTCACCGGGCCGATCAGCGGCACGCTGTTCGCAGCGGCTGCAGCCTGGTACCGACGTTTCCTCGCGCTGTCGAGCCCCCGGCGGGCCGCGGCGGCCCGTGCTGGATCCGGTCGGACGGCCTCGAAGTCGAACCAGTCGAGGCGCCGCGGGCGCTGATGCGCCGGCCGGGCGCAGGGTCCATCCGGGCGCACGGTCCAGGCGCGATCGAACGACCGACGTCATCCCAGCCGGCGCATGCCGGCGTGCCCGAGCTGGCGGACGCCCGCGGGCGCCTCGGGTCCGCCAGCCTGCTCCGCCACGGTGGTGAGGGCGCGCACCTCATGCGCGATCACGTTGATCACCGATGACTCCCGCTGCAGGTCGCCGTCGACCAGCAGCAGAGCGTGGCGCCGGACCACGCCCCGGAGTCGCGCCCAGGTGTCCGGCCAGAGCGTGACGTTGACCATGCCCGTCTCGTCCTCGAGGGCCAGGAAGACGGTGCCCTTCGCGGTCATCGGGTGCTGGCGGGTCACCACGAGCCCGCCGATTCGAACCGGGCCCGGTCGCCGCTCGGCCAGCGCCGAGTTCGGCACGGCCCCCAGTCGATCGAGGGCGTCGCGGAACAGCGAGATCACCTGGTGGCGGGCGTCCAGCCCGACCACCGCGTAGGCGTCACCCAATCGCTCGGTCTCGGTGATCTCCGGCAGGAGCGGGGCCTCGGTGGGCGGTAGCCGCAGGTCCATCGGCCTGCCCGCAGCCGGCGTCCTGCCACTGCCCCGGCCCGCGCGCGTCGCGCGGCCATCCACGCGCCCTCGCGTCGCACCGGCCACCTCCCGAAGCTGCCACAGGAGCTCGCGCCGAGGCCGGCCCAGCGAGTCCAGCGCCCCGGTCCGGATCAGCCTCTCGATCGTCTCCTCGGGCAGCCCCGTCCGCTCGACCACGTCCGCGAGTGACACGTACGACCCGTGCTCCAGCTCGCGGTCGAGCACCTCGGCATGCTGTTCGCCGATGCCCTTCACGAGTTGCAGCCCCAGGCGCACGCCCCAGCCCGTCGTGCCCTCGGCGGTCCAGCTCTCTCGCGCGGCGGCTCCCGGGATCACGCACGACCCCGAGCGCACCGGGCGCGGCCGTGCCTCGATACTGCTGCCCTCCGGCAGGGCGTCGCCCGGGTGGAGCGCCTCGTCGTCGCAGGCGCCGTCGTCGCCGGCCGCTCCCGCGAGCGCCCATCCCGGCCGCCCGACCCACTCCGTGGTGGTTCGATAGGTCGACGCGTTGAGGTCGACCGGCAGCACGGCGACGCCGTGGCGCTTCGCGTCGTTGACGAGCACCTCGACGGGATAGAAGCCCATGGGCTGCGCGTTGATCAGCCCGACCAGGAACTGGGCCGGGTAGAACAGCTTGAGGAACGACGACTCGTAGGCGGTTCGCGCGAACGCCGCCGCGTGGGACTTCGCGAACCCGAAGCTCGCGAACGCCGAGACCTGGCGGAACAGCTCCTCGGCGACCTCCTCGGTCATGCCGGGCTGGCGCATGCAGCCGTCGTGGAACTGCTGGTGGAGCTTCTCCATCTCCCGCGTGGATCGCCACGTGCCCATCGCCCGCCGGAACCCGTCGCTCTCGGCCGGCGAGAAGCCCGCGACCTCGATGGCGATCCGCATGACCTGCTCCTGGTACAGGATCACGCCCATCGAGTCCCGGAGCACCGGCTCCAGGCTCGGGTGCAGGTACGTCACCGGCTCGAGGCCCTGCTTCCTCCTGAGGTACGGGTGCACCGCGTTGCCCTGGATCGGCCCGGGCCGGATGATCGCGACCTCGACGACGAGGTCGTCCAGGGTCTGCGGCCGCGACTTCGGCAGGGTCTGCATCTGGGCCCGGCTCTCGACCTGGAAGACGCCCACGGTGTCGGCCGCCTGGAGCATGGCGAAGACCTCCGGGATCTCCTCCGGGATCGAGTCGAGGACCACGCAGGTGGCGCAGTCGTGCTCGATCAGCTGGAGGGTCTCGTCGATCGCGGCCAGCATCCCGAGCCCGAGCAGGTCCAGCTTGATCAGCTTGAGCTCCTCGACATCACGCTTGTCGAACTGGACCACGACGCGGTCCTGCATCGTCGCCCGCTCGATCGGGGCGATGTCGATGAGCGGGGCGGCGGTGACGAGCATCCCGCCCGAGTGGATGCTGAGGTGCCGGGGGAAGCCATCGATCCGGGCGCAGAGCTCCAGCCACCGCTCCCAGTCCGACATTCCCACGGTGCTGCCGCCGCTTGGCTGCGGCGCCGGCTCCGGCTCGATTCTCGCCACCGAGCTGTGCGGCTCCGCCTTCCCGAGCCGGCGCCCGGCCCCGTCCCCGGCCACGTCTCCAGCCCCGTCTCCCGATCGGTGCGGGCCTGCCCGCCCGACCCGGTCCACCCCGATCCCCCCGCGGATGTTGCTGGGCTGCGACCAGTGGTTCGGCCGCCCGAGCCGGTCCGTTGCGCCATCCGTCCGCCGCGCCGGCGGGGCGAGCGCGCCCGACTCGGGATCGATCTGCCGGCCATCACCCGTGCCCGGTGCCCCACCCGTGCTCGGTGGCCCGCTCCCAGCCGGCGCCCCGCGCACGCGGATCCCAGGCCGTGCGTCCGGTCCATAGCCCGTACCCCGACCCGCCCGCAACCAGGCGACGCTCGCCGGCGTGTCGCCCGGCCCACCCTCGTCATCGGTGCGCCCGCCCGGCCGGATCGCCGGCGGCGACTCCGGTGCTTCCTCCCACATCCCCGACCGCGATGGCCCCGCCGCCCGCTCGCCGCCACCGTCCGGTTCGCCACCGGATGCGTGTTCCTGCCAAATCTCCGTGACGTGGGGCTTAGCCTCCGAAGCGGGTGTTTCTGCCAACTCCGCGGGCTCGAACCCGGGCTGGGCCATCCCTGCCCACGCTTGCGTAGGGACGGATTCGTGGTCCGGGGAGGGTGCGCCGACAGCAGCGGGCGCGGCCGACGTGGCTAACGTTCGTGAGACGGGGATTTGGCGAGGAATCGCCGCGGGAGCCGTCGCGGAATCGGCCGTCGGGGCCGGCGCCGGATCGGGCATCGCCACCTCCCCCGCGGCCGCTCCGAGCGGCACCTCCCCAAGCCCTGCGAAGGGCCGGGGTGCGTTCGGGTCCGTGGGTTTGGGCGGCTGGCGCCACGGCGGCACCTTGCCGACGAGCGGCACGCGGGTGTTGAGCTGGCCCATCCCATCGACGAAGCCGAGCGCAGCGGCAGTATCAGCCGCGACCCCATCCGTCGCGCGAGCTCGGAAGAACTCGGCGAAGCCGCCGTCGGCCTCGAGGTCGCGCCGGACCATGACGCTGTCGTACGTCTCGAGGGCCTTCGCCACGCGGTCCACGAGCGGCCGCGGGAACCCCAGCGCGTAGCCGACCTCCCGCACCGCCGACCGCGCCCGGTAGGTCACGAGGTTGCAGACCATGCCCGTGTGCTCCGGGCCGTAGCGCCGGTAGACGTACTGGATGACCTCCTCCCGTCGCTCGGACGAGAAGTCGATGTCGACGTCCGGGTACGTCGTCCGACCCTCGTTGATGAACCGCTCGAACAGCAGGTTGTGGGCGATCGGCTCGACCCGGCTGATCCCGAGCGTGTACGACACGATCGAGCTCGTCGCGCTGCCCCGGCCCTGGGCCGGGATGCCCTGCTCCTTCGCGAAGCGCATCAGGTCCCAGCAGATCAGGAAGAACTCGGCGAGGCCGACCCGCTCGATGACGTCGAGCTCGTGGGCGAGCCGGTTGACGACGGCCGACGTGAGCGGGTGGTAGCGCCTGCGCGCGCCTGCCCAGCAAAGCTCCGAAAGGTAAGAGAACGCTGTCTCGCCCTTCGGGACGGGAAAGCCCGGGAACCGGTACTGCTCGAAGCCGAGATCGACCGTGCACGAGGCGGCGATCTCGCTCGAGTTGGCGATCCCCTCCGACCAGGCACGAGCGACCCGGCCCGTCGGCCGTTCGATATCGCCGCTGGTGCCCGTGGCTGCATCGACCGTGCTGGCCGTGGGCTGTTCGCCGGGCGGAAGCGCGGCGAGCTCGGCGGCCGACTTCAGGTACGACTCGCCGTCGGGCCGGCGCAGGGGCCCCAGGGCATCGAGCGTCCGACCGTGGAAGATGCCGGTCAGGACGTCGTGCAGCTCGCGATCCTCGGGCATGGCGTAGTGGACGTCATTGGTCACGACGACCGGCAGGCCCAGCTCCTCGGCGAGGGCGGCGTGCTCCGCGACGAGCCAGTCGTCGTCGGGCAGCAGGTGGTGCGTCAGCTCGACGAAGAAGCCCGCGGTGGCGGGCGACTCGCCGGCCCGGCCGGCCCCTCGGGCAGCACGACCGAGCGTGCCGGCGCGGCCGCGCGCGCCACCCGGACCGAACAGCGTCGCGTAGCGTTCCGCGGCGATGCGCGCACCCTCCCGGTCGCCCACCTGCAGGCGGCGCGCGATCTCGCCCGACCGGCCGCCGGAAAGTGCGAGCAGGCCCTCGCCGTGTCGCTCGAGGAGGGCGTGGGTGAAGCGGGGAACGCGCTTGGTCCCGTCGAGATTCGCGCGGGAGACGAGCCGGCACAGGCTCCGGTACCCCGTCGCGTCGCGCGCCAGGAGCACGAGGTGCGGGCCGCGCTGGCGCTCGCCGATCCCGCGCAGGTCCTCCTTGACCACCGCCCGATGACCCGGCAGTCGGGCGCGGGTCGGGCGGGGCCGTGCCGGCAGGCCCTCGATCGGCGCGAGATGGAGGCTTGCCGGCCCTCGCTTCCGTGCCGGCCCGCGCGCCGCCCGCCGGGCAGGGACGACCACGCCGCCAGGGTCCGGCGCCGCGGCATCGACGAGCTCGATCTCGATTCCGATGACTGGACGCACCCCCGCCGCCTCCGCCGCGGTGGCGAATCGGACTACCCCGTACAGCCCGTCGTGGTCCGTGACGGCGAGGCCGGAGAGGCTCAGGGCGGCGGCGCGCTCGGCCATCTCCTCGACCGTGGACGCGCCGTGCAGGAACGAGAAGTTGCTGTGGCTGTGGAGCTCCGCATAGGTTCGTGACATTGGTTGGCCCGTCCGGCTCTTCCGCGTCCGCGGGGGCACTTCAGCATAGAACAAACGTTCTATTCCCGGCGACGCAACACAGAGGGGGTCCATGGCGTCACACGGCCGTGGAAACCAACCCCCGTAGCCTGGCCGCCGTCCTGACGAGGACCGCCGCGATGCTCCTGATCGCGGTCCTTCTCATCCTCGTCCTCCTCCCGGCGGTCCTGGCGGAGAGCGGCCGGTAACCACGAAGCAAAACCCGGGGACCTCCACCCCGGGGATTGGCGAGGGCGGGTGTAACACCCGGCCATCGACCGGTCGGCCGCCCGGTGAGCGAGCGGCAGACCTGGACAAGGACCCCGTCGCTACTGGGGGCGACGGGGTCCTTTCACGTCCGGCAAACGCCGATCTGGCTACCATCGAACGCATGCACCGCGCCACCGCGCTCGCCGTCCTGGCGCTGACAGCGCTGGGCGCGCTCGCGGCCTGCTCGCCCGGCCCCTCCGGCGCCCCCGCCGGGACGGCAGGGTCAGCGCTGCCCACGGCTACGGGCATTGCAAGCGCCCCCGCGACGGGCGGCCCTCTTGCGACGCCCCCGGGCCAGACCGAGACCGCCTGGGGTCGCGTCTGGGATGCCGTCCCGCTGTCGTTTCCCTCGATCCCCGGCGCACAACCCGTGGAGTCAGGGCCTGAGCCAGTGAGCGCCGCGTTCGACCTCCCGGCCGCTGCCGGCGGCGCCGCCGACGTCGCGGGGACGTTCGTCGATGCGCTGGGTGCCGCGGGTTGGAGCACCACGGTCGATGGTCCCCTGGAGGACGGCAGCATCGTCGTCGATGGGGCCCGGGCCGGAACGCTGTGCCAGGCGCGCGTGCAGGCCATCCCGCTCGGCGGGATCGTGCGCCTGACGGTCCTGTACGGCGCGAGCTGCCCGTTCGCCTAGATGCCCGCTTCGACCGCGGCCGTCCTCGCGGCCATCGGCTTTCTCGTGATCGCGGCGTTCCAGCTCGCGCTCGCCGCAGGCGCCCCACTGGGCCGCGCGGCATGGGGCGGCAAGTCCGCGACCCTTCCTACCAACCTCCGGCGGGCGAGCGCGGTGGCATTCGTGATCTGGCTCCTGGCGGCCGTGCTGATCCTGGGTCGGGGCGGGGTCATCGAGGTTCCCGTCCCACCCGCGGTCCTGACCTGGGGGGCCTGGATCCTGGTGGCGCTGTCCGCGCTGGGTGCACTGGTGAACGTAGCGTCCTCCAGCGCGTGGGAGCGCTTCGGCTGGGCGCCGCTCGCGGCGGCGATGGCAATCCTGTCGGCGATCGTGGCCTCCAGCTAGGGCTGCACGGTACCAACCGTCGCCGCAGGCGTGGTCAGGCCAAGGCGGTCCGGAGGACCGGAGTGAGCGCACTTCGAGTGCGTGAACGAGGACCGCACGGACCAACGCAGGCATGGCCGCGGAGGCGGCGACGGAGCTAGTCGTACAGGCGCTCGAGATGCCAAGTGCCGGCGACTCGGTCGAAGTAGATGAGCGCGAGCCAGTGCTCGCCGACGACCTTGAAGTAGTCGCGCGCGATCGGCTCGCGCCACCACGATTCGTGGACCCGCCAGCGATTGCAGACCTCGACCGCCTCGCGGCGGTCGGCCCAGGCGATGGCCGTGACGCGCCCGTCGTCGAGCTCCACCCGGATCGGCGGGTGACCCCGCAGCAGGCGCGTCACCGCGATCGCCCGGGGGTCGCGCGGGTTCGCTGACCGGAGTCGCGCCCGCCGGAGTCGCGCCTGCCGGAGTCGCGCTGACCGGATTCGCGCGCGCCGGCCTCGCCTTCACCGGCGTCGCGCCAGGCCCAGCGGCGCTCCGGCAGCGGCGCCTCGGGGTCGGTGACCTCCACGCGCTGGATCCGATCCTCGCCGTAGGTCAGGGCGAGGCGCGCCAGCTGCCAGGCGAGCCGCGCGCCGTGCAACGCCTGGGGCACGAACAGCGGCAGCTGCTGGCCGGCCGCCGGGCTCGCGCCGTTGAGCTCCAGCTCCAGGCGGGCGACGGCGGCCGGCGGCGGCGTCCGCTCCAGCTTGGCGAGGAGCAGTCGCTCGATCGCCTCGGCGTCGGCGGTGGGCTCGGGGAAGCGGGTCTCGACCATGAGCTCCGGCGGCGTCCCGGCCCGCGCGAAGGCGAGATCCAGCTCGAGGCGGAGTCTCCCCTGCTCCGCGGCGAGGCCGCGCGCCGCCAGGCTCCCGCCCAGCGCGACGGCGAGGCGCCGCAGCACGAACCGGATCGCCTCCAGCTCGGTAACGGCGGGCTCGATGGGCAAGCCCAGCACCAGGCGTTCCGGCGCGCGGCGGGGACGGAAGGGATCGACCTCCTGGCCACGGGAGCGAGACCCGATGCGGGCCCCCTCCTCGCCGAATCTCGCCACCAGCGCCGAAGCGGCCAGCTCGGCGACCTGCCCGATCCGGCGAAGGCCGAACCGGCGCAGCCGGGCGCGGATGTCCGCGTCGGGGGTGAGCAAGCTCGCGGGGAGCGGCGCGAGGAAGACCGCCTCCGCGCCCGGCGGCACCGAGACGAGCGTGCCGGGCTCGGCGGCGAGGGCCGCCACGGTCGCCGCGAAGCGCGTGCCGGCAATCCCCGCCCGGGGCGGCCCCGCGAGCGCGCTCTCGAGCGCGGCCCCGACCCGCTCGACCAGGGCCGGCTCGAGACCCCACAGGCCTTCGAGCCCGTCGATCTGGGCCTCGAGCAGCCCGAACGCGACATCGGCCGGCTCGGAGGTCCCGGCGATCGCCGGGCTGAACCGGCCGAGCCGCTCGAAGGCGGCCTCGAGCTCGGCTCGATCAGCCTCCGGGTCCGCGTCGAGGAACGTCGCCTCCGGCGCCAGCCGGTGCGCCGACCCCAGCGGCATCCCGCGCCGGACGCCGAGCGCCCTCGCGGCCGAATCCGCGTCGAGGACGTTCCCGTTCGACCACGGGGCCCCGCCGAGGACCACCGGTCCCTGTGGCCACGAGCCGGAGGGCAGGCGCCGCCGCCTCGCGAGGTCGAGGAGCAGATGCTGGCGATGGAGATGGAGGAGTCGCATCGTTCCGCTTCCTGGGAGCGTCTGGTTGATCCGGCCGTATCGCGGCGTTGCGACCTTCGCCGGGGTTGCTCACGCACGACGAGTGCGCTCGCGCGCCCGGCTCGTTCGCGCCTTGCGCTCCGGCCGGCTGAACCAGACGCAGCGAAGAGTTGTCTCTGAGCAGATCTGCACGCCGGAGGCAGGCGTCGCGCTCCCCTCCGTCGGCGTACAGGATCCGGAGGGTCGCTCGCCGGCCCGGTGGGCCGGCCCGATTACGGGCGACGATCACCTCCGTTCGCTGGCCGACCACGTCCCGGCCGAGCCGGATCCACGATCGACGGGCCAGCTCCAGCCGGATCCCCGTCGCCTCGCCGACGGCGGCAGCGACACCGGTCGCGACGCCGCCGGCGCCACTCGATCCGCGACGGGCCGCCTCTGTCCCGCCGACGCCCGGCGGCTCGAGGACGACGAGGGTGATGGCGGCACGGCGCGCGAGCGCGGCCAGCCGCCCGAGTCGATCGGCGAATCTCGCTTCCGCAGCGCCGCGGCCCGCAGGTGAGTGGCCACTTGCGGGCGCGCCGCCAATCCCTGGCGCGCCACTCGCTGGCGCCCGCTTGGGCAGTCTCGTCGGCAGGTCGATGACCAGCAGGTCCACCGCCCGGCCCGCCAGCAGCGAGCCGGCGATGGCCAGGCCTTCCTCGGCGTCGGCCGGGGTCACGACCACCAGCCACTCCGGCTGGATCCCGCGAGCGACCGCCTCGACCGGGTCCAGCGCCGCGGTCAGGTCCAGCCAGGCGACGATCGAGCCGGCCGCCTGGGCCTCTGCCGCGAGCCGCAGCGCCAGCGTCGTCCGGCCGCTCGAGGCGTCGCCCCGGATCGACACGCCCATGCCTCGGGGCACGCCACCGGGGCCGAGGATCGCATCGAGCTCGGCGAAGCCGGTCGAGAGGATCCGCTCCGGATCTGCCTGCCGGCCGACTCCGGGCTGCCCGGGCGCGCCATTCGGCAGCGGGAAGCCGTTCGAGCGTGCGTCGTCCGGCGTCTCGAGCGGCACCGTCGCGAGCGCCCCGACCACCTCGCCCACGTAGCCGGGCGCAGCCGTTCCCCAGCGCGATCGAAGGGTCGCGAGCGCCGCGCTCAGGTCCGTGGATCGAACTGCCATGCCGGCCAGTATCGAACAAATGTTCGAATGAATCAACCCGCCCCGCGACACGCGCCCCGCCGCGCACGCGCCGAGAGACCGGCAACCGGGGACGCAAGGGGCCCCGTGCTAGACTCCGCGACCGCGTGGGGATGTAGCTCAGTTGGAAGAGCACCGCGTTCGCATCGCGGGGGTCAGGGGTTCGAGTCCCCTCATCTCCACCACTCCCCAACCGTGACCTTCGTACCCTTGCCTCCGGGCGCCCCCGGTACCAGATTCCTCCCACCGGATCCCCACGTTGCGGAGGCTAGCGATGCCCTTGGGCCTCGAACGCGAGCTCGTGCTCATCGCAGAGGACGACGCCGCCAACCGGGCGCTGCTGAGCCGGCTCCTCGAGCGCGACGGCTATCGATCGATGGCGGTCGGTGACGGTCGAGATGCGATCCGCGCCGCCACCGATGAACGCCCCGACCTCCTGCTCCTGGACATCGGGCTGCCCGGCCTGAACGGGCTCGACGTGTGCCGCCGGCTGCGCGCAGACCCGCGAACGGTCGCACTCCCGATCATCCTCGTCACCGGCCAGACCGCGTCGCGCGACGTCGTGGCCGGCCTCGACGCCGGTGCCGACGACTTCGTTCGCAAGCCCTACCACCGGGCGGAGCTGATGGCGCGCGTTCGGAGCGTTCTCCGGCTCGCCCGCGTGACGGCCGAGATGGTCGGGGCTCACGGCGTGATCGCCGCGCTGGCCAACGCAGTCGAGGCCAAGGACGCGACAACCGAGCAGCACTGCCAGCGGCTCGCCGGCCTGGCGCACCAGCTCGGCATGCAGGCTGGCCTCGAGCCGGCAGCCCTCAAAGGCCTCGTCTTCGGCGCGCTGCTCCATGACATCGGCAAGATCGGCGTGTCCGACGCGATCCTGACCAAGCCCGGCCCGCTGACGAGCGAGGAGTGGGCGGAGATGCGCCTGCACCCGCTCATCGGCGAGCGTATCTGCGAACCGCTCGCGACGGCCGCACAGTTCGCGCCGATCGTGCGCCACCACCACGAGCGCTGGGACGGCAAGGGCTACCCGGACGGCCTGCGAGCCGACGCGATCCCGATCGGCGCTCGAATCGTCGGGCTCGTCGATGCCTACGACGCGATCATCCACGACCGGCCGTATCGGCTCGCCCGCAGCGTCGCCGACGCCCTCGAGGAGGTCCACAACGAGACCGGCGGCCAGTTCGACCCGGAGCTGGTCAAGCTCTTCGTGCCGCTCGTGGAGCACGAGAGGCACGAGCTCCGGACCCCGCACGTTCGCGCGCTCGAGGCGCTGCGCGCGGCGGTCTGAATGACGATCGGCCACGTCCTGGGAGTCCTTGCCCGGGGCGAGGACGCGCCCGCGGCCATGCGCCAACGGCTCGAGACCGGGCACTCGCCGGCGCCTGCGCCGGTGCGCTCGGAGGGTGCCGCGTGAGCGGGGCGGGCGCCCTCCTGCTCGCGGTCGCGGACGAGCCGCGCAACGCCGCACTCCTCGAGGCGATCCTGGGACGAGCCGGCTACCGGCTCGCGGTGGTGGGCGACCTCGCCGAGGCCCGCACCCTGCTCGCGAGCATCACGCCGAACCTGGTGCTCCTCGACCGGCACCTGCCCGACGGCGACGGTCTCGACCTGATCGACACAATCCGCGAGGACGACCGCCTGCGCCACGTTCCGATCCTCCTCGTCAGCGCGAGCGTCCTGCCGCGCGACCAGCGCGCCGCGCTGGAAGCCGGCTGTGACGGCTTCATCGCCAAGCCGGTGCGGGTCAAGCCGCTGGTGGACGAGGTCCGGCGCCTGCTCGACGAGGGAGCGGCCGCCCGCCCTTCGTAGCAGCGGCTGTGGCGGGTCGCGGCGCGGCGCGCGCGAAACTGGCAGACTAGCCGCCGCTCGCGGCCCCGGCCCCACCGCCGGCCACCGGAGCGAGCCACGTGGGTCGGTTGGGCAGGTGGTGAGCCCAAGGGTCTGTAAAACCCTCGTCTTCGACTGTGGCGGTTCGATTCCGCCCCGGCCCACCAGCACTATCGGGCCATCAAGCCCGCCTCGTCCGGCTCCTCGACGGGATCGAGTGCCGTGTGCAGGGCATGGGCATGCCTTCTGAGCCACGCGCGGTCGGCCAGGTGGCTCGGGCTCCGGCTCGCCATCAGCGCCCAGAACGCGGGGCCGTGACCGAAGATGCGCAGGTGGGCGAGCTCGTGGACCACGACCGTCTCCAGCGACGCCGGCGGAGCGAGGACCAGGCGCCACGAGAACATCAGGCGGCCCTCACGGGACGCGCTCCCCCATCGGCTCCGGGGGTCGCGGATGTCAACCTTCGCGGGATTCACGCGGAGGGCGGCGGCGTGACCGGCGACCGCGGCGTCGATCGCCTCCGTCGCTCGCTCCCGGAGCCAGGCCGCGAGAATTCGCTGGATCGGCCGGCGCTCCCCGGCGGCCACGGAGACGATGAGCTCGTCCTCCGACTCGCTCCCGGCCCGCTCCACCGTCGAGCGGCGGCCGGCCAGCACTCCGGCCCGCACCCGTATCCGGTGCAGCACACCCCGGTACAGCACCTGCCCGCCGTCGCGAGGACCGCCCAGGGCCCGTGCCGAATCTCGCTCCCGTTCCAGCCTGTCCAGGTGCCGCAAGACCCACGACTCCCGCGCCCGCAGGAACGCGTCGATGCGCTCCACCGGGTGCGCCCAGCCGCGGCGCGCCGCCGGAGGGACCGAGACCACCAGTCCGAGGCGAGGGTCGATGGTGACCCGAAGCCCCGTAGAGCGTGTCGAGCGCCGTAGGCGATACTCGACCGATCGCTGGCCGAGCCGGAGGCGGACCGTTGCCGGCTCGTTCGGGAGGATCGTCGGATGTCTCATCGCGCCACATCGTGACAGGCCGCGGAGGGCGCGGTGGTGGTGGCCGGGAGCGCAGGCGCGACCGCGGGCGCGAACGCGGCGTGGACCGCTACCAGGTGGGGCGCGCCGAGGGCGCGTTCGACACGGCCGAAGGGATTTCGGGAGCGACGCTCGAAGAGCTGCCCTCGGTGCCGCTGCCCGCGGCCCAGCGCCGCGGCCCGCGGCTCGGGTTGGGCGGCACGCTGGTCGTCGTCGCGATCGCGGGCCTGCTCGCGGCCGGCCTCGGGGTGCTGGGCGGGCGTCCCGGCCCGAGTCCGTCCGCTCTGCTTGGCGCGGTGAGCCCCACGGAGCCGGCGCCGACGCCCGGCGTAGGCCCGACGCCCCTCGTCACGCCGTTCATCGAGTGCGCGGCGCCCCCGACCTCGGCGCCGGTCGTCCAGCTGCAGGTCAACGGCCGGCCGATCGCCGGGTCCGTCGAGGTTCTTCGATCAGGCACCGATCCGTCACCCCCGCTGGAGGATCCCGACGGGGCGACGAGTGTTCCGGTCGACGTCATCTCGGAGGTGTGGATCGTCGGCGGGGCGTGCGCCAACGCCTGGGACGTGGGCCTGATCGCAGGTGACACGCTCAACCGGGTCGCGAACCCGGCGCTGGACCCCGCGATCGCGGCGCAGAACCGGTTCGGCGTGGTCCTTGCTCCGTACGGCGGGCGTGACGCCATCCTGCGCGCCGACCTGTACTTCCCGGACCTGGCCGTTCGCGCGCTCTGGCGAATCTCGGTCGAGCCGTTCGAGCGCCCGGTCGCGAGATTCCAGGACGAGGACGACCCCCAGTCGATCGTCGAGGGCTGCGATGTCGAGCTCACCCTCGGGAACGACTATGAATACCCGAGGAACCCGGCCTGTACCGACGACCTCCCCTTCGAGCCGGCGGACCGCCTGACGGTGAAGCTCGACGAGAACCTCGAATTCGGACTCGGGGACTGGGAGGTGTCGAACGCGGTCCTGGTGTGCGGCCACCTGTCCGGGACGTCGTTCGTCGCCGAGCCCGAGCCGGGCTGCTTCCTCGAGGCCAGCGGCCGCTCCACGCAGGGCAGGTCGATCACGTTCCCGGCGCTGCCCGCGGACCTGGACGAAGGATCGTGGACCCTCGCGATCTCGGCCTGTGCGCTGAAAGGGGCCCTCGTCGTCACGAACCGCATCTGCGGTACCTGGTATGCGAACGTCGAGGTCCGCGACTGACGGGGCTCAGGCCTGGGCGATGACCCCGATCGTGACGCGGAAGCCCGCGCGCCGCTGGAGTGGCGGCATCAGCGTGGACTGGGCTACCGGACCGTCGGCCGGGAAGACCTTGACCCACTCCTCGTTGAAGATCTCGAAGTCACTCGACTCGCGTAGAGACCAGTTCGCCCAGACGATCTTATCGAGCGAGGTTCCCGATGCCTCGAGCATGGACTCGAGGTTGGCGAGGCACTGGCGGGCGTGCTCCTTGATGCCGCCGCGCACGACGCGCTTGGTCTCGAGGTCGATCGGGCCGATTGCGGAGATGTAGACCATGCCGCCGGCGGTCACCGCCCTGCCCAGGCCCAGCGCGAGGACGGAGGCGTCGGTGGTCTCGGAGGCGTCCTTGAGGCCGAACCGGCCCTTCATGACGCGGACCGGCTTGTCCGGGTCCTCGGGCGGGATGCCGTACTCGCCGGCCGGCAGCGTGATCCCGGCCCGGGCGAACTGGCCCATGAACGTCGGGCGGATGCCGGTCGACTTGAGGTTGCCCTCGACCTTGCCGTCGACCAGCGCCGTCTGCTCCCACGCAAAGATGTCCTGGGCCAGGATCTCGTCGTCCTCGATGCCGTAGACCTCAGTGATGTTGGTGACCTTGCGCGACCCGTCCTTGAGCCGGGCGGTGTGCACGATTAGGTCGACCGCCGACGCGATCTGCTCCCGGATCGCGCGCAGGGGCAGCTCGTAGCCGGTCATGAGGACCATGGTCTCGAGGCGTCGGAGCATGTCCCGCGGCGTGTTCGCGTGGCCCGTGGAGAGCGAGCCGTCCTGTCCGGTGGTCATGGCCTGGAGCATGTCCAGGGCCTCGCCGGAGCGGCACTCGCCGACGATGATCCGGTCGGGGCGCATGTGCATGGCGTTGCGCAACAGGTCGCGGATCGAGACCTCGCCCTCGCCCTCGATGTTGGCGGGCCGCGCCTCCAGCGTGATCACGTGCTCCTGGCGGAGCTGCAGCTCGGCGGCGTCCTCGATGGTCACGATGCGCTCGTCGTTCGGGATGAACGAAGACATCACGTTCAGGAACGTCGTCTTGCCGGAGCCCGTGCCGCCCGATACGAAGACGTTGAGGCGGGCCTCGATGCACGAGCGGAGGAAGTCGAACATCTCGGGCGTCGCCGTGCCGAACCCGATCAGGTTCTCGACCGTATACGGCGTTCGCGAGAACTTTCGGACCGTGATCACCGGCCCGATGAGCGACAGCGGCGCGATGATCGCGTTCACGCGCGAGCCGTCGGGAAGTCGCGCGTCGACGCGCGGGCTGGTCTCGTCGAGGCGCCGGCCGAGTGGGGTGATGATCCGGTCGATGATGCGGAGGACGTGCTCCTCGTTCAGGAAGAACGAATCCACCCGGAGGATCTTGCCGGCACGCTCGATGTAGATGTGGTCCGGGCCGTTGACCATGACCTCCGTGATCGTCGGGTCGTTGAGCAGTGGCTCCAGCGGCCCGAAGCCGGTGATCTCGTGGAGCATCTCCTGGACGAGGCGCATCCGCTCGTCGCGGTTGACCGCGAAGTTGTTCGCGCGGATCACCCGGTCGACGATCCCCTCGATCTTGGCCTGCGTGTCGGTCGTGGTGCCGTCGAGGAGCGTGTCGAAAGCGTTGATGACCTCGCCCTGCATGCGCACGCGGATGGCGTGCAGCATCTCCTCGCGGGCGGCGCTGCGCGGCGTGGCGGGCGCTCGGTCATCACCCTTTACCGGGATCAGCGCCGGCACGAGCGAGCCGGGCGGTGCGTCGTCCGGTACCGCCGGGGCCGGCGGCGCCTCGACGGCGGTCTCGGCGGCCTGTGCCTTCAGCTGCCGTTCGAGCAGCGACATTCGTTTCTCAGTGACCCCCGCGGTTGCGTGACGTGTGGCTCGACTCCGGTCAGACCGGCGCGAGGCAGCCGCTGCCGACTCGCGCGGGTCGCGGCGAGGATACCTTGCCCCCGCTAGTACCCCCTTGCCTAGGGGCATTTCGACCTAGTACTCGGGACGGCTCGCCCGTCTCAAACGGACCCGCCGGGCGCGAAGCCGCAGAGCCGATCCGGCTGGCCCTCGCCTAGCAACCGATCGCCACCGTCGCGGGGGTGTGGAAACGGAGTGGCCAATGACCGATTGCTATACTCCGCGCTCCGGATGGGGCTATAGCTCAGCTGGAAGAGCGTCTGAATGGCATTCAGAAGGTCAAGGGTTCGAATCCCTTTAGCTCCACCAGTTCCCGAACGTGAATGAGGCCCTCGGATCGCTCCGGGGGCCTCTCCATTTGCGGTTCATCTTCTTCGCCACCAACCCGCCGGCCAGCCGTGGGTCGGCGGCCTGCGACTCGACAGTCCGCGACTGTCCGGGGCCTTAATCGTCGAGGACGAAGGTGACGAGCATGTTCACCTGGTACTCGGTCACTCGGTTGTCCTTGATCTCGACGCGCTGCTCCTTGACCCACGCACTCCTCACGTTGCGAAGTGTCTTGGTGGCCCTCGCGATCCCTTGCGCGATCGCGTCATCGAAGCTCGTGGGCGACGTTGTGCTGATCTCGGTTACACGTGCGACGGCCATGAAGCGCCTCCTTGCCTGCTGCTACGAGGGTGTTGGTTGAGAGAGAAAGACTCCGGGTCCGCCGGCCTCGGTCCGCCGATTGTCGTTCACCGTCGCGGCTCCGCGCCTGGAGTCAGACCGTTACCGTGGGCCCGCTCCCGTTGCGGATGCGCCCTCGACCAGCAGCCCGGCCTATCGCGGCCATTCGTTACCCACCTTGGCGGCCCAGACCGGTCACGGCCTGGGCGCTGCGTGATCAGTCCAACGATCGTGGTAGCCTGCCCGGCACACTGGGCGCATACGGCGTTCACAGGTCCCGGATTGGACTCCCGGCCGCTCCGGCGGGCTCGGGACGCGGAGGCCACGAAGACGGTGCACAACACGACGACGGCGCTCGCCCTTACCGGCGGATAGCCGAGCCACGATAAGTGGCTGGCTATCCTTGACCCCTTGCCCGTGGCGGCGAGGGGTCTTTCATTTCCCGAACGCTGACAACCCCACCGCGCGGAGCAGGAGAACGGACGCCATGACCCAGGCGCGAGACCCGAAGGAGCGGAGCAGGATCGAGCGGTATGACCCCGTCTCGATCGAGCCGCGCTGGCAGGCGCGCTGGGAGGAGCTCGGGCTCCACCGCACGGATCTCGACGACACGAAGAACCGCTATTACCTGCTGACGATGTACCCGTATCCGTCGGGCGACATCCACATCGGGCACTGGTACATCAAGACGCCGACCGACGCGATCGCGCGCTACCAGCGGATGCACGGCAAGAACGTGTTCCTGCCGATCGGCTTCGATGCGTTTGGGTTGCCCGCCGAGAACGCCGCGATCAAGCAGAAGATCAGCCCGCGCGACTGGACGATGTCGAACGTCGCCAACATGCGCCGCCAGCTCCGTCAGATGGGCGCGACCTTCGACTGGTCCAGCGAGGTCGTCACCTCCGATCCCGACTACTACAAGTGGAACCAGTGGTTCTTCCTGCAGTTCCTGAAGGCCGGCCTGGCCTACCGCGCCAACTCGCCGGTCGACTTCTGCCCGAACGACGGCACGCTCGCCCGCGAGCA
Organism: Candidatus Limnocylindria bacterium; assembly: GCA_035513775.1. Classification (GTDB taxonomy): domain Bacteria; phylum Chloroflexota; class Limnocylindria; order Limnocylindrales; family CSP1-4; genus UBA5189. Next base: position 33,146 of record DATKBR010000058.1, read on the forward strand.
GGTCGAAGGCGCCGACCGGCGCTGCTGGCGCTGCGGGGCGAAGGTCGAGAAGCGCGACCTGGACCAGTGGTACCTGCGCGTCACGAAGTACGCCGACGAGCTGCTGGACTTCTCGGAGATCCGCTTCCCCGATCCGATCCGGATGATGCAGACGAACTGGATCGGGCGGTCGGAGGGCGGCGAGATCGTGTTCGAATCAGCGCCATCCGAGCACCACCCGGGCGGCGAGGAGATCCGGGTGTTCACGACCCGGCCGGACACGTTGTTCGGGGCCACGTTCATGGTCCTGGCCCCCGAGCATCAGCTGGTAGGCGCACTGACCGCGCCGGAGAGGCGCGAGGAGGTCGCGGCGTACGTCGCGCGCGCCCAGGTCGCGACCGAGATCGAGCGGCTGTCGACCGATCGCGAGAAGACCGGCGTGGCCATCGGTGCCGACGCGATCAACCCGGTCAACGGCGAACGCATCCCGATCTTCATCGCCGACTACGTGCTGGCGACGTACGGCACCGGCGCGATCATGGCCGTCCCGGCCCACGACGAGCGCGACTTCGCGTTCGCGAAGCAGTTCGGCCTGGCCGTCCGGCAGGTCGTCGCGCCGGCGGGCGCCGAGGGAGAGGCCCTGTCGGAGGCGTACGTCGCCCATGCCGACGACGAGGCCCTCGTCAACAGTGGCGAGTTCAGCGGCCTGCCCGCCGACGAGGGCGGGCGCCGCATCGTGGCCCGGCTGGAGGAGCAGGGCAAGGGCAAGCCCGCGGTCACCTACCGGCTACGAGACTGGCTGATAAGCCGCCAACGCTACTGGGGCACCCCGATCCCGGTCATCCACTGTGATCAGTGCGGCATCGTGCCGGTGCCCGAGGAGGACCTGCCGGTCCTGCTGCCGGACACGGTCGACTACGCCGGCGTGGGCGTGAACCCGCTCACGCGCGACGAGGCGTTCCTGAACGTGAAATGCCCGTCGTGTGGCGGCCCCGCCAGGCGCGAGACGGACACGATGGACACGTTCATGGACTCGTCCTGGTACTGGTATCGCTACCTGTCCCCGGACCGGGCGGACTTCCCGATCGACCACGACCGCGTCGAGACGTGGACGCCGGTCCAGCTCTACACGGGCGGCGCCGAGCACGCGGTGATGCACCACCTGTACGGCCGGATGTTCACGAAGATGATCCGGGACCTGGGCATGGTCCGGCAGAACGAGCCGTGGCGGCGAGTGTTCAACCAGGGCCAGATCCTGGGCGCCGACGGCGAACGGATGTCGAAGTCGCGGGGCAACGTCCAGGACCCCGACGAGCTGGTGTCGAAGTACGGCGCGGATACCGTCCGGCTGTTCCTGATGTTCATGGGCCCGTGGGACCAGGGCGGCCCGTGGAGCCCGACGGGCATGGGCGGTGTCTACCGATTCCTGAACCGCGTGTGGGCGCTGTCTCTGGATCCGCATTACCGGGAGCCTGGCGATCCGGACGCGGGCACGCTCCCGGATGGCCAGGACGAGCCGGCGGCGCGGGCCGCGCTCCGAGCGGCCGCGCACCGGACGCTGCGCGACGTGACCGCGGACTACGAGGTCTTCCACTTCAACACGATGGTCGCGAAGCTGATGGAGCTGACGAACACGCTGTTCCGCTATCGCGGCTCGTCCGTGGCGGGCGTCGAGGACTGGGACGAGGCGATGCGACTGGTGCTTCTGATGCTGGCGCCGGCCGCACCCCACATCTCGGAGGAGCTGTGGTCGCGCCGTCTGGCGGCGCGCGGCGAGGCCTGGTCGTCCATCCACAAGGAGACCTGGCCGACGGTCGACGAGACCGCCGCCGCGGAGTCGACACGAGAGGTGCCCGTCCAGGTAAATGGCAAGGTCCGCGACAGGATCACCGTGCCGGCCGACGCCGACTCCGCCGCGATCGAGGCTGCCGTCCTGGCGTCACCGCGGATCCAGCAGCTGTTGGCGGGTCGCGCACCGGATCGCGTCATCCACGCGGGCGGCGGGCGACTGGTGAACCTCGTGCTTCGCGACGGCTAGAGTTCGGCCATGCGCGCCCCACGTGACACGTCGCCCGAAGCCTGGTCGCGCCAGCTCGACGCCTACCGCAGGATGGGCCCGGATGAGCGGCTTCGGCGCGCCTTCCAGATGTCCGAGGACGTGAAGGCCCTCGCGCGCGATGGCATCCGACATCAGCACCCCGATTGGCCCGCAAGCAGGGTTGATGCAGAGCTCGTGCAGCGCCTCTTCGGTCGCCCGGATCGCCGCGCCACCCCGGAGTGACCATCCGGGAGCTGCTGATCCGTGTCATCGGTGCCCTAGAAGCCGAAGGCATTCCGTACATGCTCACCGGCTCCCTCGCGAGCTCGCTCTACGGTGAGCCGAGAGCGACAAACGACGTCGACGTCGTCATCGACCCATCGCCGGTCGCGCTCGACCGCCTCGTCGGCAGGCTGCAGCAGGATGAGCTGTACGTCGATCTCGATGCCGCCCGAGCGGCCCTGCGCGAGCGCGGGCAGTTCAATGCCCTAATCCTCGATACGAAGGTTGACTTCATCATCCAGAAAGAGGGTCCGTTCGCCGCGGTTGCATTCGAGCGACGACGACGCGTCCGCGGGTCCGAGATCGACGCCGACGTTGTCAGCCCCGAAGACCTCATCCTCACGAAGCTCGCGTGGGCTGCCGAGACGGGCTCAGATCGACAGCTCCGCGACGTCGCGGGGATGGTCGCCCTGGTCGAGAATCTCGACCGCGCCCACATCGAGCTGTGGGCGGGCCGGCTCGGTCTCGTCGATGCCTGGCAGCGGCTCGACGCGGAGGATGGGCCGCGCTGATCAAGCGCTGCTCCCGAACCCGGACGGGCTCATCGAGGGCACCGGCAAGAAGATCCGGCACATCAAGGTCCACTCCGCCGAACGCGCCCGCTCGAACCCGGTTCGCGACGCGGTCCGCGCGCAGCTCGCCCGCTAGCCGCGCGGCGGTGACGCGCGTCAGTTCGGTCGGGCGACCTTGTCCGGCTCGGGCTTGTCCGATTCCTTGAGGCGCGCCCGGTAGCGGGCGGCCTTGGCCTGGTTGCCGCAGGAGCGCATGTCGCACCAGCGGCGGCGGCCGGTCGGAGAGCTGTCGAAGAAGGCCCAGCGGCAGCGGTCGTTGGCGCAGACGCGCAGGCGCTCGGGGCGCCCGGTGGCGAGCTCCTCGACGATCGCCTCGGCGATGAGGGCCAGCGCGTCGTCGACGGGGGTGTCCGCATGGCGGTGCCCGATGCGCAGGGAGCTGCCATCGAGCTCCAGGCGAGTGGGCCGGCGGGATTCGAGGACGGCGTTCACTAGGTGCACGGCGTCGGCGTCCGGCTTGCGCTCGTCGACGACGGAGTCGACCACCTCGCGTAGGGCGCTGCGGACGCGACGGACGCGGGCGAGGTCTGCCTCGCCGAGGCGAATGCCGGCGTCCGGGTGGACGAGTTCGTGTTCCAGGAACCACATGGTGGCGTCCGAGGGACGCGCCAGGTGCTCGTCCGTCTGGTGCTGCTCGTCGGTTCGGCCGTGACCGGGGTGGAGCGTGTTCAGGAAGTCGAGAGCGGACTCCAGATCGATGCCGTGCGAGTGCTCGGCGGGGTTGATGTTCGGCATGTCGCTAACCACCTTATACCGCTTGACAGGTTACGCGCAAGAGGCTAATCTACCGAAGGTAACCAGAATACAGCCCTAAAGGGGTTACGGAAGGAAGGAGGTGCCGGGATGGCGCTTTTCATCACCATCGCGCTGTCGATCGTGCTCGTGACGGCCCTCGCCATCGTGGTGCTTTCCATCGATGCCGACTCCCGGCCCTCGATCGGCGACGACCGCGCCCGCTAGGCGGGCGATCATCACCGACCACCTGAACCCGAAGTGGAGCGTCCAATTCCATGAATGCCTTCGTCCCCTACCTCGCGGCGCTGCACATGCAGGAGCTTCGCGAGGAGGCTCGCCAGCACCGGCGGGCCAAGCTCAACCGGCAGTCGCAGCCGAGTGTCCCGGCCTGGCGCCGGCGCCTCGGCGGCGCTCTCGCCTCGGCCGCACGATCGCTCGATCCGAACATCGGTGCCGAGCGAGCGTCACGCCGGGCGACCGACGCCGGCGTCGGTCGTGCCCTCGCCTCCTGAGGGTCTGCCGGCGACGCCGCTCGCACGCCCGCCCGATCTCGTATCGTCCATTGCCATGACCGAGCCAACCACCAACCCGCCTCGAGCGACTCGAGGCCTCGCCGCAACAACCTGGGGCCCTGGCCGACTCGACCTCTTCTGGGTCGACGACGACCGGGCCCTGTGGCATTCCGCGTCGATCGACGGCACCTGGGGCGAGCCCGAATCGCTCGGTGGCCAGCTGGCGTCGGGACCGGCGGTCGTCGCCTGGGCGGAGGGCGAGATGGAGGTCTTCGCCGTCATGGACGACGGCGCGCTCTGGAACCGGTACTGGGACAAGACGTACTGGCACAGGTGGGAGACGCTGGGCGGGGAGCTGGATCCTGCGGGCACACCGGCCGCGTCGTCGTGGGGCGCCGATCGACTGGACGTCTACGCCCGCGGGCGAGACGGCCGCGTCTGGCACCGCTGGTGGGACGGCACGCGCTGGGTCCCGTGGGAGCAGCTCGCGGCGCCAGCCGGCTGATTCTCGGCCCCCGGCTCTGGATCGCCTCGAGCTGCGGCGCGCCCGTTCCTGCCTTCAGGCCATTCGGATAGGTTCATGGAGGCCATGGTCGTGACGCTCAGGGTGACCGTGATAGCCGGGGTCGCCGGGCTCGTCTGAGCGAACCGGGGGCCGGCGCCTGCCAGCTGGGTGCCTGATCCGGCTCTGATAAGCGGCAGATAAGCGGCGGGCGCTAGATTTCGGGTCGACGTCCCGTCCGACGAAGTGCCCCGACGGACGGGACGTTCAAATTCCGGCCCGCCGAGTCGCCCGTCGATCCCGTCGAGCAACTGGACGAGCCGCCCGCCGAGCTTCGCCCCTTCGCGCCGCCGCATTTCGCGCCGCCGATGTTCGCCCCGGCGCGAAGCACCTGGCATCGCCCGCCCGCACCCCGCCGGACGAGGCGTTCGTGGAGCACTCATCAACCCCGTGGCGCGTGTTCGACGCACCCACGGCGGCGGGCCCCGGAGATCAAGCAGCGCCCGGCGCTTCCACGCCCGGCGCGACTGACTCGAGCGCCACCGCAACGAATCAGCGGCTGGCGCTGGCCGGCGTCCTTGGCGCCGTCGCAATCGGTGGGCTGGCCGTCGTCATTGCGGTCTCGGGTTCGGGTGGCGAGATCGTCGAGGGTCCCGGCGTGGCGGCCGGCGTGGCCGGCAGCGCCGGCAGCGGGAGCGGCGACCCGGGATCCGCAGCCGGCGAGATCGTCGTCGACGTGGCCGGCGCCGTCGTGGTGCCAGGCGTGTATCGGCTCGCGACCGGCTCGCGCGTCGGCGATGCGATCGCGGTCGCCGGCGGGTTCAGCCCGAGAGTGGACGTCGAGCGCGTCGCCGTGGAGCTCAATCTCGCGGCAATGCTCTCCGATGGCGCGCAGGTGCGCGTGCCGTCGCGTGACGACGCCGGGTCCGGGTCCGGCGGGGCCGGCGGCGCGCAAGGTGGCTCCGGTGGTGGGGCCGGTTCCGGTAGCCAGATCGTGAACCTCAACACCGCGTCGCAGTCCGAGCTGGAGAGCCTCCCCGGAATCGGGCCGGTGACGGCGCTGAAGATCATCGATTCGCGGGCCGGATCGCCATTCGCCAAGATGGAGGAGCTGCGCGAGCGCGGGCTGGTCGGCGAGAAGACGTTCGAGAGCATCCGGGCGCTCGTGTCGGTCCGCTGACATGCCGCGCCCGGCGTGGCTCGCCATCGGTGCGGCGGCAGGCGCCCTGGCACTCGGCGTCGCGCCGGGGCTGGCAGTCGCCCTGTTCGGCGTCGCGCTCGCCTGTGCGGCGGCTGCGATGCGGGCCGGGCGACATGCCGGCAGCCGCCCGGGGCTCCTCCCGCTCGGCGTCGGCATCGTCGCGATCGGGCTTCGGGTGGCGCTCGGGGGCGAAGCGGCGGTCGTGCCCGGACCCGTCCCGACCGGTGACGGACCGTGGGTCGGGATCGTGCAGTCCGTTGGCGCACCTCGCGCCGGCAGCCGCCCCGCGACGGTTCGGCTCGATGGCGAGCCACCCGTGCTCGTCGCAGCCACGTTGCCGTGGTACCCGCCGGTCGTCCCGAACGACCGCGTCGAGCTCCGCGGCAGCATCCGACCGCCGCCGCCCGACGACTATGGCGCGTACCTGGTGCGAATCGGCGCCGTCGGGACGCTTCGCGCCGAGGCGCTCCAGTTGCTGCCGGCCGAAGGAACGGTCGCCAGAAGCCTGGAAGGCTTTCGTCGATCGGCCGCGGACGGCATCGACCGTTCAATCCCGGAGCCCGAGGCCGGGCTCGCGGCGGGCGTGCTGATCGGGCTTCGAGATCGTGTCGACCGCGACCTCGCCGCGGCGTTCACGACGGCTGGCGCGAGTCACGTCGTGGCGATCTCGGGGTGGAACATCGCGATCGTCGCCTCGGCCCTGGGTGCGATCGCGGGCGGAATGCAACGCCGCCGGCGGGCAATCCTCACCGCGCTGGCAATCCTCGCGTATGTCGTGTTCGTCGGGCCGTCGCCGTCGGTCGTCCGGGCGGGCGCGATGGCGGGTGTCGCGCTGCTCGCGCGGGAACTCGGGCGGCCCGGCACGGCAGCCGCGGCACTCGGCTGGGCCTGCGCGGTGCTGCTGCTGGTGGACCCCGCGTTTGTTGACGACGCCGGGTTCCGCCTCTCGGTCCTGGCCACGGCCGGGATCCTCGCGTGGGGCTCGTCTCTGACCGCGCGCCTGGCCGGACCGGAGCCAGGGCGGGTGCGCCGCTGGGTCGCAGAGATCCTCGGCGTCTCGTTCGCGGCCCAGGCAGCCACCACCCCGATCGTGCTCCTCGAGTTCGGGCGCCTGTCGCTCGTCGCGCCCGCGGTCAACCTCGTCGTCGTACCGCTGGTGCCGCCCGCGATGGCCGCAGGCGCGCTGGCACTCGTCGTCGGGATGACGGTGAGCCTTGGCGTGCCGTCATTCGTCGCCACGATCGTGGGGCTGCCGGCGTGGGCGCTGTACGCCGCGATGGTCGGCGCCGTGCGAGCCGGCGCCGCGGTCCCCCTCGCGAGCCTGGAGCTCGCAGCGCCATGGGACGCGGTGAGCGCGGCCGCGGCGCTCGCGCTGATCCTGGGCGCGGCGCGGTGGGGCGATCGGGTTCTTGCGTCCGTGCGCGCGCTCGTGCGGCCGCGCGTGCCGCAACAGGCGGGGTTGGCGGGACGCGCGGCTGCAGGACGGACTCGGCGAGCCGGCTCCGCCGTAAAGGCGCGGGTCCGCCATGGGAGCGAGAATCGGCAATCCCGTGCGTCCCGCGTCGCAGTCGTCGCCCTCGTGGGCGCGACCCTCGGGCTAACGCTCGTTGTCGCCCATCGGCCTGACGGCGTCGCTCGCGTCGTCGTCCTCGACGTCGGGCAGGGCGACGGAATCCTGGTCGAAGGCGGCCGCGGTGGCCGAATGGTCGTCGACGGCGGACCGGATCCTGGCCGTCTCCTGATCGCGCTGGACGAGCGGCTCCCGCCCTGGGATCGCCGCATCGACATCCTGGTGCTCACGCACCCGCACGAGGATCACGTCGCCGGACTCGCCCTCCTGCTCGAGCGGTACCGAGTCGGGCGCGTCTATGAGCCGGGCATGCTCGGTCCGGGCCCCGGCTATCGCGCCTGGGCTGAGGTCCTCACCACGACGGGCACGCCGCACGGCCGGCTGTCGACGGGTGATCGGCTCACCCTCGACGCGATCCGCTTCCGAGTGCTCTGGCCCGACGCCAACCGTGTCCCCGAGCGCCCACCGGATGGCGGGACGGCGATCAACAACGTCTCGATAGTCCTCCTCGGCGAGCTGGGCCAGCGCCGGTTCCTGCTCGCAGGTGACATCGAGGAGGGCGTCGACCCGGAGTTGCTGGGTCGCGGCCTCCCGCCCCTCGACCTGCTGAAGGTCGCGCACCACGGCTCGAGGACGGCCACGACGCGCGAGTTCCTCGAAGCCGTGCGGCCTCGTGTTGCTGTTGTCTCGGCGGGGGCGGGCAACCCATACGGCCATCCAGCCCCCGCGACGGTAGAACGGCTGGCGGAGCTCGCCGGACGTACCTACCGAACAGACACCGACGGCATCGTCGAGGTCACCTTCGACGGGGCCGCGATAAGGGTGCGAACGACCGGGCCGCGACCCGTCCCGCCGCGAGCGACCCCGCGTCCGACGGCCCGGCCGGCCTCGGCCGGCGTGAGCCTGGCCTCGACCGCGGCGGGCAGCGAATCGACGCTGGCGGCGACGCCGTTCCTCTGCGGAGTTCCAGCGCCCGGCAGCGGACCACCAGCGACCGGCAGCGAGGGCGAAAGCAGGCCCGTGGAGCCTCCAACGGCCCCCGAAGCGTTGCGCCCTGTCGCAGTTCGGCTCGGCAGCATCGACGGCGCCGCCGCCGAGACCGGCATCACCCGGCTCGGCCGAATCCCCGATCCGCGGGCGGGGCCCTCGAGGGCTTCCGGCTACCATCGACCCGATGGAGACCTCCCGGGCATCGGCGACCGCGCCGGGGCGCGGGACCGCTCCCCTCGCCTACTTCTGGGGCGACGACGCGTACGGCCTCGA
>DATKBR010000059.1:0-15356 GCA_035513775.1 Candidatus Limnocylindria bacterium
CACCCGTCGAGCATCCAGGCGGCAGCACGGTTGGCGAGCGTCGGGCCCGACCGACGGTTCGGCGAGGCGAGCGTCGCAGCCGCGGCGGCGGCCGGCGCACGCGGCTTCGTTCCGGTAGAGGAGGTCCGTCCGAACCGGCGGGACGCTCCGAGCGAGCCACCGGCGGCGCCGGCGCCGGACGGGGATGACGTGTCGTTCATCGTCCTCGAGCCCGGCGATGGCTGGGAGGCACGAACCAGCCTCTTCGGCGAACCGGAGCGCTGACGCGAGTCCGGCCGACCCCCGGTCTACCTCCAGACCGAGGCCACGCAGTTCACGCCACGCAGGTCAGGCCGGGCAGGTCTCCGCGGGCTGCTCCACCACCGTGAGGTCGATCTCGGTGAGCGGTGGGCGCACGGAATCGGGCGCCGGGTCCTGGGCAATCACGATCGAAGCCGGGTCGTCGGGACCCGACACCGAGCCCAGCGCGAAGCCATCGTTCTGGATCTCGGCCTGGGCCAGCGCCAGGAGCGTGCATCGATAGTCGTCGACCGTCAGCATCTGCTCCGTCGGCTCTGGCGTGGGCGTGGGGACCGGGGTCGGAACCGGCGTCGGAACCGGCGTCGGGCTGGGCGTGGGCGTCGGCTCGGGGCCCTTCGACACCGTGTAGTTCACGACCGTGCCGGGAACGACCAGCTGGTTAGGTCCGGGGTCGTGCGCGGCGATCGTGCCCGGCGCGAAGGTGTCGTCGAATTCCTCCGTGCGCGTCCCGACGACGAGCCCGGCAGCCGCGATGAGGTTGACCGCGTCCGACTCGCTGCGTCCGCGCAGGTCCGGGACGACCACGCCCTGCGGGCTGATCGCCATCGTCAGCTCGATCGTCGACCCGAAGTCGACGGTCGCGCCTTCCGCGGGATCCTGCCTCGTGACCGTGCCCGGCGCCTGGGTGCTCTCCTCGAACGCGACCTGAACCACCTCGAGCCCGACGGCGGTGGCCGCCGTTCGCGCCTCGTCGAAGGTCTTGCCGAGCAGGCTCGGGACGTTGACCGGCGGGGCCGGCGAGGCTCCCGGTCCGGAGGCCAGCCGCATGATGGCGAACGCCGCCAGCCCGAGGAGAACGATGGCCAGGGCCCCGGAGATCCACAGCCACGGTGAGGTGCCACGGTGCTCTTCGGGGTCGTCAAGCCCGTCGTCGTCAAGGGACTGATCCGTCGGGGCGCGCGGCGCGCCGGCCGCCGCGCCCGCGTAGGCGTCGCGCGTATAGGCGATGCTCGCGTCCGGGTTGGGCCGCGCGACACCCGCGGCCAGGGTGGGTGTCGCGCCCGCGCCGGCCGCCTCGCTCGCTGCCGCGCCCGCGGCAACACCAGCGACGGCGCCGGCACCGAGAGCTCCCGCGGTTCCCCCGCGCACGCCTGCGGCTCCGGCGCCTGCGCCCGCGGTCCCCGCGCCTGCCGCGCCGCGTCCCCTGGCGCCTTCGGCCGCGCGCTGCTCGCCGAGGAACAGCTCCAGCGCCTCGGCGATGTCCGACGCGGTCGCGTAGCGGCCTTCGGGGTTGGTGGCCATGGCCTTGCGGGTGATGGCGTCGAGGCCCGGCGGGACGCCGGGATGCGCCGTCGCGGGGCTCGGGACCGACCCGGTGAGCCGGGCCGTGGCGATCGCCGCCGCAGTGTCGCCGGTCCACGGTCTGCGGCCTGTCAGCAGCTCGAACAGCACGATGCCGAGGCTGTAGATGTCGGAGGCCGGCGTCGCCAGCTCCCCGCGCGCCTGCTCCGGGCTGAAGTAGTGGACCGATCCGAGCGTGGTCCCGGGCAGGGTCAGCGCCGACTCGGATAGCGCGCGGGCAATCCCGAAGTCGGCGACCTTCACGCGGCCCTCGGCGGTGACCATGATGTTGCCGGGCTTCACGTCGCGATGAACGAAGCCGCGGTCGTGCGCGGCGGCGAGGGCGCGCGCGGCCTGGGCGACGAGGCGGGCTGCGGCGCGCGGCGGCAGCGCGCCACCGCGCCGGACGACAGTCGAGAGGTCCTCGCCCTCGACGAGCTCCATGACGATGAACGGCCCCACCGGATCCGTGCCGTAGTCGTACACCGCAACGACACCCGGGTGGTTGAGCGACGCCGCCGACTGCGCCTCGTGTCGGAAGCGGTCGATGAAGTCCGGGTCGGCGCCGTACTCCGGCCGGAGTACCTTGACCGCGACGTCACGCTCCAGCTGCGCGTCGCGCGCGCGGTAGATCGTCGCCATCCCACCCTGGCCCAGCAGCTCGACCAGGCGGTAGCGGCCGCCGAGCACGGTCCCGATGTCGGTCACAGGTCGAGGGTCTTCAGATGGGCGCGAAAGCCCGCCTCGAGGTCGGAGCGCTGCAGCGCGAGTTCGACCGTCGCCTGGAGCCAGCCCAGCGTCGTGCCGGCGTCGTAGCGGACGCCATCGAACTCGTAGGTGTAGACCGACTGCTCGGCCATGAGCGCCTCGATGGCGTCCGTGAGCTGGATCTCCCCGCCAGCGCCCCGCTGGGTCTGCTCCAGCTTGTCGAATATCTTGGGGGTCAGGACGTAGCGCCCGATGACCGCGAGGGTCGATGGCGCGTCCGCGGGCGACGGCTTCTCGACGATCCGGGTCATGCGCCGCAGTCGATCGCCGTCGCGGTGGGTCTCGTCGACCTCGGCCTCGACGATGCCGTAGCGCGACACCTCTTCTATCGGCACCTCGGCGACCGCGACGACCGAGGAGTGGGTCTGCTGGTAGGCGTGGATCAGCTGCCCGATGCACGGCCGGTCGGCGACGACGACGTCGTCGGGCAGGAGGACGGCGAACGGCTCGTGGCCGATCAGGTCCTTCGCCATCAGGATCGCGTGCCCGAGGCCCAGCTGCTCCTTCTGGCGGACGTAGGCGAGCTGCGCGAGGTCCGTGATCGCCCGGACCTGGCGGAGCTTCTCGATCTCGCCCTTCTCCTCGAGCACCTTCTCGAGCTCGTAGTTGAGGTCGAAGTGATCCTCGATCGCACCCTTGTGGGTGGAGGTGATGATGATGATCTGCTCGATCCCGGCCGCGACCGCTTCCTCGACGCCGTACTGGATGATCGGCTTGTCGACGAGGGGGAGCATCTCCTTGGGCTGTGCCTTGGTCGCCGGCAGGAACCGGGTACCCCATCCGGCCGCCGGGAACACAGCCTTACGGACGCGCATCGAACCTCACGGAAAGGTGGGCCGAGAGCGAAGCTGGCCCGACCACGAGGATAGCACCGGGCCCTATCGACCTAGGGATCCAGCGCCTCCACGAACTCCTCGACCAGGGCGGTGAACGCCGCCGGCTTGTCGACGTTCGAGAGATGCCCGGCGCGCGAGATCATGTGGCTGGTCACCCCGGGCACCCCGGCAAGGAATCGACCCGCCCCCACCCGGAAGACGAGGTCGAGCGACCCGTTGATGACGAGGATCGGGCCGCCGTACGCCCTGAGCCGGTCCTTGAACCGGCCGCGGGCGAGATGCATGACGGCGCGGCCGCCGCCCTTCGCGAAGTGCCCGCCGGCCACGATCGCGGTGCCCATCACCGGGCCGTACCGGCGGCGGAACCAGGCCATCGCCACGCGGCGCACGGCGGGCTCGGGCGCGAGGCGCAGCCCCAGGCCGTAGAGGTGGAACGCGAGCCTGCTCACGCCGGCCGGCTCCCGCGTCGAGCCGGCAATCACGAGACCGCGTACGCGCTCCGGGTGCTGGCCGGCGACGGTCATCGCCGTGTACCCGCCGAGCGACAGTCCGACGAGCACCGCCCGCCCGCCCGCCTCCGCGTCGATCGCCCGAAGCACGCCGCCGACAGCCTCGTCGATTGTGAACGAGCGGTCTCGCTGGGTGCCGTGGCCGGGCAGGTCCACGCTGATGCAGCGGTAGCGGTCGGCGAGCGCGTCAATCTGCGGACGCCATACAGAGCGACCCATCATCGCCCCGTGGACGAACACGATCGGCGGGCCGTCGGCGGGGCCTGCCACGTCCCAATGCTCCACCGGCTGCGCCACCGGTTCGTGCACGGCGCTCATGGCCCACCGGGCACGGGCGCCACGATCGCGGCCTCGGACCGCATGCGCGTCCCGCGCTGGACGATGATCGCGGCGGCGAGGATCGTCGCGCCACCGGCGACCTGGAGCGGGTGCAGCCCTTCGGCGAGGAAGAGCGCCGCGAGAGCGACGCCGACGACCGGCTCGAAGAGCATCAGGATCCCGGTGCGGACCCCGCCGATCCAGCGAATGCCGATGAGGAAGAGCACCGATGGCAGGGCCGCGGCGAACAGGCCGACGCCGATGAGCATCAGGACCAGGTCCGGCTGGCCGAACGGCTGGGTGAGTGCGGCGACGCCCCCGGTGGCGACGCTCAGCGCCGCTGCGATGACCGCGGAGCCGGCCAGGATCGTGCCCATCGCCACGTCGGCGCGGACGGCGGCGAAGCGGCGGCTCGTCAGGACGAATGCGGTCTGGAAGCCAGCGGCCGCGAGCCCCAGGGCGATCCCGAGAGCGTCTATCCGGACGGCCTCGGTCGTGCCCAGCCCGCCCAGCACCACGGCCGCCATGCCTGCCAGCGCGAGGCCGAGGGCCACGAGCCGGGTGAGATCTAGTGGCTCGCGCCCCAGGATCCCGCTCGCGGCGGCGACCATCGCCGGGTAGGTGTAGAAGCCCAGCAGCGCGAGCGCGATCGTCGTCCGGTCGAAGGCGAGGAACATCGACAGGTTTACGCCGGCCGCCAGGAGCATCCCGAGCCCAAGCGCCGCCCTCCCCGCGACGCCCGATGCCGCCACGTTGGCCCATACGGCACGCGGCCCGTGGAGCGCCACAACGACGAGGCCGATGCCCAGAGCTCCCACGGCGGCGCGCCAGGCCACGAACGCGAACGGCTGGACGCCGGCGTCATACGCGAAGCGGGACGCGACGCCGAGCGCGCCGAACAGCGCTGCGGCGACGAGGACGATCAAGGCGCCGGGCAAGCCGGCGCGAGGGGTGGGCATGGCCGGCAATCCTAGCCGCGGGCGGCCCCGTTCGGCTCCGCGGCGATACTCAGGTGGGCTCCGGACCAGCCTCGCGGCGCAGGGTGGCGAGACGGATGCCCGTGAACGGGATCCGGATCTCGCGGAACGCCTCGATGGAGACGAGGAAGCCGGCGAGGAGCAGCACGGCGGCGACGAACTTCGCGACGGCGAACGGGCCGGTGATTCCGAACCTGCTCAGCGAATCACCCGCCGAGGCGACGAACCCTCCGGCCGCGATGAGCAGCGTCGCGGGAACGCGGCTGTGGAGCCTGCCCGCCACGAGATCGCGAAGGGTGCCGGGCAGCGAAGCGAGGAAGTTGACCGTGAGCGCGAACGGCGCGATCAGGAGGTTGAACAGGAAGTGATCGCCCGGCTGGTTCGGGTCGAGCGAATACGGCAGCACCCGGCGTTTGGGCATGAAGACATATGTCGAGAACAGCGCGCCGAACGCCAGCGCGAAGCCGCCGGTGACGTTGAGAAACGGCGTGAGCAGGCGCAGCGAGCCGGGGAACAGGTCGGCGATCGGCTGCCCGGTCGCGGGATCGAGAGCGTAGGGCGCGCCGAGCGGCACCGTGATCGTGAGGACCAGGGCCAGGAGGCTCGCAGCCCCGATTCCGATCGCGACGAACAGCGGCCAGCGCTCGTTCTGGAAGTAGGTCTCGACCGCCACGGCGAGCGCGAGCAAACCTGCGCCGATGAAGTACAGGATCGGCGTGCTGCCAGCACCCTCGTACTGGAATCGGCGCTGCGTGAGGAGCGTGAACAGGCCGGCAAGGAACAGGCTCAACGCCACGGCGTAGCCGAATCGCGTCTTCGCCAGGAGGAGCGCGGTGCCCAGGCCCAGCCAACCGGCGGTGAGGACGGCGCCGGTGAGGTACCACGTCCGGTACAGCGCTTCGTTCCAGCCGCCGGCGGCGGCGAGTGCCTCGCAGCCAGAGGCGATCCCGTAGAAGGCCATGCCGATCGCCCAGACGAGCTGGAACGGTTGCCCCCGTTCGCGCCACTGGTCGAGCAGCGCAACGGCCATCGTCAGGGCGAGGATGGCGGTGAGGGCTGGCAGGAGCACGGACATCGATTTCGGTCCTTCGGGTCATTGCCCGCCAGTACGGGAGAGGATCAGGCGGGGATCAGCTCGTGATCGTCGCGATGGAGCCCGTCGCACAACCCGTAGCGCAGCGGCGCGTCCTCGGGTCCGGGGATCGGGATCGGGCGCATGATCTCGCGCACCTCTCCCTTGCGGCAGAACAGGAGGTCGCGCGCTCGCATCCACATCCGGACGTGCGCGCCGTCACCGTGGAACTCGAACGGGCCGGGATTGATCGGCGGCCGCACGGCCCACGACACGGGCGTCTCCGCGGCGACCACGTCGAGGATGTTCACCCGCCACGGCGTGCCGTGGATGATCTCGAGGCAGCCATCGCAGCGGATGGACACGTTGTCCTCGACGATGGTCGGGATGTGGACGCCGAGGTAGTCGAGCGGGCTCATCGCCGCGATGGTAGCGCGGCGCCCCCTCTCGCAGCCGGCCACACGGCCAGTGGCCGTCGGGCGGCACGCCCTGCCCCAAAGCAGCTACTCGCCGCGGTGGGCCGCCTTCGCCTCGAGCAGAGCGGCGTCTGCGCGCTCCGTCAGGCTCTCCAGCGTCTCCTCGGGCATGAGCTCGGCGATCCCGACACTGATTCCCACCCCCACGTCCTTTCGAACCTCGCGGTCGATCACGGCGAACCGACGGGCGACCTCCGCGACGCCAATGCCGCCAAGTCCGGCCACGAACTCGTCCCCGCCGTAGCGCATGATCGGATCGAACGAGCGCAGGTTCGTCCGCATGTGTCCAACGAGCGATTTGAGGACGGTGTCGCCGACGGCGTGGCCCTCGGAGTCATTGATGTGCTTTATGCCGTCGACATCGACGAAGGCCACGACGAAGCCATCCTTGGTACGCCGGGCGCGGTCGATCTCGTGCTGGAGCGCGAGGGTGCCCATCTCGCGCCGATACGCGCCGGTTAGCTCGTCCAGGTGGGCGGTGTGGATTTCGGCCTGCAGGCGAACGCGGTCGGCCGCGGCCCTGGCGCGGTCCTGGGCTGCCCGGTGCCGGTCGGCAGCGGCCTGCGCGCGGAGGCGCTCGAACTTCTCGATGACCGGAGCATCCGAGGCGACGATCGCCTGCTCCGCGGACTTCGCCTTCGCATCCCGACGGCTCGACAGGCCGTCGCGCTCGCGGGCCGAGTCATCGCGCGCGTCTGCCGTCGCGTTTCGCACTTTCGCGGTCGTCGACCGCTGGGCGTGGCTGGCAAGGCGTCCAATCGTCCCGATCTCACGGGCCGTGCTCGAGGCCTCGTAGGCCGCCTCGCTCGGGGGATCGGCCGACTTCTGGTCGCGGTCGGCCGACGCCTGGTCGATGTCGGACGCGACCTGGTCCCTCGACGCATCGTCTTCGTCGCGCTCGGACGCCGTCTGATCCGCGTCCGATAGGGTCTGATCCGTATCGGACGCCGTTTGATCGTCAGAGGCCGCGTATTCGACCTCTCGGGCTCGCCGGGCGGCTGACTGCGCCGGGCTGTCGTCGCCGGCTTTGCCTGGGCTCTTGCCCTTCATACGTGCTCCGATCGCGGGGCCCCGAAAATCGCGTGCTCCTACTGAAGCGCACGACCGTCCCGCTGGATGGATCGTAGGTCGGACGGCCAAGAGGTGCGCATAACGACAACGCCGCACCGAATGCCGACCACGACGCAGAATGCAACCCCACGAGGACTCAGCCGGGCAGAGCGCAAGGCGGAGGCGAGCACCGGAGCCGACAACGCGGCGATGGGTGCGGATCAGCCCGGCGTGGTGGTACCCCCAGCCGGATTCGAACCGGCGATCTCCACCTTGAAAGGGTGGCGTCCTAGGCCTCTAGACGATGGGGGCCCGAGAGCGGGCGAGTGTACCAAGGCATCCTGACGGATCGATCCGGCCCGCCGGCTCAGGAACTCCAGACCATTGCCAGGAGCGCGGTGACGGTGAACGCGCCGATCGCTCCCAGGCCCGCCAGCCCGCCCACGATCGCGAGCACGAAGGCACGCCCGCCACGTGCCCGCGATGCCGCGCGCCACATGCCGACGAGGGAGCCAACCGCAAGCGCAGCGAACGACGCGCCGAGCGCGACGAAGCCGACCGCGAGCAGCGGGATCTGGTTGTCCTGAATGTTCAGCACGACCCAGCCGATGAACGCCGTCGAGCCCAGCATCACGAGCCCGACGAGGACCAGCGGGATGGTCACGCCAAGCCGGCCCAGGGACACTCTGTTCCGGGGCGACGTCTGACTCGGGCCTGGGGCGGGGCCAGGCGCGGGTGCCGGCGCCTGTGTCGGGTACGCGGGGTGGGGCACGTCATTCACGTTCGGGACCGATGGTAGACCGCCACGTTGTACGAGAGGCGCGGCCGCTTCAGCGAGGCGGCCACGCTGGAGCCGACGTCGCCGAACGCAGCCGTGAGGAACTCCGTCGCGAGCGCGTCCGTGTCGAACTCCCAGAAGCAGTGCACGACGCGGACGCGGAAGCCGCCGGTCAGGAACGGGCCGGTCCGCTGGCTCCACGCGCCGTATTCGGGTCGATCGCCGTGGAGGCGCGACACGTCGTCCCGACCGTAGTCGTGCACCGCCAGGTGCCGGCCGCCTGGCCGGAGCACGCGGTCGACCTCGATCGTCTCCCGGCGATCGACCCCCCGAAATGCCGACCACAGCCCGAGCACGACGTCGGTGGATGCATCGTCGACGGCGAGCCGGAGCGGCTGAGTCAGATCGATGGATGTCACGCGCGCACCCGAGGCGGTGATGCCGGCGACGATCGGGCCGCCGTACGCGTCGACCACGAGCACGTCGCGATCGGCGACGGGACCGAGGGCTTCGAGGGCGGCGACCAGCTTCCCGGCGCGGTCAAGCGCGCCGACGAACGTCGGCTCGAGCTCACGCGGCAGCGACACCGGGAGGTCGGACACCGCGGGAGTATAGGATCGGGCCGGGTTCCGGCCGGCCGCGCCAGGGTGGCTTCGGCGAGGCGTGCGCGTTTCAGAACGGCACCCGGGCGGCGGCGCGGGCGGGTGGCGCCGCGATCGCCAGGTGGCACCGCGACCGCGGCGTCAGCCCAGGCGGACCACCGCCCCCGAGCGCGGTGCCAGCTCGATGGCGACCGTGCCGTCCATCCCGTGGAGGACCGGCGCGATCGACCGCGCACGGCCGACGGACAGGAGGGTAGAGGCGGCGGCGGCGCCCTCGCCGAGCCCGAGCCTCGCCGGCGAGTCGCCGGCATTGAGGGCGATGCCCAGCCGGCCGCCCCGGCCTCCGTCGGCTGCCCCGGAGCCGGCCCCGGACCTGGCAAACGCGAGCGCGGCACCCGCGGCGTCCGTGACCGTCACCGCATCGGCGCGAAGGGCGGGCTCGGCGTGCCGGAGCGCAATCATCGACTGCACGGACCCAAGCAGCTCGCCGTCCCAGTGGGCGGTGTCCCACGGGAAGGCGCGTCGCGAATCCGGGTCGATGCCGCCCATGACCCCGACCTCGTCGCCGTAATAGATGCACGGAGCTCCGGGCAACGTGGCCTGGAGCAGGACCGCCAGCTCAAGCGCCTCGCGGTCCCCGCCCAGCACGGACAGCACCCGTGGCGTGTCGTGGCTGCCGAGCAGGTTCAGCTGGACCGCGGTGGTCTCCGGCGCGTACGCGGCAACGATCGCCGACAGGCGCTCGGCAAATGCCGGCCCGTCGAGATGGGTCACCTCCCGGTACTCGTTGTGCGTCTGGAGCAGCGCCTCGTTCAGCGAACGACCGCCGACGAAGCCGAGGATCGCCTTCGCGAGCGGGTAGTTCATGAGCGCGTCGAATCGATCGCCCGCCACCCACTCGGGCGCGACGTGCCAGATCTCGCCGACGAGGTACGCCTCCGGGTTCACCGCGCGGCAGCGGCGCCGGAACTCGCTCCAGAACGGCGGATCGTCGATCTCCGCCGGCACGTCCAGCCGCCAGCCATCGATCCCGAAGCGAAGCCAGTGCTCCGCGACGCCCCAGAGGTACTCGCGAACGGCCGGTTCCGCGACGTTCAGCTTGGGCAGCGCCGGGATTCCCCACCATGCCTCGTACCCGAGCCGGGCGCGGGCGGAGGTGGCCTCCGACTCCGAATCGACACCGGCGGGCATTCGCCCCGCCGGGTACGCGTTGACCGGCCTCCCGTCCGAGAGCCCCTCCTTGTCGAAGTGGAACCAGTTCCGGTACGGCGACCCGCTGCCGGTCTCCAGCACGTGGTGGAACGGCCAGAAGCCCCGGCCGGTGTGGTTGAGCACACCGTCGAGCACTACCCGGATGCCGCGCGCATGCGCCTGGTCCAGAAGCTCGCGCAGCGCGGCGTCCCCGCCCAGGAGCGGGTCCACCGTCAGGTAGTCATACGTGTGGTAGCGGTGGTTCGACGCGGACTGGAAGACCGGGTTCAGGTACAGCGCGTTCGCGCCAATCGCGGCGATGTGGTCGAGGTGCTCGACGATGCCCAGCAGGTCACCGCCCTTGAAGCCGTGATTCGTCGGCGGGCTGTCCCACGGTTCGAGCGGCCCCGGCTTCGCCACGCGCTCGCTGGACGCGAACCGGTCCGGGAAGACCTGGTAGAAGACGGCGTCTCGGACCCAGGCGGGCGTGTCAGGCATGCGTGCGGACTCCTGCATGGTTATTGCGGGATGGTCATGCTCGCACGAACGCGAGGAGGTTCGGCGGCCGTCGCGCCTTAGGGAGCCCCGCTACCCGCCTGCGACGCGCGTCGCGGCGGGGGTCCGGTGGAGTCGCGGACGATGAGCCGCGTCGCGAGCCGGAGGTGCTCCGGCCGGTGGGTCCCTCGCTGGTCCATCTCGGCGAGGAGGAGGCGAACGGCGTCGGCGCCCTTCTTCCGGATCGGCTGGTGCACCGTCGTCAGGGGCGGGTCGACGTGGCCGGCGAGGTCGATGTCGTCGAAGCCGACGACGCTGAGGTCGTCGGGAACGCGCAGGCCCAGCTCCCGGGCGGCACGCATGGCGCCGATCGCCATGGCGTCGCTCATGGCGAGCACAGCGGTTGGGCGGATGCCCTGGCCCCAGGCGCGCTGGAAGGCGGAGGAACCGCCATCGATCGAGGCACGACCGGCGACGATATGGTCCTTGGCCAGCCTGGTGCCCACCGCTGCGAAGGCCGCTCGATAGCCGCGCAGACGTCGCTCCGAGACGCCGTGGCGGCCAGGTTCACCTGACGCCGCCGCGGGTCCCTCGACGGCGATGACCAGGACGTCCCGATGCCCGAGTGCCAGGAGGTGCTCCGCGGCCGCCCGTGCGCCCGCCTCGTCGTCGACCACGATCGAGCTGTGCTCCGGCAGGTCGTCCGAGTCCACGAGCACCATCGGCAGCCCCGCCCCGCGGATCTGGCCGACCTCGGGATGCTCGGCCGAGAGGCCGATGGCGACCACGCCGTCTACCGTCGAGCGCTCAACCGCCAGCGCAAGCGAGCCCTGCAGGGGCGAGATGAAGTGCAGCTCATAGCCGAGGTCCTCCGCGGCATTGGCGACGCCCTCGCTGAAGAGCGCGAAGAAAGGGTTCGAGAAGATGACGGCGAGGGCCTGCGGGGTGAGCACGCCGAGCGTCATGGTCTGGCGCTGGGTGAGCATCCGCGCGACGGGATTGGGCCGGTAGCCGAGGGTGTCGGCCACCTCGCGGATGCGCGTCGCCGTATCCGCAGACAGCCGCTCCGGGCTGTTGAACGCGAATGAGACCGCCGTCTTCGAAACGCCAGCCTCCCGGGCGACATCGGCGATACGCGGGCGAAGGCTGCGCCGCTCCATGCCCTCCTCCAGCGACGGGCCGAGCACCGTCGCGCCGGACAGACCTGCCGCGACAGGCGGCGAGGCCACGAGGCCGCCTGTGAACCGGTTTAGTGAACCGGTTTAGGAACCGTACCGACAGCGTCAACGGCCGTCAAGACCCGACACCCGGGTGCGCCCAACCCGGCCCGCGGCCAGCCCCACCCGGCGCCGGCGGGCAGCGGCGACAATGGCGGCATGCGTTCGATCCGGGGCATGCCCTGGGGCATCGCCCTGTTCCTCTTCGTCGCCTTCCTCGTCCTCGCCGGAGTAGGGCTGTCGCTCGGCCCGGTCGTGGACCAGGCGATCCTGGTCCCGATCACCCTGACCGGGGCGGTGCTCATGGCCTTGCTCGCGTACACAATCTTCACGATCACGCTCGTGATCCAGCGCAAAGCCGCCGCCCGGCCGCTGGCGCTCGGCCTCACCACGCTCGCGGTCCCGGCCATTCCCCTCGCCCTCCTGGCCGGCCAGGTCATCGGTGCGCTGCTCATCGCGGCGGTTGCCGGGCTGGTGGTCGTGGGCCTGCGCGCGCCAGCCGCCGTGGCGTGGCTCGACCAGGAGTGACGCAGCCCGCCGGCCGCACCCGGAACGTCGAGAGGGTGGCCATCCGCGCTCACGGGGCTGATCTGGCAGACTGGCACGTCGATCCCCAAGATTGTCCAGCGAGGCCGACGACTTGACCACGCCCCCGCGCCGCTCCAGCCCGCCCGCCCGGGCGACGAGACGCTCCCGCCGTCCCGCCGCCCGCAGCACGACGTTCCTCGAGCGCAACCGGAATCGGCTCCTGTGGGCCCTCGGCGGAGTCGCGCTCCTCGTCGTTGCCGGTCTGGCCGTCCTGAACTTCACCACGCCGGCGTATGCCTGTAGCAACCTTTTCGAACCGACGCCCGCGCCGAGCTGGGTCGCGCCCTCGGGCGCGCCCGTCCCATCCGGCCAGGCGACCGCGCCCGCGGTCACGCCGCCGCCGCCGGGCTTCGTCCAGCCGGACATGGGCCACGTTCACGTCCCGACCGGGGACCGCGTCCGGTACGTGAGCTGCCCGCCCGCGAGCGGGAAGCACTACGCCGCCCCAGGTGGACCGATCAGGGCCGGGGTGTATGGCCCGGACGAAGCGACGCTGCCCCAGGGCTGGATCCACAACCTGGAGCACGGCGCGGTCGTGCTCCTCTACAACTGCACCGGCGACGGCTGCACTGACCAGGGCCAGGCCAACCTTTCGGCCCTGTACGCGAAGTGGCCGGCGAGCCCGATCTGCCAGATTCCGGCCGGCAACCAGACGCCCGTGTTCACGCGCTTCGACGAGATGCCGTGGCCGTATGCCGCCCTGGTCTGGGACGTGGTCCTGCCGATGCAGACGCTCGACGAAGAGCAGCTGCTCAGGTTCTACGCGACCCAGGCGGAGCGGTTCAACCCCGAACCCGGTTGCCCGCCGCCGGCACCGACCCCCGGCCCGACCCCGACCGCCGGGCCGACCGGCACCGCGGCACCGTCGGCTGCACCGTCCGCGGCTCCCTCCGCGGCTCCCTCCGCGGCTCCCTCCGCGGCGCCGGCCGGCGGGTCACCCGCCGCCAGCACCGCGCCGACCGCCGGCTGATCGGCACGCTCACCTGATGCTCGCCCTGGTCAAGGTGGACGCGGGGCCCGGGCTGCGCCTCCAGGAGGTGCCGCGGCCGGACATCGGCATCAACGACGTGCTGATCCGCGTCCACAAGACGGGCATCTGCGGGACTGACCTGCACATCGAATCGTGGGATCCCTGGGCGGCGAAGACGATCAAGCCGCCGCTCGTCATCGGGCACGAGTTCGTCGGCGACGTGGTCGAGATCGGCAGCAACGTCAACGACTTCGAGCCGGGCGACCTCGTCAGCGGCGAGGGCCACGTGACCTGCGGCCGGTGCCGGCACTGCCTCGCCGGCCAGCGTCACCTGTGCGCGAACACGGTGGGGCTGGGCGTGGGACGCGACGGCGCGTTCGCCGAGTTCGTCGCCCTGCCGATGACCAACATCTGGCACCAGTGGCCCGGCATCGACGAGGACGTGGCCGCGATCTTCGACCCGTTCGGCAACGCGGTCCACACGGCCCTCGCCTTCGAGGTGCTGGGCGAGGACGTGCTCGTCACCGGCGCCGGCCCGATCGGGCTCATGGCCAGCGCCGTGGCTCGCCACGCCGGCGCGCGCCACATCGTGATCAGCGAGCCGAACGAGTTCCGGCGCGGGTTGGCGATGCAGATGGGCGCGACGATCGCGGTGGACCCGGGCGAGCGCGACCTGAAGGACGTGCAGCGCGAGCTCGGCATGGTCGAGGGGTTCGACGTGGCGTTCGAGATGTCCGGCAACGCGGCGGCCCTGCGCTCGGCGATGGAGAACATGGCCCACGGCGGGCGGATCGCGATCCTCGGGATTCCCACCGAAGAGATCTCGCTGGACGTCAACGCGATCGTGTTCAACCAGCTGACGCTGCGAGGCATCTACGGCCGGGAGATGTACGAGACCTGGTACAAGATGACGGTCATGCTCCAGTCGGGGCTGGACATCCGCCCGGCGATCACGCACCGCTTCGGATTCCGCGACTTCGAGGCTGCCTTCGCCGCCGCGCGCTCCGGCGACTCGGGGAAGGTGATCATGGATTGGGGCCAGTCGTGACGTCCGCCACTCACGGCTCCGGGCCACTTTGCGAGCTCCGGATTCCTATGCCATTCGGGACATATCGGGTATGCAGCGATTGGCATGGATTTCCGGTGAGGGGATGAAGACATGACGGCCGGCCGCAAGCGAGACCCACTCGCGTTCATCGCCGCGGAGATCGAGGACCTCAAGCAGAAGCACCTGTACCGGCCGCTCCGGGTGATGAGTGCCGCGCAGGGGCCGGCCACGGTGGTGGACGGCCGCGAGGTGATCTCCCTCTCGTCGAACGACTACCTCGGGCTCACCCACCACCCCCGCCTGCGCGACGCGGCGCTGGAGGCCATCGGCGAGTTCGGTGTCGGCTCCGGCGCGGTGCGCACAATCGCGGGCACGATGACGGAGCACGAGCTCCTGGAGGCCGAGCTCGCCGCGTTCAAGGGCGTCGAGGCGGTCCTCACCTTCCAGTCGGGCTTCACGGCCAACACCGGCGTGATCCCGACGATCACCGGCGAGACGGACCTGATCGTGTCCGACGCCCTCAACCATGCCTCGATCATCGACGGGATGCGCCTCTCGAAGGCGCCGCGCAAGGTCTACCCGCACGGGGACGTCGCCGCGCTCCGCGAGATCCTGCGCGAGGCCACCGAGGTCGGCCGGCCCGGCGCCGGCCCGTATCGGCTGATCCTGGTGGTCACCGACGGCGTGTTCAGCAAGGACGGCGACATCGCGCCACTCCCCGGGATCGTCGAGGCGGCCGAGGCATATGGCGCAGCCGTCTTCGTCGACGACGCCCACGCCTCGGGCGTCCTGGGGCGCGACGGTCGCGGAACCGTCGACCACTTCGGGCTGCACGACCGGGTGGCGATCCAGGTCGGCACGCTCTCGAAGGCCGTGGGCG
>DATKBR010000060.1:0-5004 GCA_035513775.1 Candidatus Limnocylindria bacterium
CTGCCCGGGGACCCAGATATTCCCAAAGTCGCTGCTGAGCACGACGTTGTCGCTCATTGGGAAAAAGATCCGGCTGCACAGGCCCTCAAGCTCATCGCAGTTTCCGCCCCCGTAGATGTTCGCCTCGCCCGGGCTCGAGCCGCCCGCGCGGTTGAAGGGCTGGCTGAGGCTCAGGCTGCAGCGGCAGTGCAGCAGCTGGCCGTTGACGTTGATGCCGAAGTGGTTCCCGACGAAGGAGTTGTTGTAGCTGCCGGGGTCGGTGACCGCGACGGCGACCCCGAAAAAGTTCCCCTCGATCAGGTTCATGGTCGATCCGAGCTGGATGAAGAACCCGTTGTCTGCCCGGGGGTCGTAGGCGAGCATCGTTCCGGTCGCGTCGAGCCCGACGTAGTTACCGGCAACGCGATTCCCGCTCGTCATGTGCAGTATGAGATCGAAGTCGTTGCCGCCGATCACGTTGCCCTCGATCGTGTTGCCGCTCCCGCCGACGAAGAGGCCCATCCCGAATCCGCGGATCTGCAAGCCGCGGATCGAGACCCCCGTCCCCAGCTGGAAGCTCGTGTGCACCTTCCCGCCGCCACCGTCGAGGATAACGCCGCCGCGCCCATCGATCGTGAGGTGGCTCGGGAGGAATGGCAGGCCGCTCTCGAGACGGATCGTCCCGGGGTGCTCGCGCGAGAACACGGCGGGATCGAAACCAACCGCATCTCCCGGACGGGCGCGATGCAGGCACTGGCGCAGCGAGCCGGGACCGTCGTCGTCGGTCGAGGTGACCACGCAGTCGGCCGGCCCGGTCCGCTCCACGCTGGTCGACGGCGCGATCACCACGGCAGGCCGGTCGAGCGGCGCGGCGACCCCGCTCCAGAGCTGTCCCGCGTAACCCGGCGGGGGCGGCGGGACGGCGGCACCAGTCGGATGCGGCTCGACGACGACCAGCCCCCCCTCGTCCGACCCAACGTAGAGGTGGCGCCCGTCGCTGACGACGCTGAGCGCGCTACCGAGGACGTCAAGGCGCCCCGCGAGCAGCGGCCGGCGTGGATCGGAGACGTCGAGCGCCACGAGGCCGCCGTCGCCGGCGGCCACGAACAGGTGCCCGACCGCGAAGGCCATCGCCGTCGGACCGCGTAGGGCGGGCCCCGACGCTGCGAACAGGAGCGATCCGATGGTCCGCGGGCGGGCGGGGTCGTCCACGTCCACCACCGTGACGATTGCTGTGCGGGGGTCCTGCCCGCCGAGGACGTAGAGCCACCGGCCGTTGACGAGGAGCCCTTCAGGGCCCACGGTGTCGATCGTCGCGACCACTCTCGGGTCGCGCAGGTCCGACATGTCAAGGATCACGACTCCGAGCGGATCCCCGTCGGGCATCGGAGCCGTCGGGGCCCACTCGATGCCCACGAACACGTGCCGGCCGTCGATCGCCACGGCCGACGTTTCGCCGACGCGGTATTGGGTGTACGGGCGGGTCTGGACGTACGAGAGCTCGCAGGGCGTCGACCCGGCGTCGACGAGCAGAACCCCCACCTCGGTCGCGTAGGCGACGGTCGTGCCCGACATCGCCAGCGCCCGGGTCTGTCCGGCTGGGCTGAGGTGACGATCGGTGCCGGCGAACCCGCTGTCCTCCCAGGGGAAGATGGCGTGCTCGAGCCGTCCACTCTGCACGAACACGCCCTCCGCCCGCGGCTGGCGCGGATCTGACGCGTCGACCGTCAGCAGCGAGGCCCACTCACCCGCGGCAGCATCCGGCCAGGTCGACACGAGGACCTGGTCGTCGACGGCGGCCACGGCGTTCGCCATTGCCCGGGTGGGCGCGGCGCCGAGGTCGCGAAGGTGAGTCGGATCCGACGCGTCGACCACGCGCAGGCCGCTCCTACCCCCGGCGACGAAGAGGCGGTCGCCCGACGGCGCGGCGCCCCACCCCTCGAGCAGCGGCTGCCAGGTGCCGAGCCAGCGAGGCGCGGCGGGCGCGGCCACGTCCACGATCTCGAGTCCTTCGAACGGGTCGACGACGAAGGCGAGGCCGCCGGCCACGGCGAGCTGGACGGCTTGGCGGCCCGCAAGCCGCGCGGTCGAGACCTCGTGCGGCGCGGCCCGGTCGGCGACGTCCGCCACGACGAGGCCCTGAGAGCCGGCGGCGACGAAGGCGACGTCGCCGTCGATCGCCACGTCTTGGGCCCATCCGGCCGTCGCGACGGATCCGAGAAGTCGCGGATGCGCGAGGTCGGACATGTCGACGATGCGCAGGCCGCCCCAGCCGTCGGCGACGTACGCCCTCGTGCCGTCGGCGGCGACAGCGAAACCGTAGCCGCCGGTGACGACGCTCCCGGCCACGGACGGCGCGCCCGGGTCGGACAGGTCCAGGACGATCAGGCCCGCTTCCCCCGCGGCCACGAGAAGCGTGCCCGCGGTCGCCGTGACGCCGAGCACGCTGCCGTCATCGAGCGCCGTCGCCAGCGCTCGCGGCTGCGAAGCGTCACGGACATCGACCGTGACGAGGCCACCCTGCTCCGCCGCGACATACGCGACGCCGTCGCCCAAGTCCACGGCACGGGCGGACCCCTCCAGCGTGAGCGTGCTCATCAGCGTCGGCGCGTCCGATCCGAGATCGAGGAGCGCTAGGCCAGAGGACCCGAGCGCCGCGGCCAAGAGACGATCGCGCACGGCCAGGCCCTTCACGATCCCGGGCAGAAGCGGGCTCGTCGCCACCTGGCGCAGCGTCGGCGTGGTCTCGAAGACGAGCACGCGCGGTCCGACGCCGACGTACAGCCGATCGCCCTGGGACGCAACTGCGTGCGGGTGGCCTCCGAGCTGCCCGATGACATCGAGCGCTACCTCTCCCGGGGCGGCTGCGGCCTCCTGGCGCCTGCTCGGCGCCAGATGGCGTGCCGGATCGCACCGGGGCAGGGCACTCTCCGCACTCTTGTCGTCGCCGCGGAAGCCGGCGAGGCGCGGCTGCGGCTCCAAGAGGCTCGATGGCGGCGACGGGGTCGGCGCGATCGTCGGCTCTGGTGACGGCGCGGCCGCCGGAGTGCGCGTGGCTTGAGGCGTCGGCGATCCCGCCGGCGGTGTGGCGGCGGGAGTGCTCGTAGCCTGGGGCGTGGGTGATGGGAGCGGTGAGGCGCAGGCGGCGATTGCGATCAGCGCAAGCACCGCAGATTGGACCCCGGCGACGCGAGGTCGAGGAGCCATGCCTCCTCCTCCGGTGCGACGCGGCCATCATCGCACCGCGCGCAAGCGGCGCGGGCTCCACGTTTGAGTAGTGGGCCCAAGGTCCGTCGCATCCCGTCCGGGCGCTGGGAGCAGGAAGCTCTGGATCGGGCTCCCATCCCGGCCGACCTCTTCGCGCGCGTCGACGCTGCGTACGAGCGCGCCAAGGACCGCGCCGGCCGGGTCGACTTCGAGGACATGCTCGCGTGACGGTCGAGCTGCTCGAATCCGGAATGGATCAGCGGCGACGAGTACCAGGACACGAACCCGCTCCAGGAGCGCCTGCTCGAGCCGTGGATCGGCGCGTCGCCCGACCTCGTGGTAGTGGGCGATCCCGACTAGACGATCTACACGTCAGTCCGAAAATGATCGCGTAGGGCTCTTGGCAGGAAGGCGGATCGGTCGTCCATCACCGGTGCCTCAATGGGTAGAGCATCGAGCGCACGCACAAGATGCCCGATTGTCTGCGGATCTCCGCGTGGAAACTGGCGATCAGTCGTGTAGACGATTCCGTGGTGGCCCCCGTCGGCAAGCAGTGTCAATTCAAGGGGCCTGAAGTCGCGCACGTTCTCCGTTACGAGGGTGCGTTCCAGGGCCGTGGCGGCCTCGAGAACCTCCTCGTCCGGGGCGCCCGCAAGGGGAGGAGTGACCTCGCGAACCGAAACCACGTCTCGGCCACGTGCGCGCAGCTCGACCGCGATCGCGTCCGAGTACATCTCGTCGAGCAGCAGCTTCAACCAAGCAGCTCGCGCTCACGCTCCAGGGCTGCTTCCAGGCTCACCGCCTCGGCATCGTTGGCCGCGATCCAGGCGTCGATCTCTCCCGGATACTCGCTGTAGTAGCTGACCGCGGCACGCACGCGCGACTCACTCAAGCCGAGCCGCTCGGCCAGCACGGCCACTCGCGCATCTGTCTTCCGCTCCACGCTTCGTAGGGCACCGATGATCTCCCAGACATCCGGCCCACCGACCAGTCCCGCCCGACGTCCGGCTGGCCCGTCCCGAAAGCCGATGCCGGGGTGGCTGTCGGCGCGGAGACCCTCTTCGATATAGCGCTCCGCCATGCGCGACAACGGCTCGCCCCGGCGCTTGCTCCGCGCCCGAAGGGTGGCGAGCGTCTGCTGGCCGATCCTGATCGGTTGACTACTCATGTAGCGAAGTGTAGCGCAGATCTAAGCCAGTTCAACCAGCGAGATACTGAGAGCGACAGCCGCATCCGACAGGCGCCTGTCGTACGTCGCGAGGCGCGGGTGCTGGCCGAGCCCGCGCAGGAACTCGACCGATGCAAGATGAAGCGCGTCGAGTGTCCGCACAGGAGTAGGGAAGGGATCGATCGCGCGTGCGAGAACGTGTGGCGTGAGCTCGAGGAACGCGAGCCGGCCGAGCAGGAGGCGAAGGTCGTCGGCGTGGGTCGCGGCCAGCCCGCGTCCGTTGATCCGCGCCCAGGCCTCGTACTCCAGCAGTCGACTCGAGACCAGCGGCCCATCCCGCCAGAACGAAACGTCCGGATAGCGGTCCGCAGCCAGCAGTTGGGCCAGGACGACCGAGCTGTCGACGTAGATCACCGATCGGCGCGGTCGGCATCCATTTCGGCCAGGATGCTCTCGAGGTTGGCCACCGGTCGGCGCGGAACAGACGCGTCCGGCGCACCGAGCGCAGGGGAGAGCCAGCCGTTGCGCACGCCCTCGGCGAGCATCGCGTCGCGAAGCACTGTCTGCCGGCCGTCTCTCGGCGGCCCCAGCTCGGCCACCACGCGGTCGTGGTCTGTGACCAGCACGGTCTCGCCCGACTCAGCCATTCG
>DATKBR010000061.1:0-6011 GCA_035513775.1 Candidatus Limnocylindria bacterium
CACGGTGCGTGAGCTGAACACCTCGATCCAGACCTTCCCGAACGTCCTCATCGCCGGCCTGCTCGGCTTCCGTGAGCGCGACTACTTCCAGATCGCGGAGT
This sequence comes from Candidatus Limnocylindria bacterium, assembly GCA_035513775.1. Classification (GTDB taxonomy): domain Bacteria; phylum Chloroflexota; class Limnocylindria; order Limnocylindrales; family CSP1-4; genus UBA5189. Next base: position 102 of record DATKBR010000061.1, read on the forward strand.
CGGACGCCGAGGTGCCCGAGGTGAGCCTGCGCACGACGTAACGGGCCGATGAGCGCCTCGGCGCGACCGGCACCGACGACCTTCTACCGGGAGATCGCGCGCAACCGGCGTCGCAGCTGGCTGCTCGTCGTCGCCGTCGTCGTCGTGCTCGGCGTCCTCGGGGGCGCCATCGGCTACGCAAGCGGGTTCGGGTGGGGCGGCGTGGCCATGGCGCTCGTCCTCGGCACGGCAATGAGCGCCGGCTCCTTCTTTGCGGGTGACGCGCTCGTCATGGCCACGAGCGGCGCCCGGGAGATCGATCGCGCGCGGCCTCCGGACCGGTTCGAGCAGTTCGTGAACGTCGTGGAGGAGATGCGCCTGGCCGGCGGCCTGCCGCCGCCGCGGCTGTGGGTGATCGAGGACTCGGCGCCGAACGCGTTCGCCACCGGCCGCGATCCCGAGCATGCCAGCGTCGCGGTCACGACCGGGCTGCTCGAGAAGCTCGATCGCGAGCAGCTACAGGGCGTCATCGGCCACGAGATGAGCCACATCGGCAACCTCGACATCCGCTTCACGCTCCTCGTCGGGGTCCTCGTCGGAAGCATCGCCCTGCTCGCCGATTGGTTCCTGCGCTTCACGTTCTGGGGTGGTGGCCGGCGCAGCGGCAACGACCGTGGCGGGGGCGGGGGAGCGATGGCCCTGCTCTTCATTCTCGCTCTCGTCCTGGCGGTCGTCGCGCCTCTCATCGGTCGCCTCGTGCAGGCCGCCGTGAGCCGGAGCCGTGAGTCGCTGGCCGATGCGACCGCCGTCGAGCTCACGCGCAATCCGGTCGGGCTGGCGCGCGCGCTGCGCACGATCAGCGACGACCCGGAGGTCCTCGAGGTTGCGAACCGCGCGACCCAGCACCTCTACATCGTAAACCCGATCAAGTCGTTCGAGGAGCGGGCGAAGTCGCTCTGGGACACCCATCCGCCGATCGGCGACCGCATCCGGGCGCTCGAGGCGATCGCCGGCCAGACGAAGCTGGGCTGACTCCGTGCCGATGGAGATCGTGGACGCCGGCGTCGTGCCCCCTGACCGGCTGCGTGGATTCCTGGTGTGGGCGTGGCACGCGGACTACATCGTCGCTCACGGTGAGCGGATCCGCCCGGCTGACTCGCCGGGCTTCGTCGCACTCGATGCAGATCGCATCGTGGGTCACGTCTCGTATCGGATCATCGACCAGGCGTGCGAGCTGACCTCGATCGTGGCCGAGCCGCGGGGCCGGGGCATCGGCTCCATACTCCTCGAGGCGGTGGTTGACGCCGCTCGTGTGGCGGGCTGCCTGCGGGTCTGGCTGACGACGACGAACGACAACATCGACGCGCTGCGCTTCTACCAGCGTCGCGGACTCCGCCTGATGGCGCTGCGTCCCGGAGCAGTCGACGAGTGGCGACGACGGCTGAAGCCCGAGATACCGGCCATCGGTGCCTACGGTATCCCGATGCGGGACGAGCTCGACCTGGAACTCGAGATCGTCAGGTAGCTGCCGACGCAACCGCGCTTGCCGCGCCGTTCTTGTCGTCGGCCTCTCGGTTGCGGCGGTCGGATCGCATCGGTATCCTTGCGACCGCCCGATCGGCGCCGAGGTAGCTCAGTCGGTAGAGCACCGCCCTGAAGAGGCGGGTGTCGTCAGTTCGATTCTGACCCTCGGCACCAGCAACACGGTAGAATCGGGGACAAGCGGGCGGAAGTGGCTCAGTTGGTAGAGCATCACCTTGCCAAGGTGAGGGTCGCGGGTTCGAGTCCCGTCTTCCGCTCCATTTTCATGCTCCGGCTGGTACGGGTCTCGGCTGACCTGCTAGCGTGAGGCCCATCCGGTGCCCCGTCGTCTAGTGGTAGGACAGCGGACTTTGGATCCGTGAACCGAGGTTCGAATCCTCGCGGGGCAGCCAGCCGGCGACCGGTGGCGACGTGCCCGAGTGGTTCAGGGAGCGGTCTGCAAAACCGCGTACACGGGTTCGATTCCCGTCGTCGCCTCCATCATCATCCGCCGGGCGGCGGGTCCATCTGGCCCGGCATCGGCTCCGGGAGCTCGGATCCGGGTTGCGATGGAGGCACCGGGACGCTCGCCGGCGACTCGTCCAGCTGCTCCTCCGGCTCGTCGACGGACGCCGCGTCGAAGCCGGAGACGGCCGGGACCGTTCCGAACGTCGCCCCGGGGGCGGTCGGCAGCCAGTAGCCGGCGAGCGGGCCCGAGCTGAGCAGGACGCCGCGATCGCCGTTGATCCGAGCGCTCGACGTGTACTGCCACGTCGTCGCGGCCGTGCTGACGCTCAGCGTCTCGCTGATCGCGTTCGTCAGCGGGTCGAAGCGGTAGCCGGTCCAGGCCCCGGCGCCGACGGCGTGCGGGCGCGGCCACAGGTAGCCGTAGCGGTCGACGAAGCCGCGCGCGTACGCCTGCGTCGACTCGCGGATCCAGAGTCCCTCGAAGACGCCGTTCGCCATGAAGAACCAGATCCCGTTGCCGGGACGGCTCCAGCCATGGGGCACGGTGCGCTCGACGAAGGATGCGCTGCTCGGCCCGCCGAACGTGTACGTCTTCGCGGCCGATGCGCTCCCCGCCGCGTCGAAGGCATACGCCGTGTGCTCGCCGGCCGCGAAGAAGGTGCTGCCGCCGCGCCGGAAGTCGGGATAGTCGGCGACGAAGCTGTCCGCGAGCGCGGCGAACTTCTCATGCGCCGTGTAGCGGTGCAGGTAGAGCGACTGGCTGATGTGCACGAGGTGGTAGTTCCGGTTGCGGACCTGCCGGTCCAGGCAGCTCTGCGCCAGGCAGTAGTTGCTCACGCCTCCCGGCACCCGGACGGCGCTCGCCTTACGGCCCGTCGTCGTGATGCCGCCGAGCACGAGCCGCCTGGCGTCCTCGTTGCCGGTCAGGCGCCAGTAGTCGTGCAGCCCGAAGGTCGCGAAGTTGTGTCCGTTGTACGTGTGGTCGTACGGCGTCCACGGATACTCCTCGAACCACAACAGCCCGCCGTCGACCGCGGTCACCCACGGCTTGTCCGGCTCCGGGCGGACGAGGAACGATGCGTATGTCCGGTGCGCGGCATCGAGCCACTTCGCCTCGCCGGTCCACTCGTAGAGCCGCACGAAGCCGCTGAGCGCGATGCCCTGCGCCATGCTGGAGTACCACGGCGCCTTCAGCGTCCCGCGGCCGTGCAGGCCGAAGTCGAACCCGTACGGGAAGAAGATCCCGCCGCGGTGCTCGACGGCGCGCGAGAGGAGCCGATCCGCGTTCGCGACGGCGAGCCGCATGTACTCCGGATCCTGGATGAGGCGATAGTTGCGCAGCATGTTCACGACGTACTGGGCCTGCCCGACCGGGTGGTTGTACAGCGTGCCGTCGCCGGCGCGGTACATGTACGCGCCACTCGCGTCGCGTGTGCCGTAGATGTCGAGCAGCGTGTCGCCGTAGTAGATGAGCTGGTCCATCGCGATGCTCGGCAGCGCGTACTCGTCGATCGCGAAGGCCCATGGGCCGACGAGCGTGAGCGACGAGGTCGAGGCGGCGGCCGTCCCGACAGCGTCGCCGAGGGCGCCGGTGCCGCCGAGGAGGACGATGCGCGAGGGGTTGAGTCGGCGCAGCTCGGACGCGGTCTCCGATGGAAGCGTGTTCGTGCCGGCAAGGAGCAGCGGTCCGCCGGCCATCGCCGCGGCCGGCACGCCGGCGACCGCGTCCGCGAAGCCGAGGCCGCTTGCCAGGAAGACGGTCCCGCCGGCGTCGGCCGGAAAGGTCTGGGCGCTGATCGCCGCGGCGGTTCCGTAGCGGTTCGTGCCGGCCTGGCGCGTCACCCCTCCGGCCGTGAACGCGCGCAGGGCGTTCAGGACCGCGTCGCCGACGACGCCGGGGCCGCCGACGATGACGATCCGCTGCGGCCGGAGGCGCTCGAGCTCCGCGCGAACGGGCGCCGGAATGCCGCCCGGCTCGACGAGCAGGACCGGGCCGACGAGGGCGGCTGCCGCGGCGCCCGCCGCGAGGGCGTCCGGAAAGCTCTTGCCGGTGGCGATGTACGCGACCGCGGCGCCGGCCGCGAAGTGCGCCCGGCTGATCTCGGCGGCGGTGGCGTACCGATCCGGGCCGGCGAAGCGCGTCACGCCGCCGGTCGTCAGCGCCCCGAGCTGGCCGGCGACCGTGGCCGAGACCGCGCCCTCGCCGCCGAGGATCACGATTCGCCCGGGTCGCAGCCGGCTGAGCTCCGTTCGTGTTGCCGCCGGCACGTCGTTGCGGGTCACGAGGAGAATCGGCGCGCGGAGGCTCGCGGCGGCCGGACCGCCCGCCAGCGAGTCGGGGAAGTTCCCGCCCGTTGCCACGAATGCCACCGGCACGCCGGCGGCGAACGTGTCGCGACTGACCGCGGCCGCCGTGGCGTACCGGTCCTGGCCCCACGACCGGCCGACGGCCGCCTGCGCGGCGGTCGGCGTGGCGGGCACGGTCAGAGCCAGCGCGACGAGGACCGCCGACAGCACGGCCTGGATGAAGCGCACAGGCCTCGATGGTCTCCGGAGTGGCACGACGGGTCTCCCCCTGCTCGGCGTGGGTGCGGCTCGCAGCGTATCGGGTCCTGGCAACCGGGCAACAGGACCATCGTGCTCGTGCCCGCCGGCGAGATCGGCCCGTGCGCCTGGCCGCGGGCCGTGCGCTAGGCTTTCGCGGCGAGCGACCGTCGCCGGAGTGGCGGAATGGCAGACGCAGCCGGCTTAAACCCGGCGGCCGAAAGGCGTGGGGGTTCGAATCCCTCCTCCGGCACCATCCGCCGTCAGGACGGCGCGTGGCGCCCGAAAAGCCTTCGCCGCGCCGTCGGCGCGGGTGCCGGCTTCGACTGCTCAACTCCGATCACCGCCTGGGCGATGCGCCTCATGGCCACGATGGCGGGGCTTGCGGGCCGGCTCAGCGCCAGTGGCGCGCCCTCGTTCACCGCTCGGATCATCTCGATGTCGACGAACGGGATCTCGGCAGCCAGCTTCGAGCGGAGCAAGTTCTCGACGTCTCGCATCTTCAGCGGTTCCTTCGGCAGGATGTGGTTCACGACGTAATACGTCTTCGCGCGGAGCGTCGCCGTCTCGTTCAGGAAGGCTATGAGCATGCTTGTCGCCCGCAACGCGGCGAGCTCCGGGAAGAGGACGATGACGTGCGCATCCGCCTGCTCGAGCAGCCATAGGGTACGGGGGTCGAGCCGGCTGCCGAGGTCGACGACGATGAAATCGAACGACGGTTGCACTACCTCGATGATTCGTTGGACGTGCTCTACGCCGACCTGGAAGTCGGCCTCCGGGCGGGACGGCGCGGCCAGGACCGAAAGGCCCGAGTGGTGCGTGGACAGGTACGAGCGCGCCAACTCTGGATCCGCGAGGGCAGCCTCGTCGAGGGCGAGACCCGCCACGTCGTAGCGCGGGGTCAGGTTGAGATGGGTGGCGACCTGGCCGAACTGGAGGACGAGGTCGATGAGCAGGACCCTGGCGGGCGGAAGGGATCCGTTGCTCGACGACCCGGTGACTGCACGGTCTCCACCACCGGCCAGGAGGAGCGCGGTATTGACCGCGAGCGTGGTCGTTCCCACGCCACCCTTCCCGCTGAAGAAGGTCACGATCGCAGCGTTCGTCATCCCGGATGCGGACTCGGGTTGCACTTTGCCGAAGTGGATGAGCAATGCGCGCACCCGCTCCTCCAGCTCTTCCTCTGAGAACGTGCTGGCGATCACCTCGTCGGCGCCGGCCTCGAGGAACGCGATTCGAGTCTCGACGTCCTGTCCGGGGGCGAGGAGCAGGATGGGCGTGACCCGGCCATCGATCGCGGTACGCAGCGAGGCCACTGCGCCCGAGGCCGCCAAGCCCTCGGCCACGATGAGGTCGGCCGGCATTCGGCGCACGGCCGCCATCGCATCGGCATGCGTC
>DATKBR010000062.1:0-33256 GCA_035513775.1 Candidatus Limnocylindria bacterium
CCCGGCGTGGATCCCGCGGGGCCCGGCGCGGCGGCGGCCCTCGTTGCCGGCACGGAAGCGCGAATCGCCGCGCTGTTCGAGGGCCACGTGTGGGCACGCGGCGAGGTCACCTGGCCCGGCGCGCTCGCCGAGGCACTCGACGGCCGTGGCTGGCGACTGGCCGCGGTCGAGATCGGAATGCGCGGCTCGCTCCTGGCCCTCCTCGGCGAGGGGCTCGGAGAGCGGCTCGCGTTCTCCGAGTCGCTCCTCCATCGGCCCGAGCCACACGACGGTCAGCGCGCGACGCTGGAGCACCTCGCCGAACGCGTTCGCGAGCTCGGCGCGTGCGAGGTGGGCGTCGCCGCGGAGGCCCGCGAGCGCGGCGGCGATACGGCCGTGACCGTCGTCGTCGTCACGCCCGATGCGACGCACCGCGAGACGCGCGTCGTCTTCCTCGGCGGCTCGCTCGGCCGCAGCCGCGCGGCGATCGCGACGGCGGCGATCCTGCTGTCGCGCCTGCGGTGACACGGTGCCCGGGCCGACCCGCTACCGTGTCGGCTGCACCTCGTGTGGAGGATCAATGCGCCTGACTATCCTGGGCACCGGGACCGCGCGGCCCACCGGCGACAGCCCGCAATCCGGTGTCCTCGTGGAGGCCGGCGAGACGCGCGTCCTGTTCGACATCGGGAGCGGCGTCGCCTCCGAGGTCGAAGCGCGGATGAACGCCGCGGAGCTGACGGGCCTGCTGGTCGGGCACTTCCATGCTGATCACTGGATCGACATCGGCCCGCTTCGCTACCTCTTTCCGTGGGCCGAGCCGGCGCCGCGGCCCCTCCCGGTATTCCTGCCGCCCGGCGGCCGCGAGAAGCTGAACCACCTTGCCGCCGCGATCAACGAGCGGCCCGGCTTCTTCGAGCCGGCCTTCGCGATCACCGAGTACGAGACCGGGATGCGGATCGAGCTCGGCGCGCTGACGATCGTGCCGCACGCCGTCGGGCACTACATCCCCGCCTGGTCGATGGACATCACGGGTCCCGGTGGCGAGCGCGTGGTCTACGCCGGCGACATGGGCCCTTCGGAGATGGTGGTGGGGCTCGCGACCGGCGCGGATCTCCTGATCCTCGAGGCGACGCTGGAGAACGGCGCGCTAGACGACGCGCGGCGCGGCCACCTGGACACGGGCGAGGCGATCGACCACGTCCGCCGGTCAGGGGTGCCCCAGGGCATCCTCGTCCACTACCACTCGGAGCGGCGGGCCACCATCGCGGCGCAGTGCGCGGCCTCGGGCGTGCCGGTGGAGCCCGCGCTGCCGGGCATGGTCCTCGAGGTCGAGCGCGGCAGCGTCCGGATTGCGGGACGGGCGCCGGGCTACGAGACGGTCAGCACCGGCTGAGCCGCGGCCGCCACGGCGCGGACGCTCATGCGAGCGGCGATCGTGCGCGCGATCCCGGAGAGAGCAATCGCCGCCGGACCCGGCTCGCGCTGCGCGACGGCCGGGACCCCGACGTCGCCGCCCTGGCGCACGGTGATGTCGAGCGGGATCCCGCCGAGGTACTCCAGCTGGTGCTCCTTCGCGAACCTCTCACCACCGCCGCGACCGAAGATCTCGGTCGCCTCGCCGCAGTGCGGGCACACGAACGCAGTCATGTTCTCGACGAGGCCGAGCACCGGCACGCTCATCCGCTTGAACATCGCCAGCGCCTTCTCGACGTCCAGCAGCGACACTTCCTGGGGCGTCGTGACCAGCACGGCGCCGGACACCGGCACGGCCTGGGCGAGCGTCAGCTGCGCGTCCGAGGTGCCCGGCGGGAGGTCGATGACGAGGTAGTCCAGCTCGCCCCAATCCACGTCGCGCAGGAACTGGGTGATCGCGCCGCCCACGAGCGGGCCGCGCCAGATGATCGGCTGGCCGGCGGGTACGAAGAACTGGATCGATATCGCCTTCACCCCGTGCCGGACGAGGGGCATGATCTTGTTGTCCTCGGTCTTGCCGGGCTGGCCCTCCAGGCCGAGCATCAGCGGCACGTTCGGCCCGGTGATGTCCGCGTCGAGGAGCCCGACGGAAGCCCCGTCACGCGCCAGCGCGACGGCGAGATTCACCGCGACCGTGCTCTTCCCGACACCGCCCTTACCCGACGCTACCGCGAGGACGTTCTTGACGCCCGGGAGCAGCTGCTCTGCGGTCCGTGGCGCCGCGCGCCGGACGCTGGCGCCCCAGGTCAGCTCGACCGACTCGACTCCGATCGGGTCCAGCGCCGCGTGGACGCGTGATTCGATCTCGTCCTTGAGGGGGCACGCCGGCGTGGTCAGCTCGATCTGGAACGCGACCTTCGCGCCGTCGATGACCAGGTCCCGGATCATGTTCCGGCTGACCAGGTCGCCGCCGAGCTCGGGCTCCTGGACGTGCCGCAGCGCCTCCATGACGGCGGCGTCGGTGATCTGGGTCATGCGGGCGGTTTCCTCGTCGGCGGTTCGCTCGGTCGGGGGCGCATCGGGCGATGTTTATGACGGCCCTGGCGTCGATATCCTATCCCCCGCCCCCGAACCACGCCGTCGGCTCCGCCCTGGCCGGCGTGTCGGCCCACGCCAGGGCGTCGTCCCTCGCCAGGTCCCCGCCATCGTCCGTCGCGTCGGCATCATCCGTCGCGTCGGCATCGTCCTCCGCCCGATCGGCCTGGGGCTGGGGCCAGCGCAGTCGACGGTCCGCCCCATCGACCGCCCGCTTCCACGGGTCCCCGAACAACATGATCTCGAGATCCGTCTGGGGAACGGTCGGTGGGCGCTCGAAGGTGACCTCGCCGACGTGAAGGGCGTCCATGACGGCCGCCAGCCGGCGAATCGAGAGCCCGCGCTGGAGGCCCCGCTCCAGCCGTGAGATCGTCCCCTGGCTCAGCTTCGCGCGCCGCCCGAGCTCAGACTGCGACCACCCGAAGAACAGGCGCAGCCGGAGGATCGCTCGGCCGATCTTCGCCAATGACTTCGGCCGATCAGGCGACGTCGTCACTCCTCTTCCCCTCCGCCGGATTCCATGCCAATTGCTGCATAACCCCCAAACGCGGACGCCCGGACCGCCCATGTCCGGTGGGCATCCGCCCGTATCAGAGCACGCGTTCGTTGCCCGGCGGTCATCGCCTGGTTGACCGCGGGTTGGCTGGGGATTTTCAGCGGCAGCGCATGGAGAGACAGCGCATAGCCGATATACACCGATCGGCATAGGAATCCGCCCCGCGCGATCAGATGCCGGCGGGCAGGCCCGCAGGCTGCCGGCCGGGCGGCCGGCAGGCATGATCGATATGCAGCAATTGGCATAGGAATCCGCGCCCCGCGATGAGATGCCGGCGGCGGCCGGATGGGGGCGGCCGGCAGGGGCTCGGCCGGCGGACGGCCAAGCAGGCATGATCGATATGCAGCAATTGGCATAGGAATCCGCGCCCCGCGATGAGATGCCGGCGGACGGCGGCCGGATGGGGCGGCCGGATGGGGCGGCCAAGTTGGCGGCGGGTGGTGTCAGCCATGGATTTCGCAGAACGGCCAGCCAAATGGTGCGAATCTCGCACGCGTGCCCGCGCCGGGGCGGAAGGATTCCGTGGTTTGACACCCTCGCGCGGCGGAACCTATTCTCCCGCCACAGGTCGGGACCGCGCTGAACGCGCGGCCGGAGGACCACGTGCATGGAGGAGACCCCCGCCCGGGTGGCTGACGTTGCAGTTCGGCTGGTCCAGCTGACGAAGCGCTTCGGTGGCGATGCCACTGGCCGCCGCGTGGCCGGGTACGTCGAAGACGCCGACGCGGACGAGGGCTTCCTCGCCGTCGACCACATCGACCTCGACGTCAATGAGGGCGAGTTCTTCAGCCTCCTGGGCCCGAGCGGCTGCGGCAAGACGACCACTCTGCGGATGATCGGTGGCTTCGAGCAGCCCACCAATGGGCGCATCGAGCTCCAGGGCGAGGACGTGACCTGGCTCCCCGCCTACAAGCGCAACGTCAACACGGTCTTCCAGAACTACGCGCTGTTCCCGCACCTGACCATCTTCGAGAACGTCGCCTTCGGTTTGCGGCGCAAGAAGGTCGGCAACGCGGAGGTGAAGCAACGCGTGACGGACATGCTCGAGCTGGTCGAGCTGCCCGGCTACGAGCGCCGGAAGCCGGGCCAGATCTCGGGCGGCCAGGCGCAGCGGGTCGCGCTCGCGCGGGCGCTCGTCAACAAGCCGGCCGTCCTCCTCCTCGACGAGCCCCTGGGCGCCCTCGATCTCAAGCTCCGCAAGCAGATGCAGGTCGAGCTCAAGCGCATCCAGCAGGGGGTCGGGATCACGTTCATCTACGTGACCCACGACCAGGAGGAGGCGATGACGATGTCCGATCGGATCGCCGTGATGCACAAGGGCAAGTACGAGCAGCTGGGCGATCCCGAGGCGCTGTACGAGCGACCCCAGACCCGGTTCGTCGCCGGCTTCCTTGGCGTAAGCAACCTCCTGCCGGCGACACGCGACGGCATGGACGGCGACTACGCCACGTTCCGGCTCGGCGATGGCACGGCGATCCGCGTCCCCGCGGCGCTGGTGGAGGGTCGTGGGTCGAAGGTCGCGATCGGCATCCGGCCGGAGAAGTTCCGGATGATCGAGACGACCAAGGATGTCCCGGCCGGCCTCAATCGAGTCCCCGGCGTGGTGAGCCACGCCTCGTACCTCGGGGTGAGCACCCAGTACATCGTGACCCTCGCCGACGGCCATCGAATCACCGTCTTTGAGCAAAACGTCGAGCGCGCGACCAAGGCCGAGCTCTGGACTTCCGGCGAGCAGGTCGTCCTGGCCTGGTCGCCCGACCACTGCTTCGTCGTCGAGGAGGGCGACGACGCCGAGTCCGACCCGGCCGACCTCAGCCAGCTGGAGCTTGTCGCCTCATGACCCGAACCACCTCATGACCCGAACCACGGATGACCCCAATCGCCGGATAAGCACCGAAGGAGGACACCAGATGTCTGATCAGCCGCTCCTCGAACGACCCGTGACGCGCCGCGCGGTGCTCGTCGGCGGCAGCCTCGCCGGCTTTGCGGCCTTCCTCGCCGCCTGCGCGCCCGGCGCCACGGAGTCGCCGACCAGCACGTCGGGGACGCCCAGCACCGGCGGCCCGTCCACCGCACCCGGCACGGCCGCGCCGCCAGAGGTCACCGGGCCGCTCAACTTCGCCAACTGGGACGCGTACATCGACCTGACCGAGGTCGGTGACGGCGAGTACGACCTGCCGTCGCCGACCCTCGACGAATTCAGGGCGGAGTATGACGTCGAGGTGAACTACGCCAACGCGCAGATCGACGGCAACGACAGCTTCCTTGCCACGATCCAGCCGCAGCTCCAGAGCGGCGTCGACCCGGGCTGGGACCTGATGGTCCTGACCGACTGGATGGCGGCCAAAGTCATCGCCGCCGGCTGGGCCGAGGAGATCGACCCATCCCACATCCCGACCGTGCTGGCCAACGTCAACGACTCGCTCAAGGGCCTGCCCTATGACCCCGACTTCAAGTTCCACGTGCCGTGGCAGTCGGGCGCGACCGGGCTCGGCTACAACCGCGAATCGACGGGCCGCGACCTGACCAAGCTGGCTGACCTGTTCGATCCCGCGTTCGCCGGGAAGGTGACCCTCCTGGACGACTCGCGCGATACGTTCCCGCTGATCCACCTGATGCTGAAGGCGCAGGGCCAGACATCGTCCAATGAGCCTGAGGACATGGACGTCGCGGACGTCGAGACCGTCCACGCGTACCTCGAGCCGTTCGTTGATAGCGGCCACATCCGCGCATTTCGCGGCAATGCCTACCTGCAGGACTTCGGCAGCGGTGACACGTGGGTCGCCCTGGCGTGGTCGGGCGACCTCGCGTCGTCCGGTGGCGAGAACGACGTCTTCGTCTACCCGGAGGAGGGCGCGAACCTCTGGACGGACAACATGCTCATTCCGAAGGGCGCCAGGAACAAGTACACCGCCGAGCTGATGATGGACTGGGTGTACGACGTCGACCGCGCCGCGCGGCTGGCCAACTTCATCTACTACATCTCCCCGGTGAAGGGTGTCGCCGAGGCGATCCTTGAGCTCGACCCGGAGCTGGAAGGCAACGAGCTGCTGTTCCCGCCCGCCGATGTCGTCGCCCGGCTGCATCCACAGCCCAACTACGACGAGGCCACGGAGGCCAAGGTCAACGAGCTGTACGCCGATCTGGCGGGCGTCTGACCTAGAGCGGGGCGAAGGCGGCGGTTCCAGCGGTGACGCGGCGTCGCCTCGCCCCATACCTCCTCATCGCGCCGGGCTTCCTGTGGCTGGCGCTGTTCTTCGTGCTGCCCAACATCCAGATGCTGCTCATGTCACTGTCGACGCGCGCCGGCGGCACGGGCCTGCGGAAGGAGTACGAGTTCACGTGGGCGTTCCAGAACTACGTCGACGTGCTCACCGGGTTCCCGGAGCAGTTCGGCAACTCGCTCATTTATGGTGGCCTGGCGACGCTGCTGTGCTTCCTCATCGGGTTCCCTCTCGCCTACGGCATCGCCTTCCGAGGCGGGCGGTACAAGAACGTGCTGCTCTTCCTCGTCATCGCGCCGTTCTTCACCAGCTTCCTCATCCGCACCATCTCGTGGAAGATCCTGCTCGGCAACGATGGCCCGGCCCTCGTGATCCTCCGCGACACGCTGGGCGTCGTGCCGGACAACTTCAACATCCTGAGCACGCCGCTGGCCGTGGTATCCGGCCTGACCTACCAGTTCCTGCCATTCATGGTCCTGCCGCTGTACGTCGCCCTCGAGAAGGTTGACTTCCGACTCGTCGAGGCCGCGCGCGACCTGTACGCGGGGCCGTGGCGGCGTGGCGGCGCGATCGTCGGCGGCATCGGCGGGCTGCTGTTCGCTGGTGCGCTGTTCACGGGGCTTGGGTACATCCCGGCCACGCCCGAGGGCATCGCCTCTGCCGCGCTGCCGATCCTCGGCATCGGAATCCTGGGTGCCGTCGTGTTCGCGGTCCTCGTCTCGGAGGCGTTCGTCCGGGTGATCTTCCCGCTGAGCCTGTCCGGAATCTTCGCCGGCTCCATCCTCACGTTCATCCCGGCGATCGGCGACTACGTGAACGCCGAGCTGCTCGGGACGACGAAGACGCAGATGATCGGCAACGTCATCCAGAACCGGTATCTCGCCCAGAACGACTACCCGACCGCTGCGGCGCTGTCGTTCCTGCTAATGGCCGGGATCCTCGTCGCGATCCTGGTCTACGCCCGCGCCATCGGCACCGAGGAGCTGACCGGAGGCCGGGCATGAGCGCCGGCGCGATGGCTCGACCCGGCGCGACGTCGGGGGGCGCGACGTCGGGAGGCCCGCCGGGGGCAGGGCGTCGGATCGGCCGCCTCCTGACCGAGCGCGCAGTCCCGGCCTTCACCGTCGTGGCGATCCTGTACCTGCTTCTTCCGATCATCGTGATGATCATCTTCTCGTTCAACGACCCGCCCGGCCGGTTCAACTTCGTCTGGGGCCGCTTCTCGCTCGCCGCGTGGGAGAACCCGTTCGCCCGGCTGGGGCTCGAGACGGCGCTCTGGACGAGCATCATCGTCGCGACCATCTCCACGATCGTGGCAACCACGCTCGGGACACTCATCGCGCTCGCCTTGACGCGCTACTCGTTCCGGGGCAGGTCGGCCGCGAACCTGTTCATCTTCATCCCGATGGCGACCCCGGAGATCGTGCTGGGGGCGAGCCTCCTGACCCTGTTCGTCGCCACGGCGGCGGAACCGTGGCAGAGCCTGACCGGCGGCGCCCTGTTCCCGCTCGGCCTGAACACGATCCTGGTCGCCCACATCATGTTCAACATCAGCTACGTCGTCGTGACCGTCCGCGCGCGCATGCAGGGCTTCCCACGCCACCTCGAGGAGGCGGCGATGGACCTCGGCGCGAACGAGTGGACGACATTCTGGAAGGTGACCTTTCCGCTGATCTTCCCCGGCATCCTGGCCGGAGCGCTGCTCGCCTTCAGCCTGTCGATCGACGACTTCATCATCACGAACTTCACCTCGGGAACCAGCAACACGTTCCCGATCTGGGTCTGGGCGAGCATCCGGAACAACCTCCCGCCCCAGATCCACGTGATCGGCACGGCGGTGTTCGTGATCGCGGTCGGGCTCGTCGTCTTCTCGACGCTCATCCAGGGCCGGTCGAACCGGGCTCCGCGCCGCGCCCCCTGAGGGCCGGGACGTCGCGGCGAGTCAGCCGCGACCGGCGAGAATGGACCGCATGGCCTCGTGGAGGTGGCCGTTGGTGGCAAGGATGGATGGCGCGTCAACCGATCGTCGACTGTCAAGATCGGTGACGCGGCCGCCGGCCTCCTCGACGAGGAGCGTCGGCGCGGCAGCGTCCCATGGCTTCAACCCCACCTCGACCATGGCATCCGCGGCGCCTTCCGCGACGAGCATGTAGCTCCAGAAGTCGCCGAAGCCGCGATCGCGCCAGGCGGCCTCGAGGAGCGAGTCGAAGCCGGGCGCGAGCCCGGAGCGGTCGATCGTCGGGCGGCTCGTGTACAGGATGCTGGCGTCGTCGATGGTCGCGATCGCGGAGACGGCTATCCGTCGGGGCGCTTCGTCGCCGAGCGTCCGGGCCCACGCTCCCCCGCCCCGCCAGCCATACCAGCGGCCGCCCATCGCCGGCGCGGAGACCACAGCGGCCTGCAGCTCGCCGTCCCGCTCGACCGCGAGGAGGGTCCCGAAGATGGGCACGCCGCGCAGGTAGTTGTGGGTGCCGTCGATCGGGTCGATGTACCACGAGATCCCGGAGCTTCCCGGCCGGTCGCCCAGCTCCTCACCAAACGCCCCGTGGGTCGGGTACGTCTCGGTCAGCCGGTCGAGGACGAAGGCCTCGATGGAGGTGTCGGCAGTCGTGACGAAGGTGCCGTCCGGCTTCCGAATCGTGTGGGGATGCGCCCGAAAATGCTCGAGGGCGATCCTGTCCGTGTCGTCACACCACCCGAGCGCCGTCTCGACCCAGCCGCGCAGCTCGGCATCCGAACCACGACGGAGCGAAGCGCTCCAATCCGGCCCGAACCGTGCCTCGGACGTGCCCCTCACGTGCGGCGACATGCGTGGCGCATGAGTAGATCCTTGCTCACGAGCGAATTCTCGCCCCCTCAGGGTCCCACAGCGGCTCGCGGGCAATCTCGAAACCGATCCACTCGCCGAACACTTCGACCTCGCCTCGCGTCCCGATGGCCGCGTGGTCCGGGGGCAGGTAGGCGAAGGCGATCGAGCGCTCGACGGCAAAGCCGTAGCCGCCCGACGTCACGCGGCCCACGATCGCGCCCCCGACGCGGACCGGCTCGTTGCCCAGCGCAACCGACCGCGGGTCGTCGAGCACGAGGCAGCGCAGGCGCTTGCGCGGGCCGTCCAGGCGCGCCGCCTCCAGCGCCTCGCGCCCGATGAACTCGCCCTTGTCCGGCTTGACCGCGAACCCGAGGCCCGCCTCGTACGGCGTCTCCTCCGGCGTGATGTCGCTGGACCAGACGCGGTAGCCCTTCTCCAGCCGGAGGGCGTCGATGGCGCGGTAGCCGCCGGCAACGAGGCCGTGCTCCCGGCCCGCTTCCCACAGCGTCCCCCACAGCGCGCGTCCGTACTCCGAGGGGCAGTACAGCTCCCAGCCGAGCTCGCCCACGTAGGTCACGCGCAACGCCAGGACCGGCACGTCGCTGATGGTGATCTCGCGGGCGGCCAGGTACGGGAATGCGTCGTGGGAGAGGTCGTCCTTCGTCAGGGGCTGGAGGATGTCGCGCGCCTTCGGGCCCCAGATCCCGAAGCACGCCCGGGCCGAGGTGACGTCGCGGACACGCACGTCGGCGAGATCGTCAGCGCCCGGTGATTCGACGGCGCCCGTCGCCTCGCGGGCCGGCAGGTGCTTGCGGATCCAGCCCAGGTCGTGGTTCCCGAACGCCGTGCCGGTCACGATCAGGAACCGGTCCGAGGCGAGCCGCGTGACCGTGAAGTCGCACTCGATGCCGCCGCGCCGGTTGAGCATCTGCGTGTACGTGATCGACCCAACGGGCCGGTCGATGTCGTTCGCGCACAGTCGCTGGAGGAAGGCGAGGGCGCCGGACCCCTCGATCTCGATCTTGGCGAAGCTGGATTCGTCAAAGAGCGCGGCGGTCTGGCGGGTCGCGAGCGCCTCCGCCCCGATCGCGGGCGACCAGTGCTGGCCGGCCCAGCCCCGCGGCCGGAGCTCCTCCAGGGCCGCGCGGGAGGACACGCCCGCGCCCTCCTCGTTGGGCGTGAACCAGTTCGGGCGCTCCCACATCGACTTCTCGCCGAACACCGAGCCGAGCGCCGCGACGTCCTCGTACGCCGGCGAGAGCCGCAACGGGCGCCCGGCGAGCCGCTCCTCGTTCGGGTAGTGGATGTCGTAGTACGTCGCGTAGTTCTCGTAGGTCCGGGACAGCGTCAGCCGCTGCGAGCGGTACTGCCCGCCGAACCGCCGGATGTCCATCTTCCACAGGTCTAGCTCGGGCTCACCATCCACGATCCAGCGGGCCATCTGCTGCCCGATGCCGCCCGTGCCGGCAATGCCGTGTGCGCAGAACCCCGCCGCGACGAAGAACCCGCGGACCCCGCTCTCGCCGAGGATGAACTCGTTGTCCGGAGTGAACGCCTCGGGGCCGTTGATCATCCGCGTGATGCCCGCGTTCTCGATCGCCGGGACGCGGCTGATCGCGCCCTCCATGATCGACTGGAAGCGGGGCCAGTCGGGCTCCAACAGCCGGTGGTTGAAGTCCGCGGGCACGCCGTCGAGCGACCATGGCATCGGGTCGCGCTCGTAGCCGCCCATGCACAGCCCGCCGACCTCCTCGCGGAAGTAGCACAGCCGATCCGGGTCGCGCATCGTGGGCAGGCTCGGGACGGCGCCCTCGATGGCGTCGGTGAACAGGTACTGGTGCGCCATGGGGATGATCGGGACGGTGACGCCGGCCAGGCGCCCGATCTCCGGCGCGTACATGCCACCGGCGTTGACGACCACCTCGGCGGCGATCGTCGAGCGCGCGCCGTCCCTGCCCTCCAGCTCGACGCTGCGAACCCGGCCACCCTCGACCCCGATGCCCACGACCCGCGTGTGCTGGCGGATCGTGGCGCCACGGGACCGCGCACCCGCCGCGAGCGCCTGCGCCAGCCCGGACGGATCGAGCCAGCCGTCGGTCGGCAGCCAGACCGCGCCGAGCACCCCATCGAGCGTCATGAGCGGGAATTTGGCCTGCGCCTCCTCGGCGCTGATCAGCTCGAGCGGCAACCCGAACGTCTTCGCCCAGCCCGCCTGGCGCCGCAGCTCCTCGTAGCGTTCCTTCGTCGACGCGAGCCGCAGCGAGCCGACCTCGTGCCACGACACGTCGACGCCGGTCTCGGCGGTCAGGCGCCGGTACAGCTCGGTGCCGTACATCATCATCCGGGTCAGGGTGGTCGACGACCGGAGCTGGCCCACCAGGCCAGCGGAGTGGAACGTGGAGCCGGATGTAAGCTCCGCGCGGTCGACCAGGACGACGTCGCGCCAGCCGAGCTCGGTCAGGTGATACGCGATCGAGGTCCCGCCGACGCCGCCGCCGATGATCACCGCCTGTGCGTGATCGACCAAGCCCTGCTCCCTCCCTGCCTTGCCTTGCGAGGTTACCCGCTGGCGAAAGCCTCGTGAGGCCATGCCCGCGAGCGCCGGCCTCGACGCCAGCGCACCAAGCCCGCAACTGGTCGATCGATCGACCATCCGAACCCCTGAACGGTCGCCCACGTTGCCAAATCACACGATCGGCTGGGTTCCGGCGTGAGTTGGTCGATCGCGCGACCAACCGACGCACGACCGACCTTGAGTCCGCGGAAGAGCGCGTGCATCGGCCATCTCCGCCGTCGGATGGTCGATTCAACGACCAGATGCGGTGCTCGACGTGCTGACGGCGGCGGAGCGCATGCATCGTCCACCTCCTCCGTCGGATGGCCGATTCAGCGGCCAGATGTGGTGCTCGACCCCGAGTGGCAGGCGCTAACCTCGGGCCGTGGCCATCGAGGAGGTTGTCGAGCGGTTGTGGCCCGGGCGCGGGATTCGCATCGAGCCGATCGCGGCCGGGCTGACCAACCAGAACTACCGGGTCGAGGTGGACGGCGCGCCATTCTTCGTACGCCTTCCGGGCCAGTCGACCGACCTGCTTGCGGTGGATCGGGCGAACGAGCTGCACAACACGCGCGCTGCGGCGGCCACCGGCGTCGGGCCGAAGGTCGTCGACCACGACCCTGCGAGCGGCGCACTGGTCCTCGAGTGGATCGACGGCCGGACGATGTCGAACGCCGCCTTCGCCGAGCCGGGCACGCAGGCGAGAATCGCCGAGGCCCTCCGGCGCCTCCACGGCGCGACGCGCTTCCTCGCCGACTTCGACATGTTCGACCTGACATCGTTCTACCTGCGGGTCGTCGACGAGCGATCGATCCGGATCCCCGCCGGCTACTGGGAGCACATGGCCGCGATCCCCCGAATCAAGGCGGCCCTGGCGGTCAGGCCACTCCCGACCGTCCCCTGCCACAACGACCTGCTCGCCGAGAACTACCTCGACGACGGCGCGAAGCTGTGGATCATCGACTACGAGTACAGCGGCAACAACGACCCGACGTTCGAGCTGGGGAACACGGCGCAGGAGCTCGGCTTCGACGCGGCGCGCCAGGAGGAGCTCTGCGCGGCGTACTTCGGCTCCGAGCGATTCACGCGGGAGGGGCCGGCCCTGATGGCGCGGATGCGCCTCCAGATGATCATGTCCGACGTCGGCTGGACCCTGTGGGCCGCGATCCAGGCCGCGATCTCCTCCATCGACTACGACTTCTTCGGCTGGGCCGAGGAGCGCTGGGGCCGCGCGTCGTCCACCCTTGACGGCGCGGAGTTCCAAGGCTGGCTCATCGAGGCTGCCGATCGTTGACCTGAGGCCCTCGCTGCGTTGGGCGCCGGCCGACCGAACGCGGGCGGCGAATTTGTGGCGGCGAGCCATTGGCGCGAGCCGACTGCGTGCATAGGATCGTTCCCTCGCAACCGAGGAGGGCACGTGGGCCGGCTCGACGGACGGGTAGCGCTCATCACTGGAGGCGCGGGCGCGATCGGCCGCGCGACGGCCGCTCGCTTCGCCGCCGACGGGGCCAGGATCGTGATCGCCGATCGCGCGGCGGCAGCGGCGTCAGAGGTCGCGGACGAGATCCGTTCGACCGGCGCGGAAGTGCTGGGGCTCAGCGTTGACGTCTCGTCCGACGCGAGCGTCGCGGAGATGGTGGCCGCGGCGGATCGCGCATTCGGCCGGATCGACGTCCTGTTCACGTGTGCCGGTGTTCTGGCAACTGGCTCCGTGACCGAGACGACGCTCGCCGATTGGGACCGAACCATCGCGGTCAACCTCACCGGTCCGTTCCTGGCGTCGCGGCACGTCGTTCCGCTGATGCTTCGCGACGGCGGCGGCTCGATCGTGCACATGGCATCGACGGCCGGCCTCGTCGCCGAGGCCTCCATCGCAGCGTATTGCGCGAGCAAAGGGGGCGTCGTGATGCTCGCGCGGCAGATGGCAGTCGACTACGCGCGCCGAGGGATCCGGGTGAACGTCATCTGCCCGGGCTGGATCGACACGCCCTTCAACGAACCCGCGATCGAGCACGGTGGCGGGCGGGAAGCCCTCGCGCCGTTCATCGACGTCATGGTCCCGATGGGCCGGCAGGGGCGGCCGGAGGAGGTGGCCGACGTCGTCGCCTTCCTGGCCTCGGACGAAGCCCGGCTCATGACGGGCTCGGTGGTCGTGGTGGACGCGGGCCTGACGGCCCAGTAGCTCCCGGGCGGCAACCCGACGTCGCTCGTCGCCGCGCGACAAGACGACGGCAGGGGTTTTGGCGGTCAGCCCCATTGTTGACCTGTCAGCGTGCCTGTAGGGTCGCCGCCAAGAGGGGGTTTCCAGGCAGAGGAGGGACACCATGGGCGACGCGGATGCCGGCGCGGTGGCACGCGCCCCGATGCAGATCTTCAGCCGGCAGTCGTCGGGACTCGTCCGTCTCGGATCGCCGTGGCGGATGCTCCTGCTGAACGTCGCGAATGTCGGCGTCGGCTACATCATGTTCACGTACTGGATTCATCCGGCGGTCTTCCCGCAGAGCAACCTGTTGATCGCGATCCTGATCGCGGCAGCCCTCGCCCTGCCGTTCAACCTGCTCTACGGGATGTTTGCCTCGATCATGCCGCGGACGGGCAGCGAATACGTCTTCCTGTCCCGGACGTTCCACCCGGCGATCGGATTCATGGCCAGCTTCGCCGCGGCGATGAGCCAGGCGTTCTTCGTCGGCATCGGAGGCTACTGGATCGGCCAGTTCGTCCTCGGCCCGCTGTTCTCCTCATACGGCGTGGTCAGCGGCAACCAGCTGATCGCCAACATCGGAGCGTTGGCGAGCACGCCCGACAACTGGCTGATCCTCGGCAGCGTGTTCATCTGGCTGATGGCCGGCCTGAACATCCTCGGGCTACGGGCGTACCTGCGATTCCAGGACCTCAACTGGGTGATCGGCGCCGTCACCGGCGTCCTGCTGCTGGTCATCTTCCTGTTCGCGTCCAACGCCGCATTTGTGACGGCCTGGGACAGCTATGCAGGCGCAGCGGGCGTGGCTTCCTACCAGGGCACGCTCGACCTCGCCGCCTCGTCAGGGATGCCAACCGGGTTCTCCCTGACGGACACGCTCGGCATCATCGCGATCATCTGGCTCATCGCGTGGGCCTCGACGTACATCGGCGGCGAGGTTCGGACGCCAACCAAGACCCAGGTCCGGGCAACGGTGGGCGGAATGCTGCTGTACGCCGGCATCGCCTTCGCCCTGTTCTTCGCGATCACTCGCGCGGTGCCGGTCGAGTTCAACCAGGCAGCCGCGTGGCTGAGCTACAACGCCGAGGGGGTAGAGGCCTACCCCGTGTTCATGCTCTACGCCGGGCTGCTGATCGACAACCTGCTGGTGTTCCTGCTCGTGGCCGCCGGCCTCGTCCTGTGGAGCTACCTTTGGATCCCGTCGGCGATGATCATCGCCACCCGCGCGATGTTCGCCTGGTCGTTCGACCGCATCGCCCCCGCGAAGCTGGCGGACGTCCATTCGAAGTACAACTCGCCTTGGGTCGCCGTCCTGGTCGTCGCCGTGATCGCCCAGGTGTTCGTCATCCTGTACCACATCGGGTTGTTCACATTCCTCACCCCCGCGCTGGCCTACTACTTCGTGTTCTGGCTCGTGGCCCTGTGCGGCGTGGTGTTCCCGTTCCATCCGAGAACCCGCCCGCTCCTCGAGGCGAGCTCGGTGAACTGGAAGGTCGCAGGGATTCCGGTCATGGCGCTCTGCGGCGCGGCCGGGCTCGTGTTCTTCACCATCGGCCTGTACTTCATGCTCACCACCGACCTGTTGTTCCTCAACGGGGAGGCGCAGCTCATAACCACGGCCCTGCAGTTCATCCTCCCCCTCGGCCTGTTCTTCGTCGTCCGGGCGTACCGGAAGTCGCAGGGCGTCCCGATCGACGCGGCCTACCGCGAGCTGCCACCGGAGTGACCCTCCGGGGCGCCCCGGCAGGCCCGGGGCGCCCCGTTGGTCCGATGATGGCCACGCATGTCAGACGACTTCACGATCTTCTACGTCGCCGACATCCACGGCTCGGACGTGTGCTTCCGGAAGTGGCTCAACGCCGCCCGCTTCTACGGCGCGGACGTGCTGATCATCGGCGGTGACCTGACCGGCAAGGTCCTGCTGCCGATCATCCCGGCGCCGGCCGGTGAAAGCGGCTGGATCGCGACATGGCGCGATCGGCCCGTTCGCCTGGAAACCCGGCGCGAGGTCGACGAGCTGATCCGAATGGCACGCAACGAGGGCACGTATGGCTTCCTCACAACCCCCGATGAGGTGGACGAGATCCACGGGTCGATCGAGCTGGAGCGACAGACATTCCTGCGCCTGAAGCGAGCGGCCCTGGAGGAGTGGATCGCGATCGCGGACGAGCGCCTCGCCGCCGGCTCGACGCGCGCCTATGTGATGCCGGGCAACGACGACCCGCCCGAGATGGACGAGCTCCTCGATGGCGCAAGGGGCCTGCGCAACGTCCAGGGCGTGGTGACCGAGCTCTGGCCCGGTATCACGATGGCCTCGCGAGGCGAGTCGACCCCGACGCCGTGGAACACGCCGAGGGAGCTCTCCGAGGCGGACCTCGGCGAAGCCGTCCGCCGCGTCGTCGACGACCTGCCCGAAGAGGGCGTGACCATCTGGAACCTGCACATGCCCCCAAAGGCGACCAGCATCGACCTCGCGCCCAAGCTGGACGCCTCCCTCCGCGTCCGGTACGACGGCGCCGGCGAGCCGGTCATGGTGCCCGTCGGCAGCTCGGCGATCCGGGAGCTCGTGACCGAGCGCCAGCCGACGCTCGCCCTTCATGGTCACATCCACGAGTCGCGGGGTCGATACAAGATCGGCCGGACCACTGGGATAAATCCGGGCAGCCAGTATCAGGACGGCGTGCTTCTCGGCGTCCTGGTCAGGGTGTCCGCCCGTAGCGGCGTTCGCGACATCGCGTTCACCGCGGGCTGATGGTCAGGCGCGTGCCCCGGGGCCCTGCGGCACCGCCGGCCCGTCGATGACGTCAAGGATACGGAACGCGAGCGTCAGGTCGAACACGATGGTCGGGTTCGCCAGGCTCACGCCCAGCAGCTCCTCGATCCGACGCAAGCGATAGACCACTGTGTTGACGTGCACGTGGCAGCGCCCGGCCGCGCGGCGCTGGACCCGATCCTCCTCCAGGTATGCACGGAGGGTGCTCACCAGCTCGGCGCCATGGTCTATGTCGTAGTCGATCAGGGACTCAAGCGCGCGCCGGGCGAAGGCCTGCAGCTCGTCGCGCGATGACGCCCGGATGAGCAGGGCGTACGGCC
Organism: Candidatus Limnocylindria bacterium; assembly: GCA_035513775.1. GTDB lineage: Bacteria > Chloroflexota > Limnocylindria > Limnocylindrales > CSP1-4 > UBA5189. Next base: position 16,924 of record DATKBR010000062.1, read on the forward strand.
CGAGGTCGGCGGTGGATACGATCGCCCCGCGCCGCCCCACCTTGACCATCAGCTCCAGCGCATTGCGCGCGTATCCGAAGGCACTCGCGTAGTCGTCCGGGCGCCGGCATGGGTCTGCGATGGCGATCGTGACGTTCCCGGGTCCGGCGACGGCCTCGAGCGCGCCGCGGAGTTCGGCCGCGAGCTCCCTCGCGCCCCCGCTCCCCTGCCGCGTCCGACTCGCGAGCACGACGATCAATCCGGCGTGGAGGTCGGCGATGCACCTGGATGCCCGAGTCGCGAGTCGCTCACGGACCACATCGAGGTGGCGTCGCTGCATGTCGTGGGGCGAGACCGTCGCAGAATCGCCGCCGTCGCCACTCACCGTCGCGTCAACCACGAGCAGTTCGCGCTCCTCGCTCAGGTCATGACCCAGGCGCGCGGCTCGAACGGAGATCGATTCCTCGCTGGCGTACGTGCCGGCCAGCAGATCCGTGATCGCCTCTCCGCGGAGGCGCTCCTCCACGACGGTCGCGGCCCGGATCTTCGCGAACTCGAGGGCGACGCCGGTGGTCGCGATGTCCACCAGGGCGCGATCGATGACACCCAGCGCGTCATCCGACGAGAGAAGTAGGTGGCCTACGACCTCGCGGCCGACCCGCACGGCGACGCTGAACGGGTCGGCATTCCCCCGGCTCGCCTCCAGCAGCGAGTGCCAGGCGGTGCCGCCATCCGGCGCAGCCCCGGCGATCACGCGATGGAGGTGGTCCTGGATGACGACGTTGCGATCAAGATGCTCGGCCAGCACGGCCGCGATGCCATTGGGCCCTCCGTCCATCAGCACCTGCTCCACGAGCCTGCCCTGCACGGTCAGCGATCTGGCCAGCTCGCGATTCGTCTCCGCAGCGACTCGACCGAGACGCACCTCGTTCTCGTAGCGCCGTGCGTTGTCGATCGCGATCGCTGCGTGGCCGGCGAATGCGGCGAGCAGGTCTGCATCGTCCGAGCCGAAGACATGCGCCCGCCCGCGCGCATGAACGTTCAGGGCTCCTATGGCTTCACCGCGGACGATGAGCGGCGAGCACAGGACGCCCCCGAAGTCGTAGTGATCCAGGGCCTTGGCCCGCTGCGGGTAGCTCCCGTAGTCATCGACCGAGAGTGTCCGCTTGGCCAGTATCGCCTGGGAAGACAGGCCCTCCCCGAACTGGAGCTCGAAGCCGAGCATCTCCGGCGGGAAGTTCCAGACGGCAACTACGCGAAGGCGGTCCCGATCCTTGTCCCAGAGCAGCATGTCCCCGCTGTCGGCACCCACGAGCCGAGCGGCGTCCTGCACGATGTCGGCCAGTATCGCGTCGAGGTCCAGCGACTCGGCGACCCGCCGCGCGGTCGTGAGGAGCTGCTCCAGCCTGTCGCTGCGCCGGCGATCGGCCGCCAGGAGCGCGGCGCGGACGAGGACAAGCACAGCGGCCTCGCTCCGGCCGTCGCCGCCGGCCTCGGCCGCCTGCACGAGGGCAAAGCCGGTGCGCCCATCGCCGACCGCCGCCCGGTACCCGCGCCAGCCGGCCCGCCCTTGTCCACCGGTCGAGATCGGGCCGTCCGGAACGCCCGCCACGGCCTCCAGGATGGCCTCGCGCGTTCGCGGCTCCAGTGCCCCGCGCTCTCTTGTGACGGGCGGCTGCCCGGGTGACAGCAGGCCGGCCAGCGCAACGCCGCCGGGCAGGTCGGCCACGGCCGCATCGAGCGCCGCGTCAATGGCGGCCACCAGGTTGAAAGGTGTCGTCGAGATTGGCGAGGCGACGTCCATCAGCAGCCAGTCGGCAGGTGCGAGCGCCACTGGGCGGCGGCGCCGAAGACCGCCAATGATAGTCGGCGCCATGGTCGCCAGGTTGTTGGTCCACCACAATCCGACAGGGGGGGTTTCGGCGTCGCCAACCGTACGGATTGGCCTGCCACGCTGCTACCGTCGGCCTTCCGAACATCCTCGAGGAGCGCTCCCTTGCCCGTGTCCACCGACGTCCTCGTGATCGGGGGCGGCATTGTCGGAACGGCCTCCGCGTATCACCTGGCCCGGCGCGGCCTTAGCGTGACGCTGCTGGAGGCGGAGGAGCTCGCCTTCGGCGCGACCGGTCGGAACCTCGGCTACATCTGGATCCACACGCGGCGGGCCGGGCCGGAGCTGGACCTCGTCATGGCCACCCGCGACGAGCTGGAGCAGCTGCCCGAGGAGCTGGGGGCTGAGTTCGGGCTCCTGCCCCGTGGCGGCCTGATCTACTTCACCCGGCCGGAGCAGGCCGCCGTGATGCGTGAGTTCGTGGATCGCCGCGTCGCGGACGGCGTGCCCATGCAGCTGCTGTCGGGGGACGAGGCGCGTGAGCTCGCTCCCATCCTCCCGGACACCGTCCTCGGCGCGACCTTCTGCCCGCTCGACGCCCAGATCGACTCGCGCCGCTACGTCCAGGCCTTCGCGGGCGCTGCGCAGCGTGCCGGGGCGACGATCATCGAGGGCAGCGCCGTGCGCTCGTTCGAGCAGCGGGACGGGCGTGTCGCCCGCGTGGTGACGGACGCCGTCGACTATTCGCCCGGTACGGTCGTGCTGGCCGCGGGTGCGTGGACCCCGTTCATCGCGCGACAGCTGGGCCTGGACCTGCCGATCCACTCCATGCGCCTCCAGATCATCCGGACGCAGGCGATGCCACCGATGCTGGATCGGTTGCTCTACGGGCCCGCGGCGATCAAGCAGTATTCGATCTTCCAGGAGCTGCCTTCATTCCGCGAGAGCCTGTTCGCCACCGAGGTGGAGGCTCGCCACGGGCTGGCGCTCCTCGAGGCCGCCTGCCAGGCTGCCGACGGATCCTTCCTGCTCGGCTGTGCGATGGACTACCCGGGGTTCGACTGGAATCCGGATCTGGCCGGCGTGGCCCTCGTGTCGGAGGGCCTTGCCGCGTCCATCCCGCAGCTTCGCAACGCACGATTCGCGCGAGCCTGGGCGGGCGTCCTGCCGTTCACGGCAGACAATCTGCCGATCATCGGCCGCGCCCCCGGCCTGGGCGACGTGGTGATCGCCGCGGGCCACGTCTTCGGCAACGGCGCCGGGCCCACCACGGGTCGGCTGGTCGCCGAGCTGCTGGCCGGCGAGACGCCGAGCCTGGGCCTCGAGGCGTTCCGGCCCGATCGATCCAGCCTCCGGAACGCCGTCGCGCAGAGCGTCTGGTAGGGAGGCAGTGAGCACGATGACCGAGCGCAGGATCGCCTTCATCAACCCGTTCGGGACGCCGATCTACGACGAGATCATCCGGGAGACCCTGGCGCCGTACGCCGCCGCGGGAACCCAGCTCGACATCATCCATCTCGATGGCGTGCCCGAGAACATCGACTATTACTACCCGAAGCACCTCATGGAGATCGGGGTCTTCGACGCGGTTCGAAGGCTGGAGGCGGAGGGCTACGACGCGGTCGTCGTCGGGTGCTGCTACGACCCGGGCGTGAAGGTCGCACGCGAGATAGTGGACATCCCGGTGGTGGGGCCGCTCGAGGCGGCCATGAACCACGCGTCGTACTTCGGGCATCGATTCACGGTGATCACCGACCACCGGAAGGCGCTGCCGTGGCTGGAGGACCTCGTCCGGCTGCACGGCACCACGAACTGCCGTGCCGTGCGCGCGATCGACTGGTACGTCACGGACATGATCAAGGACACGAGCGCAGTGGCCGACGATGCCGCGGCGGCCTGCATCGCCGCCCTACGCGAGGATGCCTCCGAGGTGGTGATCCTGGGCTGCACCATCATCGGCGGTTGCCTCGAGCGGGAGATCATGAGGACCGGACGGCACCGCGAGCTCCCCATCCTCAACCCCAACCTGCTCGCGCTGAAGACGGCAGAGACCCTGGCCGACCTGCATCGCGCGGGCAAGTACACGATCAGCCGGAGCGGCTTCTACCAGCGCCACGAGCAGCACGACCCGGCGGAGGCCGCCGAGGTCCGCCGGCGCTGGCGCCTCCAGGACCTGGGCCCCGAGACGGGCACGTGACACACACCCAGGGCGCGCGTACGGACGTCGCGGCCCAAGGGAGGACGCTGACTGTCGCGGAGACGGCTGCCCGGGTCGTCCACGAGTATCTCGGTGTCGCGACCGGCGAGCGATTCACGATCGTGGTCGACGCGCGCACCGACCCGGAGATCCCGGCCGAGCTCTTCCGAGCGGCCCGGGCCGCCGGCGCCGAGCCGGTCGTGGTCACCTTCGCGGCGCGGGCGATGAGCGGCGCCGAGCCCCCGGAGCCGGCAGCCGTCGCGATGGCCGCGGCCGACGTCGTCATCTGTGCGGCCAGCACCTCGCTCTACCACACGGCCGCGAAGGCCGGTGCGCAGCGGGCCGGCGCTCGCGGCGACTTCAACGCGCCGTGGCGCGCCGAGGCCTGGCGTAACGGCGCGATGACCGCGGACTTCGTCGCAATCCGGGCCCAGGCCGAAAGCCTGGCCGATCTGATGCGGCCGACCCAGACGATCCGGGTGACGTCAACGGCGGGCACGGACCTAACCGCACGGATCGCGGGCCGCGAGCCCAAGGCGTGGCTCACGGGCATCTGCCGGCTGCCGGGCGAGGTCTCCGCGCTGCCCGGTGGCGAGGTCTCCCTGCCACCCGTGGAGGGCACCACGAATGGTGTCGTCGTCTGGGAGCGCGTGGCTTCCGATCTCAGGGCGCTGGATCGTCCGGTCACGATCACCATTCGCGACGGCCGCGCGGTGGACATCCAGGGTGGTGCGTCTGCCGCTCGCCTCCGCGAGATCGTCGAGCGTGTTCGGGACGCCGACAACGTCGCGGAGATCGGGATCGGGCTGAACCCCGAAGCCCGGATCGCCGATGAGATCACGGAGGCCAAGAAGGCGCTGGGCACGGTGCACGTCGCGCTCGGCGACTCGGCCAACGAGTACGGCGGAACGGTGGAATGCGAGGTTCACCTCGACGGGCTCGTCCTCGATCCCACGGTCACCTTCGACGGCGTGGCGGTGATCGTCGACGGCCGGCATCTGTACGAGGTCGCGCGGTGATGCCCTCGGCGACGAGCGCGGAGACTGAGCCACTGACCGCCCCACGAATGGCCGGTCCGTACCCGGGGCCCAAAGCTCGGGCGCTGATCGAGCGACTCCGCGCCGTGGAGGGAAGCGGCCCCAGGACGGGCGCCGGCGTGCCGCTCGTCGTCGATCGCGCGGTGGGGGCGACGCTGATCGATCCGGACGGAAACGCCTTCGTCGACCTGGCCGGGAGCTTCGCAGCGGCGACGATCGGCCACGCTCACCCAGAGGTCGTCCAGGCGATCCGAGAGCAGGCGGGGCGGGCAACGCACGTGTCCTCGGCAAGCATCAGCGAGGCACGGGTTGCCTTCGAGGAGGCGATCGTGGGCATCGCCCCCGCCGGCCTGGACCGGGTCCTGCCGGGCATCAGCGGCGCGGATGCCAATGACACGGCCGTCCGCCTGGCCCGCTCGCTCACCGGACGCCGCGGCCTGATCGCCTTCTCTGGCGGGTACTTCGGACGGTCGGGCGCAGTGATCGGGCTCAATGGGCGGGTCACGTTTCGGGAACGCGTGGCGATGGATCCGGATGCCCAGTTCCTGCCGTTCCCTTACGCCTACCGATGGCCGCTCGGCGCCAGGTCTGATCCCGGGCGTGACGCCCTCGCGCTCGTGCGCCATGCGATCGAGGACCCGGCGAGCGGCGTCGGGCGTCCCGCGGCGATTGTCGTGGAGCCGGTCCAGGGGAACGGCGGAGTCGTCGTCCCACCGGGCCGCTTCCTGGAGGGGCTGCGCGAGTTGTGCGATCGGCACGAGGTCATCCTGATCTTCGACGAGATCCAGGCCGGCTTCGGGCGGACCGGACGGACGTGGGCCGGCGAGCACTGGGGCGTGACGCCCGACCTCATGACGGTGGGCAAGGGCATCGGCGGGGGGATGGCAGTCTCCGCGGTCCTCGGTCGAGCCGCATCGATGTCACATTGGCCCGCCGGAACCCACACGTCGACGTTCCTCGGCAACGCGGTGAACCTTGCCGCGGCGGTGGCCGCGATCGGCGTGTTCCGCCGCGAGCGGCTGTGGGAGCGTAGCGCGCGCCTGGGCGATGCTCTCCTCGATCGGCTGCGCTCCGATCTCGGCGCCGAGCCGCATGTCGGCGAGGTCCGCGGGCTCGGCCTGTTCGTCGGCATCGAGATCGTCGAGGCCAGGGATTCGCGCGCGGCGGACGGGCCCCGCGCGGCCAGCATCCGCGACACCGCATTCCAGCGAGGCGTGGTCGTCGGCAGCGCGGGAGCGTCCGACAGCATCCTCAAGCTCGCGCCGCCGCTGGTCATCGACGAGGCGCAGCTCGATGTGGCCGTCGACATCGTGCTGGGTGCGATCAGGGAGGCACGATGACGCTTGCGGCGAACCCGGTCCAGGCGGTCAGGAACTACGTCGACGGTGAGTGGGTGCCGGCGGCATCGGGCGGCACGTTCGAGAGCCGCGACCCAGCGACGGGCGAGCTGGTCGCGATGGCTCCGCAGTCCGGGCTCGATGACCTCGACGCGGCCATCGGTGCCGCGCGCCGCGCGTTCGACGACGGCGCCTGGGCGAGCTCGTCCGGGCGGGAGCGGTCCGCGATCCTGATGGAGCTCGCCCGGCTGCTGCGGGAGGAGCGAGAGCTGTTGGCCCGGCTCGTTGCCCGCGAGATGGGCAAGCCCATCCGCTACGTCCGCGAGCGGGAGATCGATCCCGCGATCGATCGGATCCTGTTCTATGCCGGCGCGACTCGGTTGATCCGCGGCGAAGTCACCGCGACGGCGCCAAGCCATTTGCTCAACTTCGTGCTCAAGGAACCGGTCGGCGTCTGCGCATTGATTACGCCCTGGAACGACCCGGTCGACCTGCCCCTCCGAAAGATCGGAGCGGCCATCGCCACCGGCTGCACGTTCGTCCTCAAGCCGGCCAGCGACGCGCCGGCGTCGTCGATGGCGATCTTCGAGCTGCTCGATCGGATCAGGGCGCTCCCGCGAGGAGTCGCCAACGGCATCGTTGGCGACGGCCAGCTGCTGGGCGAGGCCCTCGCATCCGATACCCGCGTCGACAAGATCAGCTTCACGGGGAGCAGCCAGGTGGCGCGACGGCTCATGGAGCTCGGCGCCCGGACGTTCAAGCGCATGTCGCTCGAGGGCGGGGGCAAGGCACCGGTGCTGGTCTTCGCCGACGCGAACCTGGAGAAGGCGATGGACGCCGTGGCGATCGGAATATTCCTGTACGCCGGGCAGTCGTGCACGGCAGGCTCGCGCCTGCTCATCGAGCGCTCCATCCGCGAGCCATTCCTCGCCGGACTCGTCGAGCGGGCCCGGGCACTCAGGGTGGGCCTTCCGCTCGACGAGGGGACGCAGCTTGGGCCGATGGTCTCGAAACGCCAGCTGGACCGCGTCCTGAACTACGTGGAGCGCGGCAACGCCGCGGGCGCGCACCTCCTGATCGGCGGCCACCGACTCGACGGGGAGTGGGCCGGGGGGCACTACATCGCCCCCACGATCTTCGACGACGTCACGCCCGACATGGCGATCGCCCGCGAGGAGATCTTCGGGCCGGTCCTGTCGGTGATCCCGTTCGACACCGAGGACGAAGCCCTCGCCCTCGCGAACGACAGCGACATGGGCCTCGGCAGCGCCGTCTGGACCCGTGACATCGACCGAGCGATCCGCCTGGCGCGGCGGCTGCGCGTGGGCGACGTGTGGGTCAACACGCACTACATCCGCCTGGCCGAAAGCCCGTTCGGGGGCGTCAAGCAGAGCGGCATTGGCCGCGAGCTCGGGATGGAGGGCATCGAGTCGTTCCTGGAGTCAAAGCGCGTCTGCATCGACAGCTCACCGACCTTTCACATCCGCTGACCGTGCCGGTCGTGCGACTGACCCGTCGTCCGCCGCAGCCTGCGGACGCGACACCCGAGACCAGGCTCGTCGAGTTCTCATTCGACGGCCGCACGCTGCTGGGGATCGAAGGCGAACCGCTCGCGGCGAGCCTCCTCGTCGCCGGGCAGCGAATCCTTTCGCGGAGCTTCCGCTTTCACCGGCCGAGGGGCCTGATGTGTTCCACGGGCCAGTGCGGCTGGTGCGAGTGCGAGGTCGACGGCGTTCCGAGCGTGCGGACGTGCCGGGTACCACTCGCACCCGGCATGGTGGTCCGGGGCGAGCATGCCGTCCCATCAGTCGGCCGGGATGTCCTTGGTCTTCTCGACTTTGGCGCGAGGCTGGTGCCGCCGACCTTCTACCACCATCGCTTCCTTCACCCGCGCCGCCTCCGGAAGGCCTACCTGGATGTGATTCGTTGGTTCGGCGGGCGCGGCGCCCTGCGGTGGCATGGCGACCGCCGGCCCACGACCCGGCCGGCACGGGAGGCGAGCTGCGACGTCCTCGTCGTCGGCTGCGGCCCGGGCGGTGTCGCCGCGGCGCGCGCCGCCGCCGAGGCCGGAGCCCGGGTGATCGCGCTCGAAGCGGACCCGGGATGGGCGCGGGCGGCCCCACCATCCACGGAGGTCCGGGTGCTCGCCGATACGACCGCGCTCGGAATATATGACGGCGTGTGTGCCGCGGTCGACGCCGACGGCACCTGGGAGATCCGGGCCGACCAGATCATCGTGGCGACGGGTTCGTACGATCGGGTGCCGTCCGTTCCCGGCGCCGATCGACCAGGCGTGATGGCAGCGCGCCTCGTGGCCCGGCTGGTCGAGCGGGACGCCATCCTGCCGGGCCGGCGTGCCGTGCTGATCGGCTCGGGCCCGGACCTCGATCTGGCCGGGACCATCCTGCGCAGCGCGGGCGCATCCACGTCTGGCCCACACGCGACTCACCAGCTTCGGCGAGTTTCCGGCCGTGGCGGCGTTCGCGGCGTCGAGCTGCTGCGCGATGGGGCATCCGTCACTGAGCGCGCGCACCTCGTGGTCTTCGGGGACCGCGTCCCGGCCCTGGAGATGCTGCTCCAGGCCGGCGCGGAGATGGAGTGGCGTGGCGACCATCCAGCACCCATCGTCGACGACGACGGTCGCACGAGCCTGGCCGGGTTTTTCGCGGTCGGGGGCGCGGCCGGTCGCTCCGGCGATCTCGCGGCTGCTGGCCGAGCGGGGAAGGCGGCGGCTGATGCCGCACGTTCACGCCCGTCCGCGGCGGTCGCAACGACCTGGAGCCGCGGTGAGCCTCACCTGCACGGACCGGTCACCAACCGTGTCCCGGGCGATGCAATCGTCTGCTTCTGCGAGGACGTTCGGGCACGGGAGATTGCCGCCGAACTGGATGCCGGCTACGGCCAGCCCGAGCTCCTCAAGCGGAGAACAGGCGCGCTGACGGGGCCGTGCCAGGGGAAGTACTGCCTCGCGGCGGTGGCTTGCGCTGCCGGGGTGGCCGGCGACTGGGTCCCGCCGACGGCGCGACCGCCGCTGCGCCCGGTTCGGCTTGCCGAGCTCGCCGGTGCCCACCCACTGGCCGAGCGCCCGACCTCCACGTGACCAGGCCGCAGGTCGCCGAGCTGCTGCGGCCCGCCGCCGCTCCGAAGTCCGCCGAGGTGGTGATCATCGGGGGAGGGATCACGGGGCTTGCTCTTGCACGCGAGCTCGTTGCGTCGGGCATCCGGGACATCGTGATCTTGGAGCGTGGCTACCCGGGATCGGGCGCGACGGGCCGGAACGTGGCGCGAATCCGGGCGATGCAGCTGACCGAGTCGCTGTCGCGCATCGCTCTGCGCTGCCAGACGAAGTACGACCGGATGGGCGACGACCTGGGCTTCAATGTCCTCTTCTACCGGCTCGGCTATGCGTGGGTCCTGTACGAGGACGCCGAGGTCGAACGGATGCGACCGATCGTGGACATGCACCACGGGCTCGGGATCCGGAGCCGACTCCTGCCGCCAGAGGCGACTCTTCGGCGGCTGCCCATCCTCCGAGGCGGCGACCCGGTCGCCGGCTCCGTCATTCACGACGACGCGATCGTCCACCACGATGCCGTTGTCTGGGCTCACCTCGAGCACCTCGCCGGTCGCGGTCCGCGGTTCCTGGGCGGAACGTCGGCCGTCGGAGTGGTTCGAGGCGACGCCGGCGTCCTTGCCGTCGAGACGACCGCGGGCCTGATCGAGACGCGGAACGTCGTGAACGCGACTGACGGCTGGTCCAGCGAGATCAATGCCCTCGCAGGGGTGCGCACACCCAACAGGCCGTACCGGCGCGAGGTCCTGGTGACGGCACCGATCCGCCGCTCGATCGACGCCGCGATCACGTTCTACCTACCCGTCGAGGGTTGGTTCAATCAGACGTTGAGAGGCGAGATCGTCATGGGCGTGGTCGACCCGGACGAGCCCACGGGCATCAACCAGGCGTCGTCCTTCGCGTTCCTGCGGCGTACGGCGGCGGTGATGACGCGCAAGGCACCGGCACTGGGCAACGTCACAGTGATCCGGCAGTGGGGCGGGATGTACGACGTCTCGCCCGATCACCTCCCCCTCGTCGGCCCGACACGCCAGCTCGAGGGTTGGTGGCAGGCCAACGGGTGGAGCGGCCGCGGCATGCTCCTGGCGCCGTATCTCAGCGAGCTTCTCGCCGGGCGGATCGCGGGCCGCGCGGCGCACCCTGACCTCGGCGCGTTCGATCCGGACCGATTCGGCGTCGAGCAGGTCGTCACCGGGCAGGATCGCGACTACTACGCGCGGTACGTGCAGCCGCACTGAGCGACCAGCGGCCGTCACTGCGCATCGCTCCGTGCCGCGCCTCGCGCGTGCGGCGGCTACCCGAACGAGGTGACGGCCCGGGCTGTTCGCCCGGGCCGCCGAGTAACAGGAATGCCGCCGAGGGTCACTCGGGCGGGATCTCCTTGAACGCGAAGTCCACGTTGATGCCGCGCGAGCGGCGGACGTACTTCGTCACGAGATACCAGCCCAGCGAGAAGAGCAGGATGCCCGCGACCACGAAGTAGGCGAGGTCGCTGGTGAGCCCGAGCTCCGCGCTGGTCAGGAACATGTACAGGAACCACACGCCCGCAACGGCGCCGATCGAACCGACGATCGTCACGAGCGGGATGCCGGCCACCTTGTAGGCGGAGCCGGGTGATGCCTCGTACAGTGCCTTCGCCCTGTACGGCAGGAGGGCGCCGGCGATGGCCGTGCCCACGAAGACGTAGCCGCAGGCGAACGTGACACCGAGCGTGAGCGAGCCCCACGAGGTTTCGGTGCCGTCGGCCTGTGTGAACACGAAGTTGTTGTACAGCCAGATCACCGGGAGGCTGGCCAGGAAGTAGATGACGTGGGCGTTGACCGGGGTGCGCAGCCGGTCGGAGACGCGGCTGACCATCTCCGGCAGGAGCCGGTCCAGCGACATCGCGACCATGACGCGGGTCATGCCGATGTAGCAGTTGTGGACGATCTGGTGGCCGTTCAGGATGAACCCGAAGGCGATCAGCAGGGTCACGATCGGGTTGTTGGCGATCGCGGTCGCGATCATGTTCGGCCAGAGGTAAGACCCGGCGAGGGTGGCCTCGCCGACCCCGCTCCAGTACCCGGCGCCGGCCACGTACAGGAACTCCGTGCCGACCGCGCGCTCCAGGATGAACGCGAGGAGCGCGAGCAGGAGCCCGGTGAGCACGAGCGCGCCGACGATGATGAAGGCCTGGCTGCGGAAGTTGCCGGCCGACTTGATCTCGCCGTTCTGCTGCGCCGAGTACGTTGCCCACTGGAGCGACGTCCACGCGATGGGCGCGATGAGCAGCGTCGCGATCAGGCTGAACGCCGGATTGAGGGTCACGCCGGCTGCCTCGGCGGCGGCGCGAGCGTCTGCGCTGAACGTCGCCGACCCGCCGATGGCGGACGAGAACGCATCGAGGCGGCCGGGCACGGCCGATGCCGCGGTCGTGGCGAGCACCACGAGCATCGTGCCGAACGACACGAGGATCGCGATCCACATCACGCGCTGGAGCCGGACGTAGTTCTTGAACCCGGAGGTCAGGATCAGCATCGCGATGAGCGCGTTGGCCACGCTCGTGATCAGGATGCCGGTGGGCGTCGTGAACCAGGTCGCGATGTCGACCATCTGCGAGCTGCCCATGGACGCGCCGAGGCCCAGGAAGAGCGGCGCGAAGCCGAGCGTTGACAGCAGCCAGCCCGAGAGCGCCACCCACTGCAGGATCCAGATCACGAAGCCCGAGAACACGAGCGTGAACCCGATCCCGCCGCCGAGGACGCGGCTCTGGAAGACGTAGTCGCCGCCCGACCGCGGCAGGGCGGTCGAGAGCCACACGTAGGCGAGCGCGATCGGGATCTCCAGCGCCATCGCGAGGAGAATTCCCCAGACCAGCTGGCCGCCGGGAAGGGCGCCCGGTGCCCACAGGTACGTCCAGGGAAAGATCAACCCCATCGTCAGCACGTTGTAGACGAAGGCCGATCGTGGAGACATGACCCGGACCAGGCCCGAGGACTTCCGCACGAAGACCTCTGGCATCGTCGCTTCAGCAGTTGCCATCCCAACACCTCCCATGCCGGACAAAACAAACCCCCGCACTCACATCAGGTGGCGGCTCGAAGACCGCCAGGCGAACCCCTCCCTCGATGGCACCTCCTGTATCGCGCGGCGACGGCGTCCGGCGGTCAGCCGGCCGTCATCTGGAAGCTGTCCACCTTGCCGTTCGCGAGTGTGATCAGGCAGCCCCTCAGCACGCCCTCGCCATACTCGCTGCCCGGGTTGACGCATTGCGTCCTGCCGATCCTCGCCGCGGCCTGGGCCTCGTGGATGTGGCCGTGAAGGCCGAGTACCGGCTGGTATCGCTCGATTGAATCGCGAATTGCCGTACTCCCGGCTCCGTACAGCACGGGCGTCCCGCCCTGCACGATCTGCGTCGGTGGGTCTTTGGTGGCATCGAGCATGGGACAGGTGTCAAGCGTGGAATCCTTCGGCGGCGCGTGGAAGTTGAAGATCACCTGCCGGTGGTCGCCGATAGGCCCGGCCATTCGCTCGATCCGCTCCGCGAGCTCCGGCTCCTCCGCCTCGCGCGGCGTCCGCCAGGGCGTCGGGTTGACGTACGGCATGCTGATCATCACGTGCTCGTCGTCGATCGGGACGGCCCGGTCCTCGCAGGCGACGAAGGCCTGGGTATCGGAGCGATCCATGGTCGCCATTACCTCGGTGAGGTCGTCGTTGCCACCCGTCGCATAGCAGCGAATGCCGGTACCGGCGAGCCGGGTCTCGGCGAGGTCGATCCAGCTCGCGAGGCGCTCGGTCGCGAGCCGGACGAAGAGGCGCTCGATTGCGGCCGGGTCCGACTGCGTGGCCCGGTACTCGTCCTCGTCCATCACCACGTCGTAGAAGCCGAGGTCGCCGATCCGCCTGCGCAGGGCCTCGGCGCCGGCCTCGTCGTCGGCCCGCTCGACACGCCCGTGGATGGTCGCCCGGTAGCGCCCCCCGGTCTCGCGGATGACGGGGATTGCCAGCTTGCCCATCACGTCGCCGCCCATGATCAGCACGTCGGCCCCGTAGAACTTCGCGGCGTTCAGGAACTTCTTCCACGTCCGCTCGGAGCCGTGCACGTCCGTCGCGTAGAAGATCTTCGTCCCGCGCTGGCCCCTTCGGAACAGCCGCATCAGGCTCCCGCCTCCTCGCCCAGCATGCGCAACCCGCGCGGGTCGTACGGTACGTCCGCGGCGACCTCGCCGGAGGCCCGATCCGCAAACACGTCCACCTGGACATGCGCGCCCTCGGCGACCTCGCGTGGCAGGTAGGCCGTGCCCAGCGTCCGGCCGATCGTGTAGCCGAATGCCGCGCTGCGCAGCCGCCCGACGACCTCGCCGTCAATCCGGACCGCCTCGCCACCGTAGACCGGCGCCCAGCCGCCGTCACCAATGGCCACGGTCCGGAGGCGTCGCGCGGGGCCATCGGGCTCCGCGGCGCGTCCCTCGAGGAGCGCGTCGCGGCCCGTGAAGGCGCCCTTGTCGAAACTGACGAACCGGTCGAGCCCGGCCTCCCACGGTGTCTCGCGCGGCGTCAGCTCCGCGCCGAAGTAGCGATAGCCCTTCTCGAGCCGCGCCGACTCCAGGGCCCGGTAGCCGATCGGCTCGATGCCGTGCATGGCGCCCGCGGCGAGCAGCGCATCCCAGACGGCGACGGCGGCGCCCGGCGCGACGGTCAGCTCCCAGCCGAGCTCGCCGGCGTAGCTCAGGCGGGTCGCGAGCACCTCGGCGGCGCCGATTCGGACGGTACGAGCCTGCCGCAGCGGTAGCGCGGCGTCGTCGACCGGGGCGGTGGTGGTGGTGGCCAGCACATCGCGAGCGCGCGGACCCCACAGCCCGATGACCGTCCAGTCGTCGGTGGCGTCCCGAATCTCGACGTCTTTGATCGGCTCGCCATCACCGTCACCCGGAGCGCCACCGGACGCGCGCGCCACGAGCCAGCCCAGGTCGGCGGCCAGGTAGCCCGAGCCGGTCAGGACGCGGAAGCGGTCCGGCCCGAGCCGGGTCGCCGTGACGTCCGCGACGATGCCCCCACCGGCATCAAGGAACTGGCCGTAGATCGTGGAGCCGACAGGCCGGTCGACGTCGTTGGCCAGCGTCCGCTGGAGGAGCGCAAGCGCGCCCGGCCCGGAGACGTCGATCTTGCCGAACGAGGTCAGGTCGATGATGCCGACGCGCTCTCGGACGGCGCGGTGCTCCTCCCCCACCCGCTCGAACCAGTCGGGCCGTGCCCACCCTCGCTCCCGAGCCATTCGTCCATTTCGGCGTGCCGGCTCGCCCGGCCGGTGGAGATCCGCGCGCTCCCAGCCGGCTTTCGTGCCGAACACGGCGCCGGCCGCCTCGAGCCGCTCGTGGAGCGCGGACCTTCGCCGTGGCCGGCCGGCCACGTCCGCGTCGTACGGGAAGCGCAGGCGGTAGTAGTCGGCGTACGCCTCGCGAGCGAGATTCGAGGTCCACTCTGGGTCGCGGTAGGTATCGGCGAACCGCCACGCCCGGTACGGCGCGATGTCTACGCCCGGGTCGCCGCTCGTGATCCAGCCCGCCGCGGCGCGCCCGATCCCTCCCCCACCCCCGAACCCGTTGAGCGACAGCCCCGCGGCGACCCAGAACCCGCGCACACCGGGCATTGGCCCTATAAGCGGGTTCGAGTCCGGCGTCATGGCGTCGGGGTGGCAGACGAGGCGCACCGCCTCGGCGTCAGCCAGGAACGGGAAGCGGCGGATCGCGCCCTCCATGAGCGGCTGGAAGCGATCCCAGTCCGGAGGCAGCGAGGTGGCCGCGTGCTCCCAGGGCACGCCTTCGAGCCAGCGGGCGTTCGGCTCCGCCTCGTAGCCCCCGAACAGCATCCCGCCGTGCTCCGCCTTGCCGTAAACGAGGTTGTCCGGATCGCGAAACGCGGGCATGCCCGCGGGCAGCTCGTGGCCCGCGACGGCGCGCAGCGCGACGTGCTGGTGATCGACGGGCGTAGATGGGATGAACGCGCCGACCATCTCGGCTATGCGCGGCGCCCACATCCCGGCGGCATTGACGACGAGCTCCGTGTCGATGGGCTCGCCGCCGTCTACCAGCACCCGCCGAATCTCACGCCGTGGCCCGAGCTCGAACCCCGTCACCCGCGTGTTCTGGCGGATCCGCACGCCCAGCTTCCGGGCTGCGGCTGCGACGGCGAACGTCGCCGTGTGCGGATCCAGATAGCCATCCCCCGGCAGGTGGACCGCGCCGTAGAGCGACTCGGGCGAGATGGCCGGCAGGAGCCTTCGCGCCTCGGCGGCGGAGATCACGCCGACGTCCAGGCCCACGCCGCGCGCCCGGCTCGCCGTCCGCTCGAGCTCCTTGAGCTGCTCCGGCGAGGACGCGAGCCGGACGGACCCCACCGCGTCGAACACGCCCAGCCGCCCGTACAGCTCGATCGAGTAGCGACGCCAGGCAAGCATCGTGGACGACGGGTTGAACGCCGTGACGAGCCCCGCCGCCTGCGAGGTGGAGCCCGCGGTCAGACCCGCCTTCTCGATGAGGAGGACGTCGGTCCAGCCCGCTTCCGCCAGGTGATACGCGACGCTGCACCCGGTGATCCCGCCGCCGATCACGACCACGCGCGCCTGGTCCAAGACCCCTCCGTTGTCGTCCCGCTCCTGATCGAACGGTACCGCCTCGACGACCGTCCCCGCGCAGCCTGCACGCACATCTGGACATCGGCGCCCGATCGGACGGCGCTCCCTCCACGGGCCCTTGGCGGACCTACGGATGAAAGTCAAGTCCCTTGCCATGCCCCGGCCGGCCGGAGCATCATCGTCGTGGTGCGGGTGATCGCCGGACCGAAGCGCAGGGTCTGGGGCTGGTCCCTGCCGCGCTGGTTGACGCTCAGCGTCGTGAGATG
>DATKBR010000063.1:0-26512 GCA_035513775.1 Candidatus Limnocylindria bacterium
TCGTGGCGGACCGTGAGCTCCTCGGCCACCGGGAGGCTCGTCTTGGGCCCGATCGCGACGTCGTTGGTCACGTTGGTCCCGCCGACCGGCAGGACCCGGGTGTGGAACGGGGACCCGTCCTGGAAGAGCGCGAGGTCGATCGTGCCCGCGCCGATATCGGCCACGCCTACGCCGAGCTCCTTCTCGGTCTCGGTCAGGACCGCGTCTGCGGAGGCCAGGGCGTTGACCACCAGCTCGTCGATCTTGACGCCTGCGGCCGCCACGCACTTGGACAGGTTCTGGACCGCCGTGGCCGCCGCGGTGACGATGTGGGTCTCGACCTCGAGGCGCAGGGCGCTCATCCCGAGCGGATCCTTGACGCCCTCCTGGCCATCGACGGTGAACCCTCGACGCTCGACGTGCAGGACCTCGCGGTTCGACGGGATGGAGACCGCGCGGGCGACCTCGATCGCCCGGTTGACGTCCTCCCGGGTGACTTCGCGGTGATGGCCGGTGACCGCGACCTGGCCCGGCGAATTGAGGCTTTCGACATGTTGACCGCCAACGCCGACGAACGCGCGGTCGATCTTCCAGCCGGACAGGCGCTCGGCCCGCTCGACCGCGTCCCTGATGGAACGCACGGTCTGCTCGATGTTGACGACCGCACCCCGCTTCAAGCCGGCCGACGGCACGGTGCCGTGGCCGATCACGGTGAGCCGGCCGTCGCGCCCGATCTCGCCGATCAGGGCGCACACCTTGCTCGTACCGACGTCGAGTGCGACGAGGACCCCTTCTACCACGCCCTACCTCAGATGAAGTGCCGCCGGATGAGAGCGACGTTGTTGAAGATCCGCAATCCGAACGTGATCAGCGCCACCAGGTACAGGTCCAGGCCCAGTCGATCCCCGATGAACGTCAGGATGACCGCCACGATCGCGTTGGTGGCGAAGCCGGAGATGAAGATCCGATTGTTGTAGACGCCATCGAGCTCGGCCCGCACCGCTCCGAGCACCGAATCGAGCGCGGCGAGGATCGCCACGGCCGAGTACCGGCTGAGCTCGAAGCCGACGTTGACGTTGAGGACGAGCCCGAGCAGGACGCCCACCAGCAGGCCTGCCAGGGGGAGGAGCAACGGAGCCGTCCTCGCTGCGGTGCGTTCGGGCAAAGGCTATCACCGCGTGGTCGCCTTGGGCGTGGCCCTGGGCACATAGGTCCCGCCGGTCTCCGAGGCAAGGATGATCCGGGCGACCGCCCCCTCGCGGCCGGCGAGCAGGCTGCGCAGCAGGCGTACCTGTCCCGGGATCATGCTGGTCGGGCGGGTGGCCGGGCTGTAGAAGCCGAAGACCGCGGTCCAGCCGCCCTTGACGGAGACGATGAAGCCGTCGAGATCGGTCGCGGCGACCTGCAGGCCGGGTGCACCGCTGCCGATGTCGGCCGGGCTGACGCTGCCGAGGCGCGTCGCGACATCCAGGTCGACGGCGTCGAGCCTGCCTCCGATCGCGAGCTCCGCCGTGCCATAGGTGCGCCGGTCGTCGACGACCGCCACGCCCGGCGGGAGATTGGTGGCGTCATCCGTCTCCGCGAAGATCACGCCGTCGCGGTCGGCGATGTAGTGCTTCTCCCCCACCTGCCAGGCGAGAACGGGCTGGCGCTCCTGGATCGTGACCACGACCGCGGCGTCCGGGAGGCTGACGGAGACCTCGGCGGCGGCGACTGCCGGCAGCGACCCGAGTGCGGCAGCCAGGGGCGACGTGTCCAGCCGGAAGACGTTGCCGCCTTCGGTGAGTGCAAGTGTGTCGCGGACGAGCTGCGGGTCCGTCCAGGTGAGGGCAGGCACCTCGGTGCGACTCAGCCCGAAGGCGCTTGGGCCGGTGACGAACGTCAGCGCGAAGCCACAGGCGAGCATGCCCAGGAGCCCCGCCGCGCGGGCGGGAGTCACGATGCGGCCGGACCAACGGAGGCGGCGGATCGCGCCGGTCCTGCCGACAGCGCCGGCCGCGCCCATCGCGGCCGCCACCGGGCTACGATGCTGCGGACCGACCAGGCCGCGGGTTTCGCGACCGAGGGCAGCGTCGGCCGGGCGGGTGATCGTCGCCGGGCGTGCGCCCTTCATCGGTCGGGCGCCGGCGGCGCGACCGCGGCGTGAGCCTGGCCCGAAGCGCTTCATCGGGGCAGGTCCTCGGGCGTCAGGCGCTGCCGCGCGCGGTTCGCGTGCCTCTCCAGCGCCAGGTCCAGGATGCGCAGGCACACAGCAGTGAAGTCGAGTCCGGCGTCGGCCGGCATGGTGGGGAACAGGCTGATCGGGGTGAAGCCGGGGATGGTGTTGATCTCGGACAGGTAGATCTCCTCGTCGCGGACGAGGAAGTCGACCCGGGCGAAGCCTTCGGTGCCCAGTGCCCGATAGGCATCGCGCGCGAGCTTGCGCATGAGCTCGCCCGTCGCGGCCGGAACCTCCGCGTGCGTGGAGGTCTCGGACAGGCCGGGCGTGTACTTCGCCGCGTAGTCGTAGAACTCGTGGCCGGCGACGATCTCGCCCGGGCCGTACACGCCGAGCGGCGGCTCGGTGCCGATGACGGCCACCTCGAGGTCGCGGGCGCGTTCTAGGTAGTGCTCAACGATGGCGAGGTCGTCGTAGAGGAACGCGAGGTCGAGCGCGGCTGCGCGTTCGTCCGCGGTGTGGGCGAGGGTCATCCCGACCGACGACCCGAGCCGCGCCGGCTTGACCATGAGTCGCGGGTCGCTGCCTTTCGAGCCCGCGGCGAATGCCTCCAGCTGCGTGAGCACGTCGGCGCGATTCGCCGTCCAGCTCGCGCCGCGCACCTCGAGCCAGTCGATGACCGGCAGGCCGAGGCCGCGCCAGATGCGCTTCTGGGCGACCTTGTCCATGCCCAGCGCCGACGCCAGGACCCCGGCGCCCGTGTACGCCAGGCCCGCGGCGTCGAGCAGCGCCTGCACCGTGCCGTCCTCCCCGAACGGTCCGTGGAGCGCGATGAATACGACTGGTGGCGGCTGCTCACCCGAGAGCCGGTCCAGCGCCGCGCCCACCGCAAGCGGGCCGTCCGCGCCGAGGCCGGGCGGGTCGTCGTAGGCCGCCGTCTGGCGGTCCTCGCGGCGATGATCGAGGGGCAGCCACCACCACCGCCCGTCGAGGTCGATGACCACCTGCCGGACCTGGAGTCCCGCCGTTGCGAGCGCTTCGGCGATCGCGGTCCCGGAGACGATCGAGACGTCGTGCTCGGCGGACGGACCGCCCAGCAGCACGATGACGGTCGGGTAGGACGCTGCCCGGCTCATGTCTCCACTCCACCGACTGCGTCCGGCGGCCACGGCCAGTCAGCCCAGTCGCCCGCGAAGACGATCTCCGGCTCCAGATTCACCCCGTTCGCATCGAGCACGATGGCACGGACCCGGTCCATGAGCCGGCGAACGTCCGCTGCCGTCCCCTTCCGGTCGTTGACGATGAAGTTGGCGTGCTTCTCGGAGACCGTGGCACCACCCTCCTGGGCGCCCTTGAGGCCCGCACCCTCGATCAGCGCGCCCGCCGATGGTCCTTCGGGCGGGTTCCGGAACGTGCTGCCGGCCGAGGGGATGCCGAGCGGCTGGTGCGCCTGGCGCCAGTGCCGAATCTCGTCCAGCCGCAGCTTGATCTCCGCCTCCGACGCGGGCGCCAGGCGGAAGCGAGCGCCGACGACGACCTCGGCGGGCGCGCCGGGTGCCGGGTGCTTGAACCGGCTCTCGCGGTAGGCAAAACCGAGCTCTTCGGCGGGGAGGCGGACCTCGCTGCCGTCGGCCAGGAGGACGTCCGCCGACTCGAGGATCGCCTGCACGTCGGAGCCGTGCGCGCCGGCGTTGGCCCAGACCGCGCCCCCGACGGTGCCCGGGATCGCCAGCCCGAACTCCAGCCCGGTGAGGCCGGCCTTCTGGGTCTCGGTGGCGGCGCGGGCCATCGGGACGCCGGCCTCGGCGACATACGAGCTGCCGTCGGTGCGGCTGCCCTCGGCACGCACGTGGACGACAAGCCCCCGAACCCCGCGATCTGAGATCACGAGGTTGCTCCCCCGCCCCAGCAGGGTCAGCGGCAGGTCGTGGGAGCGCGCGAACCGAACGAGCGCGCGGAGCTCGAACGCGTTGTGCGCAGTGGCGAGCAGGTCCGCGGGCCCGCCCACCCGCATCGTGGTGAATCTCGCCAGCGGCGCGGTGCGCTCGGCCTTGACGCCGACGCGACGGGCGATGTCCGCGGCCAGCGTGACGATGTCGAGGGGAGAGGCGTCGGCGGCGTTCATCGGCAGCTCATGCGGCGGGTGACGGCGGGGCGGCGGGTGACGCGGCAGCGGCGATTCTCGCCACCGTGGCCGGGTCCGGCAAGGCGCGGCGCGAGGCCAGCGCGAGAAGGATCTCGGCGATCGCGTCGGCGGCCCCTGGCCGGGCCATCGCCCGCGCGGCCGCGCTCATGGCGGCGTGCCGGCCCGGGTCATCGAGGATGGCCGTCGCGGCGAGCAAGGACGCGGCGTCGAGGTCCTCGTCGACGACGAGGTGCCCCGCACCCGCGTTCGCGAGCACGGCCGCGTTGGCCCGCTGGTGCGCGCCGGCGTGCGGATAGGGCACGACGATCATCGGCAGCCCGAAGGCCGTCGCCTCGGCGAGCGTGGACGAGCCCGCCCGGCCCACGAGCAGATCCGCGGCGGAGAGGGCGTCGAGGAGCTCCTCGCCGAGGAACGCCTCCGGGCGATAGCGAACCCGCATGGCCTCCGGGAGCGCGGCCCGCGCCGCGGCGGCAGGCTCCAGCCCGTCCGGGCCGGTCACGTGGATGACATGGCTTCGCTCCACGAGCGAGGGCAGCGCCCCGACCACGGCGTCGTTGAGGCGGCGCACGGCCTGCGACCCGCCGAAGACGACAAGGAGCCGCGCATCCGCGGGAATCCCGAGACGCTCCCGCGCTGCGAGCCGGTCGATGCTGGCGAGGTCGCGGATGGGCGTCCCGGTCACGTAGCAGCCCCCGCGGGCCGGCAGAACGGCGCAGGTAGCCTCGAACGAGACGGCGAGGGCCGAGGCGAGTCGCGCGGTTGCGCGCACGCTCCTGCCGGGCACCACGTTGCCCTCCCAGAGCAGCGTCGGGATGCCCAGGATCCGGGCGGCGACCAGGATCGGGATGGCCACGTAGCCGCCGGTCGTGAAGATCGCCGCGGGCCGGTGCCGGAGCAGCCACCACAGCGCCTGCGGCACGGACGCCGCGAGTCGGACCGGGTCCAGGACGAGGTGGACGTCACGCTGCACAGAGCGGAGCGAGCGCAAGACGAGCCGGCGCAGCCGGATCCCGGTTGGCGGGACGAGCCGGTCCTCCAGCCCGCGCCGGCCGCCGATCCACTCCAGCTCAGGCTGGTCGGGTGGGCGACGGAGCGCGTTCGCGACGGCCAGCGCCGGGTAGATGTGGCCCCCGGTGCCCCCGCCCGCGATCAGCAGCCTCATCGGTCCTCCGTGCATCCGTCGCCTTGCCGTCCTTCGGCCGCGACCCCGTCTGCCTGGCCTCGGGCTTCCCGGCCGCCTTCCTGGGCTTCGCGTCGCGCGGCCCCGGCTCGACCGTCTCGCGCGATATCGAAAGCAGGACCCCGGCGGCGGCGAAGCTCACCAGCAGCGACGAGCCGCCGGCGCTGATGAACGGGAGCGTGATGCCCGTAACGGGCAGCAGCGCCACCACGACCGCGATGTTGATGAACGCCTGATAGCACAGCCACGCGGTGATTCCCGCTGCGAGGAGCGCCCCGAACGTGTCGGGCGCGCGCAGCGCCGTGCGGATGCCAGCGTAGGCGAGCAGCACGAACAGGCCGATTACGAGGCCTGCGCCGACGAAACCGAGCTCCTCGCCGATGATCGCGAAGATGAAGTCGTTCCAGGCATTGGGCAGGTACAGGCCCCCGGCGAGCTTGCTCTCGCCAAGCCCTGACCCGAGGATCCCGCCGAGCCCGAGAGCGAGCAGGCCCTGGATGGTGTGGAAGCCGGTCCCAAGTGGGTCGGCCCAAGGGTCGAGGAAGCCCCGAATCCGATCGAGCTGGTAGTCCTTCAGCCCGACGATCAGCACGCCGAGCACCCCGACCGCGCCCATCGCCCCCAGCTGGACGATGCTGGCCCCCGCGACGAAGAACATCGTGAACGCGGTGAGGGTGATGACGACGGTCGTGCCGAGGTCCGGCTCCTTGAACACGAGCGCGATGACCGGCACGGCGATGATCAGGAACGGGACCATCCCTGACCGGAAACGCGCGACCAGCGGTCCACGGTTGGCCAGCCAGTGGGCGAGGTAGACGATCAGCGCGAGCTTGGCGATCTCGGCTGGGTGCACCGCCGGCAGCGGTCCGAGGACCAGCCAGCGGGCGGAGCCGCCGACCACCCGCCCCAGCCCCGGCACGAACACGAGCACCAGGAGCACGATCGCAATGAGGTACCCGGGCACCGACACGAGCCGGAGCCAGCGATAGTCGATGCGCATCACCGCGAGCATCACGATGAGCCCGAGCGCGCCCCAGAAGATCTGGGGACCGACGATCGCCAGCGCGTCGTCGCGCGACGTATAGGCGAACATGGCGGACGAGGAATAGACCATGAGGATCCCAATCGCCGCGAGCGCGACTACCGCGAGCAGGATCGAGTAGTCGGCCTGGTGGCGTTGGCGGCGGAGGACGTCAGATGCCGCCCGCGCGGCCGGCCGTGCCGATGCTGACGGGCGCGCCGCGGCGCCAACCTTCCGGCCGGGAGCGCGCCGGCCGCCACGCGTGTTCGGCAGCGGCAGGCCGCCGACGACGTCCATCAGTCCCGTCCCTCGGCCAGCCGCGCGACGGCCGCCTTGAAGGCGCGGCCACGGGCCTCGTAGTCCTCGAACATGTCGAAGCTCGCGGCGGCCGGGCTCAGGAGCACGGTCGCGGTCGCGTTCCCCGAGGCGCCGCCGTTGCGCGCCGCGAGGGCGGCCCGCGCCCCTCGCGCCAGGGCATCCGCTGCCTCGACGGCCGCCTCCAGGGAGTCCGCGCGCTCGATGTTCGCCAGTCCGGCGTCGCGGAACAACCGCTCCAGCGCCGGCGCGCTCTCCCCGATCAGGACCGCGGCGGCGGCGCGCCTGGCCACGACACCGGCGAGCTCCGTGAGGTCCACGCCCTTGTCTCGGCCACCGGCGATTAGGACGACGGGGCCATCGAACGCGCGCAGGGCGGCGATCACGGCGTCGGGTTGGGTGCCCTGCGAGTCGTTGACGAAGCGGACGCCGTCGAGGTCCGCGACGCGCTCGAGCCGATGCTCGACGCCGGCGAATGCGGCCGCGGCGCGGCGAATGGCAGCGGACGAGACCCCGAACAGGATCGCGATGGCCACTGCGGCGAGGGCGTTGGATACGTTGTGCGCACCGGGAATGGAGAGCTCGGCGAGCGGCAGGACGCGGCCGCCCACGACCGGCTCGTCGGTCTCCGGCGCGGGCCCCTCGAGCGGTCGGATGCCGTCGGCCACGATCCAGCCGTGCGCCACGCCGATGCCGCCGGGCGGGACCTCGCCACGGCGGTACGGGACGACGCGCGCCGTTGTCGCGGGTCCGTACTCCGCCACGATCGGGTCGTCGAGGTTGAGCACGAGCGCGCCCGCGGGATCGACGAGCTCCGCCAGGCGCCGCTTGACGCGCCGATACGCGTCCAGGCTGCCGTGGCGGTCCAGGTGGTCGGCGGTCACGTTGGTGTAGGCGGCGACGGACGTGCCGCGCGACAGCGTCGGCAGCTGCAGCTCGGACAGCTCCAGCACCACCACGTGGCGCTCCGTGAGCCGCGGCAGGCGCTCGATCAACGGCACGCCGATGTTGCCGCCCAGGACCGCCAGGTCGCCGAGGTCGTGGGCAAGGAGCGCGTAGGCCAGCGACGATGTGGTCGTCTTGCCCTTCGTCCCCGTGATCCCGATCGTGCGGGCGGGGCACAGCCGCAGGAACAGGCCCACCTCGGACACGATGGCCGGTGCGGCCCCGTCGCCGGCTGCGCGCCTCGCGACCAGGTCGGCGAGCACCGCGCGGAGCCGGGGCTCGGTGGTCGGATAGTCGGGGTTGATGGAAGGCGAGGTCGTCACCAGGGCCGCGCCGGCGACCGCCTCCGCCGGATCGATGTCCGGGCCGAGCAACAGCCGGACCGTCCGGCCGTCCAGCGCCGCGACGGCCTTCGCCAGCTCAGCGGCCGGCCGGGCGTCGTACACGGTTACCACCGCACCCGCATCTACCAGGAAGCGCGCCAGCGCGATCCCCGAGCGGGCGAAGCCAAGGACGCTCGCCTCGCGATCGCGGAAAACGCCGGTGGAGAGCGCGCCGGGGACGAGCGCGGCGGGATCGATGGCGCCGCCGGGCGCGTGATGGGCGAGGGATCGATCTGCGGGCATGACGGTCACTGCAGCCGGTTGATGGAGGCGAGGAAGAGGGTCACGCCGATGAGCCCGGCGATGATGCCCACGATCCAGAAGCGGAGGGTGATCTTCTCCTCGTCCCAGCCCATCAGCTCGTAGTGATGGTGGAGCGGGCTCATCCGGAAGATCCGTTTGCCGCCGGAAGCCTTGAAGTACGCCACCTGGATGACGACCGAGAGCGTCTCGATGACGAACACGAGTCCGATCACGGGCAGGATCAGGATCTGACTGGTGATCAGCGCGGTGACGGCGAGGGTCGCGCCGAGGGCCAGCGAGCCCGAGTCGCCCATGATCACCTGCGCGGGGTGGACGTTGAACCAGAGGAAGCCCAGCAGGCCGCCGACGATCAGGCCGCACAGCACGGCGAGGTTCGGCTGGGTCGGCTCGTTCAGGAGCGCCACCAGGACGAAGGCCACGAAGGCGAAGACGAGCGTGCCGCCGGCCAGGCCGTCCAGCCCGTCGGTGATGTTCACGCCGTTGGCGGCGGCGATGATCGCGAACGCCGCGAAGGTGATGTACACCCACGGATCGATCATCACGAAGCCGACGAACGGGACCGCGATCCGGTCGATCGCGTACGTGTCCTGGATCTGGTACGCGGCAGCGACGGCGACCACGATCAGCCAGAGCATCTTCTGGCGTGCGCTGATCCCCTCGCCCGTCTTTGCGTTGAGGTAATCGTCGAACGCGCCGAGGCCACCCACGAGGAGGAGCGTCGCGAGCGGGGCGATGATCCCGCCCGGCGGGAGGACGAAGTCGTTCAGGAAGAAGAACAGGGCCAGCACAACCCCGATCAGGAGCAGGCCGCCCATCGTCGGCGTGCCCTCCTTGACCTGGTGTGTCTCGGGGCCCTCGACGCGGATCCGCTTGCCCATCCCGATGTGGCGCAGGAAGCGGATGTAGGCCGGCATCACGATGACCATGACCGCGAAGGCGAGCAGGACCGCCTGGATCAGCTCGACGAACTCGAACGGCTCGTTCATCGCAGTGTCATCGCGGGTTCCGCCCGAGTTCGGCGCGGATAGCCTCGACGAGCAGGTCCAGCTCGACGCCGCGCGACGCCTTTACGAGCACGACGTCCCCGTCGCGGAGGCGGTCGCGAAGCAGGTCGAGCGCGGCTTCGCGATCCCGCGCCTCGAGGATGCGCGACCCGTCCAGGCCGGCCGCCTTCGCGCCGGCCGCGATTGCGCTCGCCCCGACGCCCACGACGATGAGCATGTCGCACGTGGCCGCGGCAGCGGTACCGACCTCGCGGTGCCCGGTCGCGGCGCCCTTGCCCAGCTCCAGCATCTCGCCAAGGACCGCGATCCGTCGGCCGGGCAGGCCGGCGAGGAGGTCCAGCGCCGCGACCACCGATGGCGGCGAGGCGTTGTAGGCGTCGTCGATGAGCGTGACCCGCCCCAGCCGGACGACCTGGCCCCGGTGCGGGGCGGACCACCCGCCAGCCAGCGCGTGGACGATGATCGGCGGTTCGATGCCGGCGGCGTGGCCGACCGCGGCGCCCGCGAGCGCGTTGTGGACCGAGAGCTTGCCCAGGCCGGGGATTCGGGCCGGAAGCCGCACGGAACGGCCGCCCCGCACCGGCGGCAGGCGGAGCGTAAAGCGCATCCCGTCGAGGCCGGCCGACGCGACATCCTCGGCGCCCACCTCGGCGTCGGCGCCGAGGCCGTAGCCGAGGACGCGCGCCGCGGTGCGATCGGCCATCCGGCGTACGCGGCGGTCGTCCTGGTTGAGGACCGCTACGCCGTCCGACGGGAGGGCCTCGACGAGCTCGCCCTTCGCCTGCTCTATGGCGGATATGGACCCCAGCCGGCTGAGGTGCACGCCGTGGACCGCCGTGACCAACCCGATGCGCGGTCGCGCCAGCCGCGCCAGGTCGGCGATCTCGCCGCCCGCGTACATGCCCATCTCCAGCACCGCCGCGCCGTGGTCGGGGCCGAGCCGGAGCAGCGTCAGCGGCAGGCCGATCTCGTTGTTCTGGTTGCCCTCATTGCGCAGCGTCCGGAACGTCGTGCCGAGGACCGCCGCGATTGCCTCCTTCGCCGAGGTCTTGGCGATGCTGCCGGTCACCCCGACGACCAGCGGGTCGAACCGCGCCCGCCACCCGGCGGCGATGGCCGCGAGCGCTATGACACCGTCGGGCACGGCGAGGACCGTCACGTCACCGAGGGCATCCAGGACGGCATCGGGGATCGGGCGGGAGACGACGAGCGCCGCGGCGCCGGCCACCGACGCCTCGCCCAGGAACCGATGGCCGTCGGTGCGCTCGCCCGGCAGCGCGACGAAGAGCTGGCCCTCGCCCACGAGCCGTGAATCGACGGCGGCGCCACGGATCGGGCGAGCGCTCGTCCGCAGCAGGCGGCCGCCGGTGAGTCGCCGAAGATCGTCAGCGGTGAGGGCGGGAGCGTCCGATGGGGAGGGTCGCGCGCCGGCGTGCGGCGGCTGCGGCCCCTCGACGGTCACGCCCCGAAGTGTGGCACAGGCCCCGGGCATGGCTCGCGCACCGGCGGCGTCGAAGGGCGCGATCACCGACCGATCACCGGTCGGTCAGCGCTGCCAGGGAGTCGGCGGGGCCGAGCACGGGCAGGAGGCCCGGCGTGGTGATCGCGTCGGTGGCGACGCGGCGGAAGAGCTCCGGGCCGTTGATCGCGAGGACCAGCTGGCCCAGCGCGTTCCGGGCCGGCCGCGCGTTCTCGATGCGCACCGCGATGACGAGGTCGGGATGGCCCTCCTGCCGGCCGATGAAGCCGACGACCGAGAAGTTGAACGTATTCGGCAGCCAGCGCCGGCTCTCCGAATCCCAGACCTGCGCCGTCCCGGTCTTGCCGCCGATCCAGTAGCCGCGGACCTGGGACTTCTCGGCGTACCAGGGGCTCTTCAGGACGTGCTCCATGAGGTCGTTCAGCTGCGGGCTGAGGCTCGGGTCCATTACTCGCGCCTCGGTCCGGGCGGCGATCGGCTGCGCCCCAATGCCGGCCACCACGTGAGGCCGCACCAGGACGCCGCCGTTCATGAGCGCCGCATACGCGGCCGCCAGCTGGATCTGCGTGACCGCGACACCCTGGCCGAACGAGCCGTTGGCGAGGTCGATCTCCCGCCACGCCGCTATCGCGGGATCGTTGACCAGGCCGCGGACCTCGCCGGCGACGTCAATGCCAGTTGGGCTCCCGTACCCCAGCCGCAGCCAGAGCTCGTGCAGGATCGCCGACGCCTCGGCCCGCGTCGGCGCGAGCCCGAAGGCGAGCTTCGCGGCCACGATGTTGCGCGAGTAGGCGATGGCATCGTCGAGACGCATCCTGCCCATCGCCTTGTTGTCCGCGTCCGTGATGCGCGCTCGACCGCCGTCGAGCCGCATGCGCCCGTTGTCGTTGTAGACCTTCGACATCGAGGTCGTGCCCTGCTCCAGCCCGGCGAGCACCGTCATCATCTTGAACACGGAGCCAGGCTCGTAGACCTCGGAGACGACTGGGTCTATGAAGCGTGACGGGTCGTCGGTGGCGACGGCGGCGTAGTCGTTCGCGTCGTACGAGGGGTACGTCGCCTGCGCGTAGATCTCGCCGGTCCATGGATCCATCACCACAGCCGAGACGGATGCGGCATCGTCCGCGATACGGACGGCCATGACCTCCTGCTCGAGCGCGAGCTGGAGGCCGGCGTCGATGGTGAGCCGGATGTCGGCGCCGGGAACGCCCGGCTGCACGGTTCGCTCCGTCTCGGTGACCGGCTTGCCGTTCGCGTCGCGGTCGGCCTCGACCACTCTCGGCTCGCCGGCGAGGACGCCCTGGTAGAACTGCTCGACACCGTATTGCCCGGCGCCCTCGCGGTTGACGAAGCCGATCAGGTGCGCGGCGAGCGTGCTGTCCGGGCCGCCGCCCGGCTGGGGATAGCTCCGGATGGAGTCCGACTCGAAGCTGATCCCGTCGATCCCGGCCGCGCGCGCCGCCTCGTCGATCCGCTCCGAGTGCTCGGGCAGCAGGTCGCGGGCGATGACGAGGTACGGCCTGCCGGACGCCAGCTTGCCGTCGAGGGCCGCGGCCGGCCCGTCATCCAGCTCGAGCTGCGCGGTGAGGAAGGCGACCATCTCGGCTCTCTCCGCGGCGTCCATGTGCTGCGCCGACACGATGAGGCGATCGCGGGTC
The DNA here is from genome assembly GCA_035513775.1 of Candidatus Limnocylindria bacterium. GTDB lineage: Bacteria > Chloroflexota > Limnocylindria > Limnocylindrales > CSP1-4 > UBA5189. The sequence goes on from DATKBR010000063.1 coordinate 12,534, forward strand.
ACGCTCGCGGCCAGGACCACGGTTCCGCTGCGGTCGTAGATCTGGCCGCGCCGGCTGGGGACCTCCGCGCGGTAGTAGATCTGCCGCCGCGCGCTCTCCACGAGCTCGTCCCGCTGGCCCAGCTGCCAGTGGCCGAGGCGCACCACCAGCGCGCCGGCGACCAGGACGAACGCGATCAGGAGCACGAGGAGGCGCCGCCCCGAATCGGTTCGACCCTGCATGGCTGTCGCTCGCTAGCGGGCGGGGATGAGGAGCGGCGCCCCGAGCTGGCCAAGGCCGGCATCTAGCGCCTGCTTGCGGATGGCAGGCTCGCTCCCGAGGCGTTCGACGTCGGCCTGCAGGTCCTGCCGGATGGCGTCGAGGCGCTCGTGCTCGGAGACGAGGCGCACGATGTCGTAGCCCGTGGCGGCCACGCGAACGCTCTGGCTAAGCGACAGGAACGCGGCGCTGAAGACGATCACGATGGCCGCGAGGGCGACCCCAATCGACGATGGCCGCGTGCGGCGGTCGGCAGTCGCGCTCCGGCGAGCCCCGGTGATGTGCGGCCGAGGGCGGGCAGTCGCGCCGGCGGCGCCCCGCGAGCCGCGCTCCCGGTCCTTCGTCAGCGCGTCGAGACCCAGCGGCAGGGGTGCGCGCCGGCGGGCGCCCTGGTACGCGGCCATCAGTCCGCGAACCCGTAGGGCGGCTCGTTCGCCGGGGCATCCGCGTACGACACCGGCTCGAGGTCGAGCCCGTGCCCGGCGCGTGAGCCGCGATCGACCCGGACGCGCTCGGTTCGGCGATCCATCCGCTCGTGCAGCTCGTGCTGCCGGCGGCCATAGGTGCGGCGACGGCTTGCGGCGTGGCGCTTGCTCACTGGGGGCTCCTCCTTCTTCGGATCTAGGCGGCGATCCGCTCGGCGGCGCGCAGCCGGGCGCTGCGGGCCCTCGGGTTGGCGGTGATCTCGGCGTCGGTGGGGACGAGGCCCTTGGGCGAGAGCAGGCGGAGCCGCGGCTGCCGTCCGCAGACGCAGACGGGCGCCTCCGGCGGGCAGCTGCAGCCGCGCCGCTCGGCTTGCAGGAAGCGCTTGACGATGCGGTCCTCCAGCGAGTGGTAGCTCAGGACCACGAGGCGGCCGCCGGGCCGGAGGAGGTCCAGTGCTGCAGCGAGGCCGGCCTGGAGCGCGTCGAGCTCCTCGTTGACGGCGATTCGCAGGGCCTGGAAGACGCGGGTCGCAGGGTGGACCCGGCGGCGGCCCGGCGCGCGTCCCGGGGCGACGCGGGCGACGAGCGCGGCGAGCTCCTCGGCCGTCTGGATGGGCGCGGAGCGCCTCGTCTCCACGATCGCGCGGGCGATGCGCCCGGCGAAGGGCTCCTCGCCGTAGCGACGGAAGAGCGCGGTCAGCTCGGCGGCGTCGAGGGTGCCGATCAGGTCTGCGGCGGGCACGCCACGGCTCGTGTCGAAACGCATGTCCAGGGGACCGCCGGTCCGGAACCCGAAGCCCCGCTCCTCGTCGCCGAGCTGGAAGCTCGACAGGCCGAGGTCCAGCAGGCAGCCGTCGATCGCGTCGAAGCCCTCCTCGGGCGCCACCGTGGCGAGGTCGCGGAAGTTGGCCTGGCGAAGGTGGAGGCGGTCGCCGAAGCGCGGCTCCAGGCGGGCGCGGACTCTGGCGATGGCCGCCCCATCGGCGTCGATGCCGAGGAGGCGGCCATCAGGGTCGGAGGCTTCGAGGATTCGCTGGGCGTGGCCGCCCCCGCCGAGGGTCGCATCGACGTGGCGGCTGCCCGCCGCGGGCGCGAGCATCTCGACGACCTCGTCGGCCATCACCGGGACGTGGGTGGGTGTCGGGTCGGCGGTCAAGGCCTAGATCCCCAGCCCGCGGATCGCTTCGGCGAACTTGGCCGGGTCGGTCATGTCGCGGCGGTAGGACTGCCAGCGATCGGGCGCCCAGATCTCGCCGTGGTCCCGGACGCCGATCACGAGGGCCTCCGCGCCGATGCCCATCTCGTCGCGCAGGTAGGCCGGGACCAGGACGCGTCCCTGCTTGTCCATCTCGGCCTCGAGGGCGCCGGCGAAGATCTGGCGCTCGAACAGCCGCCCGGCGGGATCCGTCAGGGGCACGCTCGCGACCTTCGTCGCCAGGGCGTCCCAGCCTGGTCGCGTGTGGATCGCGAGGCAGCCGTCGATCCAGCGGGACAGGACCGCGCCACCCTCGAGCTGGGCGCGGAATCGGGCCGGGATGGCCAGCCGCCCCTTCTCGTCCACCGTGTGCCGGTACTCGCCGGTGAACACTCACCGCACCCCAATTACCGAGATTCGACGAGCCCGCGGGGACCGCGGGCTCGTCATCGGTGTCGCGGGATCCGGAGTGCCCGTCCGGAGGCCCGCTGGTGGTGGAGAGAGGGCTGGGAACCCGAGGGACTCGCGATGGATCCCCACTATTCCCCACTTCTCACCACTTGCACCGCATTCTAGGGCGTGGCGGGACGGCGTCAATCCCCAATTTCACCTCAAAGGGTCGGTTTGGCGGCGCGGCGGCCTGGCGGCGCGGCGGCCTGGCGGCGCGGCGGACGCGACGGTCGACGAAGAAGCGGCGCGGACCGCTCGAAGACGCCTCCGACGCGGCTTCGCAGGGCCCTGGTGAGACGAGACCACCGCCCAGGCAGGCGCGTCGCGGACTCCCGCGGATGGCGCGGACCGCTCCTTCGACGAATGTCAGGTCTGCCGGACAGTTGGACCCGGTACGGGCGCCGCGGGATCTCGAAGTCAGCGATGCCGCCGGGCAAGACGCGAGCGGAGGCCCTACGACGGCGTCGGGCCCGAGTCTTCCTTGAAGGTCGGCCGGAGCTCCACCGGGGCGGTTCGTTGGCTGCGCCGGCGCAGATTGAGCGCCTCGACGAAGACGCTGAAGCCCATCGCGGCGTAGATGTACGCCTTGTCGATGTGGAGCCCGAAGCCGTCCGCGATCAGCGTCACGCCGATGAGCAGGAGGAACGAAAGGCCCAGAACCTTCACCGACGGGTGCTTGTGCACGAACTTCGACAGCGGCCCAGACGCGAAGAGCATCACGCCGACGGCGATGACCACGGCCGCAACCATGATCGGCAGCTCGTCGACCATGCCAACCGCAGTGAGGACGGAGTCGAGCGAGAACACTATGTCCAGCAGGACGATCTGGACGAGGATGCCGCCGAACGTCGCGGACCCGGATACGCCAGCGATCTCCTCCTCGCCCTCGAGAGAGGTGTGAATCTCCGTTGTGGCCTTCCACAACAGGAACACCCCTCCGCCGATGAGGATGAGGTCACGCCAGGAGAAGGGATTGTCGAGGATCGTGAACACCGGCTGGGTCAGCCCGATGATGAACGTGATGCCGAACAGCAGGACGATCCGCATCCCCATCGCGAGCCCGAGCCCGATCACCCGGGCCTTGTCCCGCGTCGCGGCTGGGAGCCGCTGGACCAGGATCGAGATGAAGATGACGTTGTCGATGCCGAGGACGATCTCGAGCACGGTCAGCGTGACCAGCGCCAGCCAGGTCTCGGGCTGGAGGAACAGCGTGATCAGCTCCATTGCCGACGAAGGGTAGCCGCCGCGATCGCTGCGGGCGCGCCACCGGCGCGGGGGATGGTTGCAGTGGTCTGGCGGGCGGGTCTGCGGCGGACCGGTGCCGAACCGGGCCGAACGGCCGGTCTCGCCGGTCTAGCCCTCCGCGCCGAGGAGGCGCAGCACCTGTCCGGAGTAGATCTTGTTCACGTCGGTGATGGCCGGGTTGGCGGCAAGGATCGCGTCGATGGTGACACCGTACCGCCCCGCGATGGTCGAGAGCAGGTCACCGGGCCGAACCACGTATAGCCAGCAGCTGACCGTGCCTGGGCAGGCCTCGAGCCGGAGCTTTGGGTCGCGCCCGAGGTACAGCACCTGGCCGACGACGATCGTGCTCGGGTCGGCCAGCTCCGGGTTGAGCGCGAGCACGGTCGACACCGGGAGCACGTACCGGCTCGCCACGCCTGACAGCGTGTCGCCGCGCTGGACGACGTACTCGAAGCAGCCGTGGATGCCCGGACACGGCGGCAGGGCCGCCAGCGGGTCGTTCGGGTCGAACGTGGGCGGGCCGGGCGAAGGCGGCGTCGATGGCGGGGCCGCGGTCGCGGACGGGATGGGGGCCGAGGAAGCCGGCGATGGCGCCGCGGACACAGGCGGCGCTGGCGTGGGCGCGGGCAGGCTCGGGGACGGCACTGGCCGGGGACTCGCGACGGCAGCCGGAGGGAGGGTGGCGGCGACCGGCATCTGGAGTCCGCCGCGGGCAGCGACGAACGTGATCGCGGCGAGAGCGCACGCGGCGACGAATAGTGCCGACCCCAGCACGGCGGGGGTCAGCGTGCGTCGGCCGCGCTCCAGATTCGCGCCTGTCACGTTCCTCCTCGGTGGTCGGCAGGCGGCCGACTCTAGTACCTTTTCATGGTGGTCGTGCCGACTGACCCGGTGCTAGGCTGCCCGCGGATCCTCGTCGGCGCCAGCCGATGACGGAGGTCCGCTCGATCGAGGCCCACGACTTGCCCATGGCCATGGCGCTCCCAGTCGATACGGTTCTGCTGCCCGATCCGTCGCATCTCGCGCCGCATCGGATCAGGCGCTGCACGTTCCGGCGATTGATCCGGGTCGAGCCGAAGGGCGAGCGCCGCTACGACGTCGAGTGCCTGTTCCCGGACCGCAAGCTGGCGATCCCGCTGGGCGACCTGGACTCGGCCACGCCGATCTGCAACGCGTGCACGGCGGCCCACATCTTCCGCCCCGACGAGGACTAGCCGGCCCCTCGTCCGGCCTGGCGTGCTCGCGCGGTCAAGCGCGGCCCGGCGACTCGCCCGATCCCTCGGCGGCGGGCATGACGAGGACCTCCTCCGGACACGTCGTGCACCGGAAGACTCGCGCCCCGCGTAGCTCGCCGCGCAGCAGCTCGCGCTCCGGGTCATGCGCCTCGACGCCGTGCTCGGCCATCGGGACGTAGTCGTTTTCGCCGTGGCGATGCAGCAGCCGCATCGCCTGGAAGTTCAACATGTGCAACTACTCCTCGATCACCTCAGATGTGGTGCGCAGCGTACCAAGCGGGTGGCTGCCGGCGGGGGTGGCTGCCGGCGGGGGTGATTGTCAGCGAGGCGGCCTGTAAGCCGAGTTCTGTGCCGCACCACCGAAGCGATGCGGCGATGGCCATCCATCTGAGGCCGCCGGTCACCCGACGGCTCATGCGGCCGACCCGAGGGCTGTGCAGCGCACGTGGTCCCGGCGAACCGGGGGGTCGCCCTCCTATTTGGCCTTGCTCCGGGTAGAGCTTGCCGCGTTTCACTCCATTGCCTGGCCCGAAGGCCAGGAACGGCATCGTCACTGTGGCGCTGGTCCTCGCCTCGCGGCGGATGGGAGTTACCCACTACCCTGCGCTGGGGAGCTCGGACTTTCCTCACGCCGCCGGGGTTGCCCCCGCCGACGCGCGGCCATCCAGCCGTCTCGCTGACGTGCAGATTCTACCCGGAGCCGCCCGATCAACCCGGTCGGCGGGTCACGGAGTCCGGGCCGCCGGCCATCACGCGATCGATCGCCTCGTTGCACATTGCGTCGGCGAGGGAGTTCTGCGCCCGTCGCACGTGCGCCGCGGTCCAGCCCTCCGGGAGGGTCCGGAGCATCCGTAGCGCCTCCGCCCACAGCGGGCGCAGCTTTGCGTCCTTGACCCGCCAGCGACCGGCCAGCTGCTCAACGATCAGCTTGGAATCAAGCAGCAGCTCCAGGCGCCGCGCGCCGAGCTCGAGCGCAAGCGCGACCGCGCGAACGACGGCCGTGTACTCGGCGACGTTGTTGGTCTGGATCCCTAAGTAGTCGGAGATCGACGCGTCCGGCACGGCGCGCGGGTCGCGGGCGTCCGGTCGGGTGAGCGAGAAGAGCACCGCGCCGGCGGATGCCGGGCCCGGATTGCCGCGCGCTGCGCCGTCGGTGCGCACGACGAAGCCCTGTGTCGACGGCGAGGACCCCGTCGCGGCGTCCGCGGCGGGCACGCGGCGCGCGGTCGGCGCGCCGTCCGGTTCGGGCTCGTCTTCGAAGCCCAGCGTCAGCGGTGGCTCGCGCACCCGGGCCTGATCAGCCTTCCGAGGGCGTCTCGTCGCCCGCGTCCGACTGGCGTCGAGGCCCCTTGACCTTGGGTTCCGTTCGGGCCGGCGGGGCCGGCAACTCGGGTTCGGGCGCCTCTATGGGCTCCGCGGCAGCTCCCGCCGAACCCTGCAGCATCGGCAGCGCGGTCCCGGCGCCGCCCCCTGCGGGCTTGCCCCGGAGCTTGCGCCACGCCCACTGGATCGGGTCGTAGAACTCGTCGGCGACGCGCTCCTTGAGCGGGATGATCGCGTTGTCCGTGATCTTGATGTGCTCCGGGCAGACCTCGGTGCAGCACTTCGTGATGTTGCAGTAGCCAATGTTGCCGGTGTCCTTGAGGTAGCCGCGGCGATCCGCCTCGTCTATCGGGTGCATCTCCAGGCCCGCCGACCGGACAAGGAAGCGCGGACCCATGAACGGCTTCTCGGTCTCGTGGTTGCGGAGCACGTGGCAGACGTCCTGGCACAGGAAGCATTCGATGCACTTCCGGAACTCCTGGACCCGCTCGATGTCCTGCTGCTGCCAGCGCCAGCTCTCCTGTGGGACGTTCGCCGGCGGGGTGAACGGCTGGATCGACTTGTTGACCTCGTAGTTCCAGATGACGTCGGTGACGAGGTCGCGCACCAGCGGGAAGGCGCGCATCGGCTCGACCGTGATCTCGTCCGCCGGGTCGAAGTCGGACAGGCGAGTCTTGCACGTCAGGCGTGGCCGGCCGTTGACCTCGGCGCCGCACGAGCCGCACTTGGCGGCCTTGCAGTTCCAGCGCACGGCCAGGTCGGGTGCCGCGTTGCCTTGGATCCAATGCAGGGCATCGAGGACTACCATCCCCTCCTCGACCGGCACTTCGAACTCGTCGTACCGCGAGGCCCCACCGGGCTCGCCGCGGAACACCTTGAGGTGGACGTCGGTCATCGATCGCTCCTCAGTGTTCGGCGCCCAGCAGCGCCTGGAGGTCTTCGGGGATCGCCGGGATTGCCGTTGTCGCGACCTCCATCGAGCCGTCGGGCCGGCGGCGGACGACGCCATTGCGACCGCCCCAGGCGGCCTGGTCCGTGTCGGGGAAGTCGAGGCGGCTGTGGGCTCCGCGGCTCTCCGTGCGCTGTAGAGCGCTGCGCGTGATCGCCTCGGAGACGACGAGGAGGTTGCGCACCTCGAAGACCAGGTTCCAGCCCGGGTTGAACACCCGGCCGCCCCGGACGGCGAGGCCAGGCAGTCGCGCGCGGAGCTTCGCCAGCTCGTCGACCGCCTCCTGCAGGTCCGCCTCGACCCGGTAGATGCCCACCAGGCGCTGCATCACCTCCTGCAGGTCGCGCTGCAGCGCGTATGGGTCCTCGCCCATCCCGCGCTCGAGCGGCGCCACCAGCTCGCGGGCCGCCTCGCGGACCTGCACCGGGTCCACGTACGGCTGCTCCCCGATCTTCGCCGCGTGCGCCGCGGCGCCGGCGCCAGTCCGCTGGCCGAACACGAGCAGGTCCGACAGCGAGTTGCCGCCGAGGCGGTTGGCGCCGTGCATGCCGCCGGCCACCTCCCCCGCCGCGAACAGCCCGGGCACGGTCGCGGCGCCTGTCTCGGCCTGTACGCGCACGCCGCCCATGACGTAGTGCGTCGTCGGGCCGACCTCCATCGGGCCGGTCGTGATGTCGACGTCGGCCAGCTCCTTGAACTGGTCGTACATCGAGGGCAGCTTGCGCCGGACGTGGTTTGCGGGCAGGTAGCTGATGTCGAGGAACACGCCGCCATGATCCGTGCCCCGACCCTCGCGCACCTCGGTGTAGATCGCGCGGGAGACGTTGTCGCGGGTCGAGAGCTCGGGCGGCCGGCGCGCGTCGCTCGTCTGGCCCTGCGAGGCCGCGTCGACCCAGAGCTTGGCCTCCTCGTCCGTCGCCGCGTACTCGCCCCGGCGGTCCTCGGGCAGGTACTTCCACATGAACCGCTCGCCGTCCTTGTTGCGCAGGATCCCGCCCTCGCCGCGCACGGCCTCGGTGACGAGCAGGCCCTTCACGCCCGGTGGCCAGACCATGCCCGTCGGGTGGAACTGGACGAACTCCATGTCGATCAGCTCGGCGCCGGCGTCGTAGGCCAGGGCGTGGCCGTCGCCGCTGTACTCCCACGAGTTGGAGGTGACGCTGTAGGCCTTGCCGATGCCGCCCGTCGCAAGGACGACCGCCTTGGCCGGGAAGAGCACGGGGGCTCCGGTGGTCCGCCAGTAGCCGAAGGCGCCGGCGACGCCGCCGGCGCCCGTGACGATCCGCGTGATCGTGCACTCCATGAACACGTCCACGTTCGACGCGACGGCCCGATCCTGGAGCGTTCGGATCATCTCCAGCCCGGTCCGATCGCCGACGTGCGCCAGCCGCGGATGCGAGTGCCCGCCGAAGGGCCGCTGGAGGATCCGCCCGTCGCGCGTGCGGTCGAAGACCGCGCCCCACAGCTCCAGCTCGCGGACCCGGTCCGCCGCCTCCATCGCATGCAGCTGGGCCATGCGCGGGTTGTTGAGCAGCTTGCCGCCGACCATCGTGTCCCGGAAGTGGGTCTGCCACGAGTCATCGGCGTCCACGTGGCCCAGGGCCGCCGCCACGCCGCCCTCGGCCATGACCGTGTGGGCCTTGCCGAGCAGCGACTTGCAAACGAGGCCGACCTTCGCCCCGACCGCCTGCGCCTCGATCGCCGCGCGCAGGCCTGCGCCGCCGGCGCCGACGACGAGGACGTCGACGGGATGCGTCTCGATCTGGTCGACCGCGTTCGATGCGAGGGCCATGACCACGACCGGCCGCCTAGAAGTAGATTGCCAGGTCGGTGAACGCCCCGACCGCGAGGAGGCGGACGTACATGTCGGCGACCGTCACCGTGACAAGGCTCGACCACGCCCACCACATGTGGTTCCGGTTCAGGTCGGTGAGCCGCTGCAACAGCGTGTACCGCACACGACGAGCCCGCGTGCACGAGAAGCAGTCGACGCGCCCGCCCACGAGGTGGCGGAGGGAGTGGCACGACAGCGAGTAGCCCGTCAGCAGGACGACGTTCGCCAGGAAGAGCACGCCTCCGACCCCGATCCGCGGGCGCTCGTCGATGACGGTGTGCGCCGGCAGGATGTTGAACGCCGGCAGCAGGTCCAGCCACAGGAACGCGAGCGGAATGAACGCGAGGTACAGCATGTACCGGTGCAGGTTCTGGAGGATGAACGGGAAGGCGTTCTCCAGCGCGAACCGGCGATGGACGGTGGGTTCGCCGACTGCGCAACCGGGCGGGTCCGCGAAGTAGAAGCGGTAGTACGCCTTGCGGTAGTAGTAGCAGGTGGCCCGGAACCCGATCGGGATCCACAGGATGAGGAGGCCCGGGCTCAGCCACGTCGGCATGTTCGGGAACACGAGCAGCGGCGAGAACAGCGGCGAGAGGTAGCCGTCGACCTCGTACGCCGGCCCGCCGATGGGGTTCCAGATCACGCCGCTGAACATGAGGTAGCTCGCGCAGAACGTGAACACGATGGCCTGGACCACCGGGTATATGGCCCAGCTGTCGCGGCGGTTCGTGGCGCCGAAGCCCCCCTGGGCGGTGCCGCGCGGCTTCCGCAGCGCCCGCAAGACCAGCGACTGCACGGTCATGCCGGCCCCGGCCCAGCGGCGGCTGCGCCGACCGGCAGCGGCGATCCGAGCCTGTCGATGACGGCGTCCGCGAACTGGCTCGTGCCGGCGGTGCCGCCGAGATCGTAGGTGGTTGTCTTGCCCTCGGCGACGACGGCGCGAACCGCGCCCTCGACGTGCTCCGCCACCTCGGCATAGCCCAGGTGCCGCAGCATCAGGGCGCCGGACAGGATGAGCGCGGTCGGATTCGCCTTGTTCTGGCCCGCGTACTTGGGCGCCGAGCCGTGGACCGGCTCGAAGACGGCGCCGTCCTCGCCGATGTTCGCGCCCGGTGCGACGCCGAGGCCGCCGACCAGCCCGGCGGCGAGATCCGACACGATGTCGCCGTACAGGTTCGTGAGCACGAGCACGTCGTACAGCTCCGGCTTCTGGACGAGCTGCATGCACATGTTGTCGATGATCCGGTCCTCGAACTCGATCCGGTCCGCGTAGCCCTCCGCGACCGTCCTGCAGGCCTCGAGGAAGAGGCCGTCGGACAGCTTCATGATGTTCGCCTTGTGCACGGCGGTGACCTTGCGCCGGCCGTTGGCGACCGCGTACTCGAACGCGAACCGGGCGATCCGCTCCGAGGCGGCGCGGGTGATGATCTTGATGCTCTCCGCAGCGTCCCTGCCGACCATGTGCTCGATGCCCGCGTACAGGTCCTCGGTGTTCTCGCGGACGATCACCAGGTCGACGTCTTCGTAGCGGCTGTGGACCCCGACCATCGATCGCGCCGGTCGCAGGTTCGCGTACAGGTTCAGCGCCTGGCGCAGCGCGACGTTGACGCTGCGGAAGCCCGACCCCACCGGCGTGGTGATCGGGCCCTTCAGCGCGACCTTGTTGCGCCGGATGGACTCGAGGACGCGCTCCGGGAGGGGCGTGCCCTCGGTCGCGATCGTCGCCTCGCCTGCCTCCTGGACCTCCCACTCGAACTCGACGCCGGTCGCGTCGAGCACGCGCCGGGTCGCCTCCGCCAGCTCCGGGCCAATCCCGTCGCCGGGGATGAGGGTGATGGGGTGGGGCATGCCCGCATTCTAGCCGCGCCCCCGGTCGGGAACCGGCGGGTCGGCCGGCTCGAAGCCACGGGCCGATAGACTCCGCCGATGCGCGTTGGTGTCACGGTCCCCCTGGCCTACGGCGACGTCGAGGACGGCCGCGCGCCGACGTTCACGGAGACCGTCGACTTCGCGAAGGTGGCGGAGTGGGTGGGGCTCGACTCCATCTGGGTCTACGACCACCTCATCTTCCGTTTCCCGCCGGAGCCCGACGAGGGGCTGCACGAGGCGTGGACCGTCCTGTCCGCGCTGGCGCCGGTCGTGCCGCGCGTCGAGCTCGGCGCGCTGGTCATGTGCTCCTCGTTCCGGAACGCCGGCCTGATGGCCAAGATGGCTGCCACGCTGGACACCATCTCGGGCGAGCGCCTGATCCTGGGCATGGGCTCCGGCTGGCACGGGCCGGAGTACGAGGCGTTCGGCTTGCCGTTCGATCACCTCGTCGGGCGGTTCGAGGAGGACATCGAGGTCATCGACCGGCTGCTGCGCGGCGAGACCGTGGACTTCGAGGGCCGTTGGAGCCGGTACGCGGGCGCGAAGCTCCTTCCACCACCGCCGCGCAAGACCCCGGTCCTGATCGCCTCGAAGGGCGAGCGGATGCTGCGCCTGACCGCGCGCTGGGCCGAGGCGTGGAACACGGCCTGGTACGGGAGCATCGACGACACGCTGCGCGAGCGGACCGCCGCGATCGACGCCGCGCTGGACGCCGCCGGCCGAGATCGTGGCTCCCTCAGGAAGACCGTTGGTATCCGGTTGCACGAGCCCGGCGCGCGCGGCGACGACGCCAAGGGCACCGACGCCGAGGCCGAGGGCCTCGCCGAGCTGTTCGACGAGCTCGAAGCGTTCGGCTACCACGACGTGCTCGTCTGGTCGATCGGGAAGACGACGGCCGCGCTCGAGCGCCTGGCCGAGGCCCGGGAGATCCATCTCGCGAGGGCGGCGCGTACCATCGCCATCCCGTGAAGATCCAGGAAGCCGACGCCAAGAAGCTCCTGCGCGCTCAGGGCCTGCCCGTGCCGCCGTGGGAGGTGGCGCGCAGCCCGGCAGAGGCGAGGGCCGCCGCGTCCCGGCTGCTTCACGGCGCGGGCGGCGTCAACCAGGTCGTCATAAAGGCGCAGGTGCTCGTGGGCGGCCGCGGCAAGGCCGGCGGCGTGAAGCTCGCGGGGTCGGACGACGAGGCGGAGCACGTCGCCGACGCGATCCTGGGCATGTCGATCAAGGGCATCACGGTCCGCAAGGTGCTGGTGGCGCCCGCGGCGGACATCGCCGCCGAGTTCTACCTGGCCGCCGTCCTGGATCGCGCCGCGCGGACGATCCTGCTCATGGGCTCGGCCGAGGGCGGCGTCGAGATCGAGCAGGTCGCGGCAACGAACCCTGACGCGATCGTGCGGATCCACGCCGATCCCCTCCTCGGCCTGCGCGACTGGCAGGCGCGGGAGCTGGCGTTCCGGATGGGTCTCGGCCGCCATCTCAAGGCAGCGGTCGGGATCGCCAAGGGCCTGGTAAAGACGATGCTCGCCTACGACGCAGACCTGGTCGAGATCAACCCCCTCGCGATCGTGCGCGAGGGCGGCGAGGAGAAGCTCGTCTGCCTCGACGCCAAGATCACGCTCGACGACTCGGCGCTCTTCCGGCACCCGGACCACGAGGCCCTGCGCGACCCCGACGAGGAGGCCCCGGCGGACGCCGAGGCGCGCCGGCACGACATCAGCTTCATCCACCTCGACGGCACGATCGGGTGCATGGTCAACGGCGCCGGCCTCGCGATGACCACGATGGACCTCGTCAAGCGCGCCGGCGGCGAGCCGGCGAATTTCCTCGACATCGGTGGCGGCGCGAAGGCCGAGCGCGTGGCCGCGGCGATGCGCCTGATCCTCGCCGAGCCCAAGGTCAAGGCGATCCTCGTCAACATCTTCGGCGGCATCACTCGCGGCGACGAGGTCGCCATGGGCCTGATCGAGGCGCGGCGCCAGCAGGCGCGCGACGTGCCGATGGTCGTCCGGATCGTGGGCACGAATGCGGCCGAGGCCGCGCGACTCCTCGAGGAGGCACACTTCGAGACGGCGGCGTCGCTCGACGAGGCTGCGGCCAAGGCGGTCGCGGCGGCCGGGGTCACCGGATGAGCATCGAATGAGCGTCCTGATCGGGCGCGAGACGCGCCTGCTGGTCCAGGGCATCACCGGCCGCGAAGGCGAGTTCCACGCGCGCGCGATGCAGGAGTACGGGACCAACATCGTCGCCGGCATGACCCCGGGCAAGGGCGGCCAGACCGCGCTCGACGGCTCCGTGCCGGTCTTCGACACGGTCTCCGGGGCTGTCCGCGAGACCGGGGCGAACGCGTCATGCATCTTCGTGCCGGCCGGCGGCGCGCCCGACGCGATCCTGGAGGCCGTCGCGGCCGGAATCGACACCATCTTCTGCATCACCGAGGGCATCCCGGCGCTGGACATGGTCCCGGTGGTCGCCGCGGTGGAGCGGGCGGGCGCCCGGCTCATCGGGCCGAACTGCCCCGGCGCCACCTCGCCCGGCCAGGCGAAGGTCGGCATCATCCCGGGGTCCATCCACCGCGAGGGCACCGTCGGGGTGGTCTCGCGCTCGGGCACGCTGACCTACGAGGCGGTCCAGGCGATGACCGATGCCGGGATCGGCCAGTCGACGTGCGTCGGCATCGGCGGCGCCCCGATCATCGGCACGACGTTCCTCGACGTCCTCCGCCTGTTCGCCGAGGACCCGGAAACCGAGGCCATCGTGATGATCGGCGAGATCGGCGGGGCGGCCGAGGAGGAGGCCGCCGCCTGGGCCGCGGACCACCTCGACGGCACCCCGCGGGTGGCGTTCATCGCCGGGCGGACCGCCCCGGAGGGCAAGCGGATGGGCCATGCCGGGGCGATCATCTCGGGCGGCTCGGGCACCGCGTCGTCGAAGACCGAGGCCCTGGAGGCGGCCGGCTTCCGGGTCGCGGCGTCTCCGACCGAGCTGCCGGCGCTCCTCCGCGCGGCAGGCTACCGGGGATAACGGAGGGCGGCCCAGGCGGGCCCGCCCGGCGCCTCGATCAGCTCCACCAGGACGCCGTGGCAGGAGCGCGGGTGGAGGAAGGCGACAGGGCCCTCGGCCCCCCGCCGCGGGGCGGTGTCGATGAGTTCGATCCCTTCGCCCGCGAGCCGGACCAGCTCCTCGGCGACGTCGGGCA
>DATKBR010000064.1:0-23685 GCA_035513775.1 Candidatus Limnocylindria bacterium
GCTAGGGACGGCTCGGCGCGATCGGATTGTCGCCGGCGCCCTCGTGCACGTTCACCCGCTCCGACAGCTTGAGCAGCTCGCGCCGCTCGGCCTCGGTGATGTCCGTGAGCGACTTGATGACCTGCTCGCCCGCGCGGTCCATGGCGTCCGTGACCTGCTCGATCGTCTGAGCGGCGAGCACGCCGTCGAGCATGGCCAGGCTCGACGCCATCTCGTTGATCAGCAGTGCCGGCGCCCGGGTTCCGAGGAGGTCCAGGTTGGCCCGGTCCATGCCGTCGGGCAGGAGGCCGCCGCGCAGCTCATCGAAGTAGGCGATGGTGGTGCACGCCTCGAACAGCCAGATCCGGTACTTCTCCTTGTCGAACGCGCCGCTCTGCGTCAGCTGCTCCAGGTCGTTCTTCTTGCCGATGACGTAGTGGCTCTGCTCCACCTTGGAGCTCGGGATGACACGGCCCGCGGCGTGGAGCGCCGAGTTCACACCGAGCACGAAGTTCTCCTTCGCCGACTTGTCCTCGTCGAAGTCCGGCCCGACGCCCCGCCGGGCGTGACCGTTGTAGATCGCAACCTCCGAATCGCTGAGCGACTTCGCGTACTGGTCCTTCGCGCCTGCCCCGGGCGGGATCAGGTTCAGGCGGATGATCACCTCGCGGGTCGTGCGATCGCCCGACTTCGTCGGGTAGGTGATATCCCGGCGGAGGCGGTACTCCTGCGGCTTGCTCGGCTCCGGAGGCATCGCCTTGAAGCCGCGATCGGCCAGCCAGGTGCGCGCCTCGTCGAGCATGCGCAGGTGCGCGCCGTTCTTGTCGAAGCCGACCGCGAGCGATACGTCGAGGTAGCCATCGGCGAAGAGCCGCTCGTAGTCGAAGTAGTGCTCCTCCCTCGCGCCCGGCTTTGGCGCGCTGCGGTCGAGCTCGCCGAGCGCCCGGGCCGAGAGCTTGTCGCCCGGGATCGAGCGGCGCTCCCGGAAGAGCGTGATCGCCGTCTGCGTCTCCGCGCCGTAGTCGCCGTCGCGCTCGTGCCGAACCAGCGCGAAGCCAAGGTCGATCAGCGCCTGCTGGACGGTCTTCACGGTCCGTCCGTTGTCCTTCGCCGAAAGCGGCGACCCGCCCCGGGCGATCTTCTCCAGCCGTGGCTCTTCGGCGAAGCGCGGGTTGGACAGGGTGACCGGGTCGTTCTCGAGGGCGTATGGATTGCCGGCAAGCTCCGGGATCGCCCCGCCTCCCTTGTGCGTGACGGGGTATGGGTTCGGGGCGAGGTCAAGGTCGCCAGCCGCCTGCGGTTGCCGCTGGACGTGGCGGCGGGCCGCTCGGCTCATCGCCTGATTGCCGGCCGTCCGCTGCAGCCCGAGGGCGTAGCGCTGCCTGGTCCCGCCGTCCATCAGTCGTACCGGCAAGTTCGGCACGGCGGATTCGCGCTGCTCGAGCCGGAGGCCGAGGCCGTCGTGCGCGGCGGTCGGGGTGCGACGCCGGAGATCTAGCTCGGACAGCACCATGTCCGAACCCTGTCAACCCGTTCGGGCAGGGTCAAGGGACGTTCGGGCAGATCCGCGGGCGAGACAGACCGGGAGAGCGTAGGCGGTGGGCGTCGCCGTCAATCCCAGCGAAACCAGCGCGCCGCCAGCGCCGACGCTGCCGTGCCCCAGCCCAGGACGACGAGCGCCGGGACGAGGGGGGATGACGGCGTGGCGCCGGCGCCGCCGCTGGTCCCAAGGGCTGCGCGGAGGAGGTCGGCGAGGGCGGTTGCCGGCAGGATGGCGGCCACCGGCTGGATAAGTGAGGGCAGCCGGTCCACGGGCAGCACGATGCCGCCCAGCATCAGGAACGCGAGGAACAGGAGATTGGCGAGCGCGAGGGTGGCCTCCGCACGGACCGTGCCCGCGAGGAGGAGCCCCAGCCCGGCGAAGGCTAGCGTGCCGAGGACGATCGCAATGACCAGCAGGAGCGGCGACCAGCCGGCGCCGGGCCGCCAGTCGAGGACGAGGCTCGCCACGGCGATGAGGATGCAGGCCTGGATCACGGCCAGGACGAGGACGGCTGCGACCTTGGCCGCAATGAGGCCCCAGCGGGGGAGTGGCGCCCCACCTAGGCGCTTCAGCACGCCGTAGGAGCGTTCGTAGCCCGTCGCGATCCCGAGGTTGACGAGGCCTCCGGCGATGATCGCGAGCGCGATGGACCCCGGGAGCAGGTACGAGACGACGGCGTCGCGGTCGCCGGGGATGAGCGAGGTGCCGGCGAAGAACAGCAGGACCGCCACCGGGATGACGAGCGTGACGAGCACGTTCTCGCCGCGCCGCGCGGTGAGTCGCAGCTCCAGCGTCGTGAGCACGGCGATCGCGCGGAGCGTGGCCGCCGGTCGTACGCGCGGGCCAGGACCCGCCCCCGTCCCGGGTCCTGCACCGGGGCCGGGTCCAGCAGCGAGCCGGTCGCCGGCGACCCGGCCGCTCACAGCGCAGCCTCCACGTCGCGGTCGCCGGTCAGCTCGAGGTAGCGCTCCTCCAGCGAGGCCGCGCCGGCGCGCAGCTCCACGATGAGCACGCCTTCGCGCGCGGCCCAGTTCGCGATCTCCGCGACGACGTCCGCGGACGCGGCGCCCGGCGCGATCTCGAAGTCGAGGTCCGTGGCCGCTCGGAGGCGAGATTCGGGAGCCAGCTCCGCGATCCGGCGACCCAACGCCTCCACCGACGCCGGCGCCGGCGGGGCATGCAGCCGGAACCGCACGGCAACCGAGCCACCTCGGACGACCGTGTCCGGCGTGTCGTCGACCACGATCCGGCCGCCGCTCAGGATCGCGACGCGATCCGCGAGCCGCTCGACGTCGCCGAGATCGTGGGTGGTCAGCAGGATCGTCCGCCCCTCGTCGCGGAGCCCGGCCACCAGGTCGCGAGTGTCCCGCCGCGCCTCGGGGTCCATGCCCGCCGTGGGCTCATCGAGGACGAGGACCTCCGGGTCGCCGGCCAGCGCGATGGCGAGGGACAGCCGCTGCCGTTCGCCGCCGGACAGGCGCCGCACCCGTGTCCCGGCGACGGCGCCTAACCCGACCTGATCGACCAGCTCGTCGGCGCGCCGGCCGCCGTCGTGGAAGGCGGCGTACAGGCGAAGGAGGTCGCGCGGCGTAGCCCTCGGCTCCAGCCCGGCGCCGCCCTGGAGCATCAGCCCGACACGAGCCCGCAGCCGCGGTCCGCCGCGCCGCGGGTCGACCCCGAGCACGCGCACCGTGCCCGCGTCCGCCTCGCGATAGCCCTCGACGATCTCGACGGTGGTCGTCTTGCCAACCCCGTTCGGCCCGAGGAGGGCGACGATCTCGCCGGGCCGGACCACGAGGTTGATGCCGTCGAGGACCGTGCGCCCCGCGTAGGCCTTCCGCAGGCCGGCGACCTCGATCACGGGCCGGCGGCCGCCCCGGAAGTCGCGGCGGCCCCGCTGATCAGTGCGTACTGCCGCTCGAACTCGGCGTCGGTCACCTCGCCGATCTGGATCGAGCGCAGTATCCCGTCGCGGTCGACGAAGTACGTCTGCGGCCGCGCCGCGACGCGGTAGGCCTTGCGAATCTCGCCCTCGGGGTCGTCGACCGTAGGCCAGGTGGCGCCGTACTCGGCGACGAAGTCCCGTGCCGGTGCGGGCGGGTCGCCCATCAGGACGCCCACGATGGCCAGTCCGTCCCCGGCGTGCTCGGCGAGCTTGGTGGTGAACAGCGGGAACTCGTCACGGCAGGGCACGCAGCTGGGCCCCCAGAAGTTGACCAGGACAGGTCGACCGCGGAGCGACGCCAGGTCGAACGGAGCGCCGTCGAGCGTCAGGCCCACGATGGCCGGCGTCGGCTCTCCGCGCGCGATCGCGCTGGCCGGCGACCCGGACGACACAGGCCCGTCGAGCCTGGCGCGCAATTGGACCAGGACGAACGTGACGAGAACGGCTGCTGCAAGCCCCACGAGGATGAGCAGGCGCTGCCGGTCCAGCTGGAGCGCCGTGGCCCGCCTGCCTACTGGACCGTCAGGGTCCCGGTCATCGCATCGATCGGGTGGATCGAGCAGATGAACACATAGGCGCCTGCCTCGAGGGGTTCGTAATCGTATGCCTCCGAGGTGCCGCCGTCGATCTCGGTCTGGTCCTGCAGCGTGGCGCCGTCCGCCGACCGGATGTCGACGTCGTGCGGGGTCCCGGCGGGATCCTCGTTGCGCAGGAAGATCGTGAACGGTTCGCCTGCTGCCACCTCGAGCGACTTCGTGTCGAAGGCGATGGTTCGTGCCACCACGGTCAGCGCGCCGTCCGGCGCGACCGGCCCGCTCGGCGGCGGCGCCGACGCGCCGGGTTCCGCCGTCGTCGGCGAGGCGGGCGGGAAGATCCCGAACTGCCACAGGGCCACGAGTGCGAACAGAATCGCGAAGAACTGGAGGGTCCGCGTCGGGAGGCGGCGGTCGGGGATGTTCTCGAGATGCCCGGTCCGGTCGGCTTCCTCGACCTTGCGGTACTCGGCGGTGAAGTCGACCAGCCAGCCGAGGAGCGTCCAGACCAGGAAGATGATCGCGAGGATCAGCACCCAGCCGCCGACCACGAGCCCGCCGAGAAGGGCCGCGGAGCCAAGGGCGCCGAGCAGGGGCCGGATCGATGGCCCGGGCATGTGCACGCCGGGCGGGGGGCCGGGGTGGACGACGGCCGGCAGGCGCTGGGCGGATTCGAGCTGCTCGTAGTCGCGAATCGCTTCGCGGAACCAGGCGAGGAGCGTGACGACAAGGAGGATCACGCCAATCCAGAGCGCGATCCCGCCCAGGACCAGCCCGAGGAACAGGGCGCCCGCCCCGAACGCCACGAGGATCGGCGCGGACGAGCCGCCGGGCATGTGGACGTGCGCCGGGGTCACCGGCTGGATTCGTGCCGGCGCGCGCCGTCTGGGCCCCAGCGTCGCGAACTTGCGGGCGGTCCAGGCGAACCAGGCCACGAACAGCAGCGCCAGCCCAACCGGGATCAGCAGTAGCAGCGCGTTCCAGTCGGGCTGGATGAAGATCGCCGCCACGTCCAGGAGCGTCTGCACGAGGTCCTTGGGAGCTTCGGTCGGCTCCATTCAGCGCGGCCGGCTAGTCGCCGTGGCCGGTGTCGAGGACGGCGACCATGATCCCCATCGCCGCGCCGAGCGCGACGAGCATCGTCACCCCGGCCCACTCGATGTCGTAGCCCATCGGCTCCGCGAGGCCGGCGTACGCCACGGCCGTAACCACGCAGGCGACCCCGATGAGGATTGCGTTCCGGCTTCGAGCGAGCATCGTCAGATCCCTCGCTAGATCAGGTACAGGATCGTGAACAGGAGGATCCAGACGACGTCGACGAAGTGCCAGTACAGGGACACTGCCTCGACCGCGTCGTGGTGCTTCGCGGAGAACTGGCCGGCCATGCCCCGGTACAGGATCACGCCGAGCATCAGCACGCCGCCGAAGACGTGCGCGCCGTGGAACCCGGTGAGCGTGAAGTAGGTCGTCCCGAAGGGCCCCGAGCCCATCGTCATCCCCTCGCTGAACAGGAGCCCGTAGTCGTAGACCTGCATGGCCAGGAACACGACGCCGAGCACGAAGGTGATCCCGATGTTCCGGAGGTAGCCGCGCCGGTCGCCGCGCCGGATCGACCACACCGCGAACTGGCAGGTGAACGAGCTGGCGATCAGCAGGATGGTGGCGAAGATGATCGGGCCCAGCGGGTCCAGGATGTGCGCGAAGACGGCGGGCGGCCACGGCGTGTTCGCAGCTCGGGTCGCGAAATACGCGGCAAACAGGCCCGCGAAGAACATCACCTCCGAGGTGATGAACAGGAGCATGCCAAGGATCGGGTTGCTGATCCCGCGCTGGGCGTGCCCCGACGCGGCGTGCGGCTCGGGATGGGCCACGGCCGTGGTCATTGGTGGTGCCTCGGCCGTCACGCGGTGGGCCCCTGGTCGTCGTGGCCGTCCTCTTCGAGCAACTTCGGCGCCTCTTCCTGATCCGGGCCACCGTGCCCGCCATGCGCGGTGGGGCCATGGCGGGCATCGAAGAGCGGCCGCTCGGAGCGGATCTCGGGCAGCCGATCGAAGTTGTACGGCGGCGGGGGCGAGGAGGTCGCCCACTCCAGGGTGTTGCCCTCCCACGGGTCGTCGCCGGCGACCTTGCCGTTCCGGAGCGAGACGAAAACGTTCCAGATGAAGGGCAGCATCGAGACGGCGATGAGGAAACCGCCGATCGTCGCCAGGAGGTTCCAGTCGTTCCAGCCCGCGAACTGGTCGTAGTCCGCGATACGCCGGGGCATGCCCTTGATGCCGAGCATGTGCATCGGGAAGAACGTCAGGTTGAAGCCCACGAACATGATCCAGAAATGAATGTGGCCGAGGCCCTCGTCCAGCATCCGCCCGGTCATCTTCGGGAACCAGTAGTAGATCCCGGCGAACACGCCGAACACCGAGCCGCCGAAGAGCACGTAGTGCAGGTGGGCCACCACCCAGTACGTGTCATGCAGGGCGAAGTCCACCGGCACGGAGGCACTGAAGGCGCCGTTGATCCCGCCGATCAGGAACATCGTCAGGAAGCCGATGGCAAAGACCAGCGGGGTAGAGAACGTCAGCTGGCCGCGGAACATGGTGAAGACCCAGTTGAACATCTTCACGCCCGTCGGCACGGCGATGAAGAAGGTCATCAGCGCGAAGAACGGCAGGAACACCGCGCCGGTCGTGAACATGTGGTGCGCCCATACGGAGAAGCCGAGCGCACCGATGCCCGCGGTCGCGAAGATGAACGCCTTGTAACCGAAAAGCGGCTTCCGGCTGAAGACCGGCAGCACCTCGCTGATCACGCCCATCGCTGGCAGGACCATGACGTACACCGCCGGGTGAGAGTAGAACCAGAACACGTTCTGGTAGAGGACCGCGGTGCCGCCCTCGTCGGGCAGGAAGAACGAGCCGCCGTAGTTGCGGTCGATGAACAGCATCACCAGGGCGCTGGTGATGACCGGCGTGGCCATGACCACGAGGACGCTCGTCACCAGGATCGTCCAGACCATGATCGGCATCCGGAACAGGGTCATGCCCGGCGCCCGCATCTTGAAGATGGTCACGAGGAAGTTGATGCCGCCGAGGATGGAGCTCGTCCCGATCAGGACGAGCGAGACGATCCACAGGTCCTGGCCCGGACCCGGCGACGACAGCGCGCCCCGCTCCGAGAGCGGGGGATAGCTGGTCCAGCCGGCCGCGGCCGCGCCGCCCTCGGTGAGGAAGCCTGCGAGAAGCAGGATGCCGCCCAGCGGCAGCATCCAGAACGACAGGGCGTTGATGCGCGGGAACGCCATGTCCGGCGCGCCGATCATCAGCGGGACGGCATAGTTCCCGAGGCCCGCCAGGATCGGGATGATGAACAGGAAGATCATCACCGTGGCGTGGATCGAGAACGCCTCGTTGTAGACGTGCTCGTTCTCGAAGAGCTGGATGCCCGGCGTGGCGAGCTCGGTCCGGACCAGCAGGGCGAAGATGCCGCCGATCAGGAAGAAGAAGAACGAGTTGACGAGGTACATGATCCCGATCTTCTTGTGATCGGTCGTCGTCAACCACTCGTAGACGCCGCCTCGATAGCCGGCGGCGGCGGGGCTGAGCGCGTGCGTGGCCATCCTCGCTCGCCTCCCTACTGCACGGTCAGGGTGCCGGTCATCGCCGGGATCGGGTGGATGGAGCAGATGAACGTGTACGTGCCGGCCTCCAGCGCGTCGTAGGTGTAGTTCGTCTCCGCATCGCCGTCGATCGTCTCCTGGTCCTGGACCACGGTCGTCCCGTCCTGCTGCCGGATGTCGACGTCGTGGGGCACGCCCGGAACGTCCTCGTTCTTGAAGGCGATGACAAACGGCACGCCGGCCGGCGCATCGAGCGTCGTCGTGTCGTAGGCGATGTCCTTGGCGACCAGGTTCAGGACCGGCGCGCCCGATGGAGCTGGCGGCGGGGTCGCGTTGCCGGCCTCGATCAGCACGGCCAGCCAGGCGTCGTAGTCGGCCTGGGTCATCGCGACGACGTCGAAGAGCATTGCCCGGTGCCCTGTGCCGCACAGCTCCGCGCACTGGCCGCTGAACCTCTGGCCAGCCTCGTCCTCGTTCACGACGAACTCGAAATGATTCGTCTGGCCGGGCACGACGTCACGCTTGAACAGGAACCGAGGGACGTACCAGGCATGGATGACGTCGGGGCTGTCCAGGGTGACGTAGACCGTCCGGCCGACCGGGACGGCCATCCCGCCGCCCTCCCCGATGGGCCGCGTCTGGGTCGCCAGCACAGTTCCGCTCGCGTCGAGGTACTCGAACTTCCACTGGAACTGCCCGGCGACGGCGTGGATGCGGACGTCGGGGTTCGGGCTGACGGCCTCCACCGTGGTGAGGGTGCCCGCGGAGATTGCGAAGAGGTACAGCACGATGACCGTGGGGATCAGCGTCCAGAGAGCCTCGACGAGGTTGTTGCCGTGGGTCTGGGGCGGGAGGTCCACGTCGGCCGGGCGGCGGCGGTAGCGCAGGATGGTCCAGACGATCAGGCCCTCGACCGCGATGAAGATCGCGACCGCAATGGCGAAGACGATGTCGTAGAGCCGGCTGATCTCGACGGCCTGCGTCGTCGCCGCCTTGGGGGGATAGAGCGCCTGGCCCGCTCCGCTCCAGAAGACGAGGCCCACGATGGCGATCAGCAGGAACACGACGCCACCGGCGACGAGCGCTTCGGAGGCGGGGCGCTTCCTCGGACTGGTCGACATGACTCCTCGGCTGCGTCGTCGGGGCCGGAGCCGGGTCCCGGGACGAGGACGCCGACTGGGAACGCGAACGGCCGACCATCGAAGGCCAGCCGGCCGCATCATAGCGCGGGGCCGATGCTCCGCGCCGTGCCACCGTGGCGCATGGGCCGCGCAGCGCCCCGTGCCACCATGGCGGAATGCCGCGCCGGCCGCTCCTTGCCGCCGCATCCCTGGCCGTAGCGTCACTCGCCTGGCCGGCGCTCGCGGCTGCACACGGCCCTGCTCCCCACGATCCGCCGACGCTGGCGGCACTCGCGCTCGGCTGGCATCTCGACCCTGTCGTCGCCGGTTCGCTGATCGTCGCGGTGGTTGGCTGGCTCCTCGTCGTCCGGCGCGTCAGCCGGCTCCATCCCGGCCGTCCGGTGGCGATCGGCAGGTCGGCGGCGTTCCTGGGCGGACTCGCGACGATCGCAGTCGCCCTCCTGTCCGGGATCGAGCGCTACGACACGACCCTGTTCTCCGTGCACATGGTCCAGCACCTGCTCCTGATGCTCGTGGCCGCGCCGCTCATCGCGCTCGCCGCACCCGTGACGCAGCTGCTGCGGGCGGCCTCACCTGGCGCCCGGCGCCGTTGGCTCATTCCTGCGCTCCATTCGCCCATCGTCGCGGCGATCGGCCATCCGGTGGTCGCCTGGCTGGCGTTCACGCTGGTCATGTGGCTGAGCCACTTCTCGCCGCTGTTCGACCTGGCGCTGGAGGACGAGGGCGTCCACCGGCTGGAGCACGGGCTGTTCCTGGCCTCCGCGCTCCTGTTCTGGTGGCCCGCGGTAGCCGCCGACCCGGCCCGGCGACGCCTGCCATACCCCGTACGCGCCCTGTACCTCCTCCTCCAGGTACCGGTGAATTCCTTCCTGGGCATGGCCATTACGTTCGCCGCTGCGCCGCTGTACCCGCACTACGCCAGCCTCGGCACGCCGTACGGGATCACGGCCCTCGCCGACCAGCAGCTGGCCGGCGGGATCATGTGGCTCGCCGGCGACGTGGTGCTCATCGGCGCGGTGCTCGCCGTCGTCGCCGCGTGGATGCGCCACGACGAGCGCGATGCGCCCGCGGCCGAGCGCCGGGCCGACGCCCAGCGAGCCGCGATCAGCGAGCGGGCCGACGCACTGGCGCGAACCAAGGCCGGCACCAAGGCCGGCACCAAGGCCGACCACGGCTGGAAAGACGGCGCGACTGGCGCTACCGGACCTCGGGAAGCGGCGAGCCCAGGAGGTCGCGGTACCGCTCCGGGTCCACGTTCCCGCCGCTGACGACTGCCACGACCGTGCCCTGGAGACCCGCGATGCCCGCCTCGCGCGCTCGGAACCGGGCCGCCGCGGGAGCGAGCGCGCCGGACGGCTCCACGACGAGCCTCGCCTCCTCCGCGATGAGGCGTACGCCCGCGGCGATCTCCGCCTCGGGTACCGTGACCACGTCGTCGAGGAGCCGGGAGAGGTGGGCGAAAGGGCGTTTTCCGATCGCCTGCGAGCGGACGCCGTCCGCGATCGTGCTGCCGGTGCGCGCGCCGTCCCAGCGCACGATCCGGCCCTCGCGCAGCGACTGCTGAGCGTCCGCGGCAAGCTCCGGCTCGACACCGATCAGGCGCGCGGAAGGGTGGAGCGCACGGATCGCCACGGCAACCCCGCTCGACAGGCCGCCCCCGCCGATCGGCACGAGCACGGCGGCGAGATCCGGCACGTCCTCGGCGATCTCCAGCCCAACCGTGCCCTGGCCCGCGATGATCCGATCGTCGTCGTACGGCGGGACGAACTCGAGCCCTCGCTCCCGTGCCAGCTCCTCCGCTTTCGCCTCGCGCTCGCCGCTGGCGGGTCCCACGATCACGATCTCCGCACCATCCGCCTCGACCCGGCCGCGCTTGATCGCTGGCGCGTCGGAGGGCATCACGATCACGGCGTGGATCCCGAGCAGCCGCGCGGCCCGGGCAACCCCCTGCGCGTGGTTGCCCGAAGAGTGGGTCACGACCCCGCGCCGCCGCTCCGCCGGCGCCAGCGAGGCGATCGCGTGGTAGGCGCCCCGGATCTTGAACGCGCCGATGGGCTGGAGGGACTCCGCTTTCAGGAGGACCTGCGGCCCATCGCGCCCGGCCACTCCGAATGGGACGAGAGGGGTGCGGTTCGCCACGCCGGCGAGATTCGCCGCCGCCCGACGGATAGCGTCGATCGACACGAGCTCGGGCACAGGGGGCGCGTCATGTTCGACCCCGGCCACCCCCGCGACCGCCTCGGAGCGCAGAGCCGCGACCCGGGCCATCACCTCGTGCTCGCTCACCGGCCGGCCTTCCGCGCGCAGTCGATGCAGGTCGCCGCCCACGGGATCGCCTCCAGGCGCTCCGGGGCGATGGGGTTGCCGCAGCTCGTGCACCGCCCAAACGACCCGTCGTCGATCGCGCGAAGGGCGGCCTCCACCTGGACCAGCTCGGCGCGCGATCGCTCACGGAGGGCGAGGTCGCGCTGCTGCTCGAACACCTGGCTCGCGGCCGCCGCCTGCGAGCCGTAGGTCATCTGGCCGGGATTCTCGATTGGCTCGCCGAGCTCATCGAGCAGCCGGCGGCGCTCGGCGGTCAGGCTGGCGCGCGCCGCAGCGTGGTCCGGGGAGGGGGTTGCCATCGACCGATCCTACAGCGCGGCCCGCGAACGGCGAGGCCCGCGAGGAGCCTTCCGGGGGGCGACTCAAGGCAGCTAGAGCCTGGCGCCCGCCGTCTCCGCGCCGCTGAGGCGCGTGGCGAGCCACACCGGGACGATGCTGGCCAGGATCAGCACGAAGGCGACGACGTTGACCACCGGCAACTCCCTCGGCTGCTGCAGCGAGGCGAAGATGAACAGCGGGATCGTCTGCGTCCCGGGGCCCGCGGTGAACAGGGTCACGATGATCTCGTCGAAGGACAGGGCGAACGAAAGCAACGCGCCGGACATCAGCGCAGTCCCGAGGCGCGGTCCCGTCACGCGTCGGAAGGTGGTCCACATGTCCCCGCCCAGGTCGGCCGACGCTTCCTCGGGCGAGCTCGGCAGCCGACGGAGCCGTGCGATGACGTTGTTGTAGATGATCACGACGCAGAAGGTCGCGTGGCCCACCACGATCGTCATCAGCCCGAAGTCGATTCCGAACGTGATGAACGTCGTCTGCAGCGCGACGCCGGTGACCACGCCGGGCAGGGCGATCGGCAGGACCAGCAGGAACGAGATGGTCTGGCGTCCGAAGAAGCTGTACCGGTGCACGGCCATCGCGGCGAGCGTGCCGAGCACGAGCGCCAGGACGGTGGCGAGCGACGCCGCCAACAACGAGTTGACGAGGGCGCCGATCACCTGCGGGTTGTTGGCCGCCTCCCCGAACCAGTGGAGCGTGAACCCCGCGGGCGGCCAGGCCTGAATCCGACTCGTGTTGAAGGCATAGATCACGACGACGACCAGCGGCAGGTACAGGAACGCCAGGACGCCGCCGCTCGCGATGCGGAGGAGGACCCGGGCCAGGCGCGACTCAACCATCTCGCATCACAGGGAGTCGAACGCGCCCAGCCGTCGGGCGACGGCGAGGTACACGATCATGATCGTGATCGGCAGGAGCGAGTACGCGGCCGCGAGCGGCAGGTTGCCCAGGCTGGAGTTGTCGTAGATCACGTTGCCGATGAACTTCGCGTCCGACACGAGGTCGGGGGTGATGTAGTCGCCGAGCGTCAGCGAGAACGTGAAGATGGAGCCCGCGACGAGCGACGGGAACGACAGCGGCAAGATCACTCGGCGGAAAGTGGTCCGGGCCTTGCCGCCGAGGTCCGCGGACGCCTCGAGGAGCGACTTCGGGATGCGTTCCAGACCCGCGTACAAGGGCAGGATCATGTACGGCAGCCAGAGGTAGCTGAGCACGAGCCACGAGTTGGAGATCGCGCGCAGGCTGGGACCGTCAATGCCGAATGGGTTGAGGACCCACTCCAGCAGTCCGTTGCCCTGGATGATCGTGCGCCACGCGTAGACCTTGACGAGGTAGGCCGCCCACAGCGGCATCAGGACGGCCACCACCATCGCGTTGCGGACGCGCGGCGATGCGATGCGGGCCATGTAATAGGCGATCGGGAAGGCCAGCACCGCGCAGGTCACGGTCACGAGCGCGGCCATTGCGATCGTCCGCAGCGCGACTGTGCGGTAAGCCTCGCCGTTGATCAGGAGCTCGAATGCCCGCAGCGTCCAGTTGAAGGGCTCGACGTTGCCCGTGAAGGTGTCCTTCTCCCAGAACGCGTTCAGGAGCAGGATGAACAGGGAGCCGAGGTAGACGATCGTCAGCCAACCCAGCGGCGTGGACAGCAGCAGCCCGACCTGCAGGCGCCGCCTGGGGAAGAGCCAGATCGAAAGACGCCGCACGAAGCTCGGCCGGCGTGGCGGGTCGGGTGGGGTAGTGGCGGTCGTCATGGGGTGAAGGGAAGGTGAAGGGCTCCCCGAGGTTCGGGGAGCCCTTCCGGCTATCGAGTGGTGGGAATCAGCTGCCGCGGATGTTGGTCCAGGCCGCGACCCAGTCGTCCTGCGTCTTGCAGGTCGTGGCCGCGTCCTCGTCCGCGCAATCCGCCTGAGGCGTGCTCCAGTACCAGACCTTGTCGTAGTACGCCTCGTCCGTCGCGTGGGTCACTTCGCAGTGGCCGGCAGCGATCGTCTCTGCGTATGCGCAGGCCTGCGGGCTCGTGGCGGCTTCACCGAAGTAGACGGTTGCCTGGCCATTGCCCTCGGGCGACATCATGTGGTCCATCCACATGAGCATGCAGTTGGGGTTGTCCGCGTCTGCGTGCATCATCCAGGTGTCGGACCAGCCGGTGGACCCCTCGTCGGGAAGGATGCCCTCGACGGGCACGCCCTCGGCCTTGAGCAGGGCAACCTGGAGCGGCCAGGTCGTGCCGATCACGACGTCGCCGGCGGTGTACGACGCCATCTGGTCGGTGTAGACCGACCAGTACAGCGCGCCGTTGGCCGCCTGGGCCTCCAGCAGGGCGATCGCGGCAGCGAACTGCGCGTCGTTCAGCTGGTAGGGGTCCGTGATGCCGAGCGCGGGCTGGGTGGCCATGAGATGGACCGCCGCGTCCGCGATGTAGATCGACGAGTCGTAGATGCTGATGTTGCCGGCGTAGGCGGAGCCGCCCTCCCAGACGCCGTCCCAGCTGGTGGGAGCCGGGGTGACCTCGTTGGTGTTGTACATGAGCAGGTTCGCGCCGCGGCCGTGCGGGACGCCGTAGTTGACGCCGTCGACGGTGTTGTGCGGCAGGTCCTTGAGCCCCGGGAAGACGTTCCCGTAGTGCTCGAAGATCGAGGTGTCGATCGGGGCAACGATGCCGCCCTGGATCAGCCGGGTGGTGGCGTCACCGGACGCCGAGATGCCGTCGTACTGACCCGACTGCATGAGCGACACGCCGTTGTTCGAGTCCGTCATGTTGGTCGTGTTGACCATGCAGCCCGTCTCGGTCTCGAACGGGGTGACCCAGTCGAATGACGGGAAGGTCGCGCCCCTCTCCGCGTAACCGGCCCAGATGACGAGGTTCAGCTCGCCCTCGCCCTCGCCGATGGTCGCCGTCGTCGGCGCCGCCGAGGCAGGGCCGCCCGTTGCCGGGGCCCCCGTTGCCGGGCCGCCCGTCGGCGCCTGGGATGCGCCAGGTCCGCACGCTGCGGCAACCAGTGCCGCCACGGTCAAGGCTCCCCCGAGTCTCCGCTGGAACATGTTCCCTCCTCTACCAGCCGGCTACCGCGTCACTCCTGGACGCGGAGAACGTGCTGTCGCTTCCAGACCAGCCGCACGGGTTGCCCCTGTGCGGCCAGCACCTCCATGGACGATGTGTCCAGGTTCTGCTGCGTGACGACCAGATCGGACCCGGCGTCCAGCGCCACGATGTAGCGCGTGTCCGGCCCGAGATACACGACGTTGCGGATGGTGCCATCCGCGCCCACCTCGTCGTCGGCAACTTGCGCGCCCCGCTCGGACATCCTGATCTTCTCCGGCCGGATGGTGAACAGCCCGTCCGACCCCACGAGTGCCCTGGCTGCGTCGCCCCGAAGCAGGTTGGACGTCCCGACGAAGCCGGCCACGAAAACGGTTGCTGGACGCTCGTAGAGGTCCGCCGGGGTGCCGAGCTGCTCGATGCGGCCACGATTGAACACGGCCAGCCGGTCGCTCATCGTGAGCGCCTCCTCCTGGTCGTGCGTGACGTAGACGAAGGTGATCCCGACCTCCTGCTGGATCGCCTTCAACTCCAGCTGCATCTCCTCGCGCAGCTTGAGGTCCAGCGCGCCGAGGGGCTCGTCCAGGAGCAGGACGCGGGGCCGGTTCACGAGCGCCCGCGCTAGCGCGACCCGCTGCCGCTGCCCGCCGGACAGCTGTGCGGGCTTGCGTCGCTCATAGCCGTTCAGGCGGACCATCTCGAGCGCCTCGCCGACGCGCCGCTCGCGTTCTGCCCGGGGAACCTTGCGCACCTTCAGGCCGTACGCGACGTTGCCGCCGACGTTCATGTGCGGGAACAGGGCGTAGTCCTGGAACACGGTGTTCACGTCGCGTTCGAACGGGGGCTGGTCGGTGACGTCGACCCCGTGCAGCCAGACCCGACCCTCCGTCGGCCGCTCGAAGCCGGCTATCAGGCGCAGGGTCGTCGTCTTGCCCGAGCCCGACGGCCCGAGCATCGAGAAGAACTCACCATCCTCGATCTCGAGGTCAACCCCGTCGACAGCCGCGACAGCGACTTCGCCGGTGAAGCGCTTCACGAGGCCTTCGAGGCGGACGGCGGCCGGCTCGGCACCCGTCTCTTCGACCCTCGCTGGGTCCTCGCTGGTCAGGATTGCCAAGTGCGTCCTCGTGCGGGTCCCGTCGACCACGGCGCCCCCGGTGGCGCGATTCGAACCAGCCGTGCCGCCACGGCGCGAGGTTCGCACGTTCCGTGGCTGACGACTCGCCCCGGAGTGTCCGGGCGCGGCCGATACCGTGTCAAGGCAAATCGCGCCGGTGCTACCCTTCGGGCGCCAAGCGGGCGTCCAGTGCAGTCAGAGGAGTCCTCCGGGTCATGACCTACGTCATCGCCGAGCCCTGCGTCGACGTGCTGGACCTGTCGTGCGTCTCGGTCTGCCCGGTGGACTGTATCCACTACGAGGCGGGCGTCGACCGCAAGCTGTTCATCGATCCGAACGAGTGCATCGACTGCGGCGCGTGCGAGCCCGAGTGCCCGGTGAACGCGATCTTCCCCGAGGACCAGGTCCCCGCCGAGTGGGCGAACTACACGCTGATGGACGCCACCTGGTTCAGCGATCGGGATTCAGCGCGCACCATGGTTGACGCCGCCAAACCTCGCTGAGCCGGCGCGCCATCGGGCACCGTCCCCGCCATCGTCGCGCTCTTTCGTTCAGGCCCCCTCGGAACGCGTGGCATACTGCGCGCCCATGTCCTCCCTGACTGGCCGCACGATCGCGACGGTGGGCTCCGGGGTGATGGCCGAGGCGATCATCGCCGGCCTGCTCCGGGGCCAGCTCGTGTCGCCCGAGCAGGTCGTCGCCAGCCATCCCCGCCAGGACCGGCGCGACGCGCTCACGCGCACGCACGCCGTGCGCACGGTCGACGGCAACGCTGCCGCGGTCACCGGCGCAGACATCGTCCTGCTCGCGATCAAGCCCCAGATGCTTGCCCGGGTCGGGCGCGAGATTCGAGGCGACCTCCGGCCGGGCCAGCTCGTGATCAGCATCCTCGCCGGCGCGACGACGCAGGCCCTGATCGGGCACCTCGGTCATCGCGAGGTGGTTCGAAGCATGCCCAACACCCCCGCCCAGCTCGGGCGCGGCATGACGGTGTGGTACGCGACGCCGGAGACGTCCGCGGAACAGCGGGAGCAGGCCGCGAGCCTGCTCGGCGCTCTGGGCGCCCAGATCGAGGTCGACGACGAGAAGCTTGTGGCCATGGCGACCGCGGTGTCGGGAACGGGTCCCACGTACGTCTTCCTGGTAATGGAGGCGCTCATCGACGCGGCGGTGCACCTCGGCTTCCCGCGCCACGTGGCCCACGACCTCGTCATCGAGACGCTCGAGGGCAGCACGCTCTTCGCCAAGCAGTCGGGCATGCACCCGGCGGAGCTCCGGAACATGGTCACTTCACCCGGCGGGACGAGCGCGGCCGCGCTCCACGCGCTCGAGTCGGGCCGGCTGCGGACTGTCCTCTCGGAGGCCGTATGGGCGGCCTTTCGGCGAACGGTCGAGCTCGGCGAGCAGCTGGAGGCCGGCGTGCCCTCGCCGCCCGCCGGCGGCGAGCCGGCCGGCTCAGGGTCCTAGGCCCGGGCCTCCACCCCGGCGTCGGCTTCATCCTCGCTGCCGGTTTCGCCGTCGCCCCCGGCCAGGCCGGCCGCTGCGGCCGGGCGCCGCATCGCCGCCGCGACGACGATCACGAGCCCCACCCCGATGAGGACGTCGCCGACGCTGAAGACGTTGGCGAGCGGCAGAGACGCCGGCAGCGCGAAGATGTCCGTCAGGGGCTCCAGGGCGGGGTTCGCCAGGACCACGCTGTTCGTGTGGGACTCCGCCTCGAGTCCGGCGGTCGCGAGGGCCGCCGCGCTGGCCGGCATCGACCCGCCGTTGGCCGTGATCGCGGCGAGATTCGAGAGGGCCCCCAGGGCGACGATCGGCATGCCGGCGAGCCGGATGTTCCGCAGTACCGTGGCGAACACCGCGAGCGTCGTCGCGACGTAGATGGCAGGGCCCGCTCCGCCGGCGACTGAGTCGCCCAGGGGCGTGAACAGGACGAGCTGGATGAGCAGGCCGGCCACGGCGAGGGCTGCCCAGCGCAGCCGGAAGCGGGCGAGGTTCGCGAGGCTCCCGCCGATCGCGGCGCCCGCCAGCATGCCGATCGGGATCGCCCAGAGCATGAACATCGTCCGAGGGCCGGCCCGCGTCAGCGCGGCGCGGTGACCGCCTCCCGGAGCTGCGCGACGTGGCCCTCGAGGTGCCCCGCCATCAGCCGCTCGGCGATGTCGCTCACGGACAGGTCGCCCCGGGTGACGTGGCGACCGAGATAGCCGGCCTCGGGCTCGCTCAGCGTCCGGAAGCGGCGGGCGATCCGGCTCGTCTCCGCGTCGATGCGGGCGAGGAGCTCGCGCCCCGGGAACGACCGGTCGCGCCCGATGATCTGCACGCGCGCCGGGTCATCCTCCAGCCGGCCGAATCCGGGCGGCTCGGCGCCGCCCTCGACCCTCGCCGCGTCGGCTCGCCCGTCGAGGATCAGCTCGATCTCACCCATCCAGTAGGGCAGCATCTCCGCAACGTGCGCGAGCACCTCGCGCGGCCCCCAGGCCGACTCCGGCCCCGGCCCGTAAACGTCCGTGAGTGGCCACGGCTCGCCCGCCGCGACGGCCGGACCAAGCTCGCGCAGGGCGGCCCCCGCCGCATCCAGTCGATCTGCTAGCTCATCCATCTGTGTCATGGCGCGCAGTTTCGCACGCCGCCCGCAGAGGCTCGTCGCCGCGCGCTGCTCACCCGCGCTCGGCCCGAGGCCGACGCCGCCGATCGAGGACGGGCGGTGACGTCTCCGCTGGACGCCAGGGTCGAGAAACTTCCAGTCAAGCGGAACCATCGCAAGGAAGGTCAAATACCTCCGCCGCGGTGCGGGGGCGCCGGCTGCGGCACGGCGCCAATTGCCGCGCATTCGCCGGTTGTTCGGGGTGCTGGCCCGCCCCGTGAGCGACTGGTTGCCGCCGATGCTGGCGCTCGCCCAGGGTCACGCTCGTCCCTCCGGCAAGTGGGATCGGGGAATTGGTGGGCATCGACCGGCCCGGCATCGAGGTGTCGACCGCATCGACGGTCGTTGATTCGGCTGCTTGGTGCGTTGGTTCCGCACCGTTGGAACCGACTCGAAATGGGAGCCACGGGCGCATAGCGGCGGGTGAGCGGCTCGGCGGGTGAGCGGCTCGGGGGCGTTGGGCGGGCGCGCGACACGCATGCCGACGGGCGCGAGGCGCTGCGCGACACAAACCGGGACCGGGCGACCGGTGGCCGCACGCGCAATGCAGGACTACCATGCGGTCAATCCGTCGCTCCAAGATCGCGGCGTGACGTGCGCCAACCCGGCCCGCCTCATGTCGCCGCCAGCAGGGGAGCCGCGTTCCATGACCGACACGATCAGCCGCGGCGCCGCCAACCAGGCCGGCGCCATCCTCAACAAGGATGCGTATGCCCAGGCGGGCGATTTCCTCCCGCTCAACGGGGTCGACCACGTCGAGTTCTGGGTGGGCAACGCCAAGCAGGCCGCGCACTACTACCGCGCCCTGTGGGGCTTCACGCCTATCGCCTATGCCGGCCTCGAGACCGGCGTCCGCGATCGCATCAGCTACGTCATGCGCCACAACGAGATCACGCTCGTCGTGACCGGCGCGCTCAGCCCGGACGGCGAGATCGCGGAGCACGTCCACAAGCATGGCGACGGCGTGAAGGACATCGCGTTCGCGGTCGACGATGCCGCAGCCTCCTGGCGCGAGACGACCAGCCGCGGCGCGACGTCGACGATGGAGCCGGTCGAGCTGGATGGCGGTGAGGACGGCGCACTGCGCCGAAGCGCGGTGAGCACGTACGGTGAGGTGCGCCACTCGTTCGTCGAGCGGCGCGACTACCACGGCGTCTTCGCGCCGGGCTACCGCCGCGTCAAGAACCCGGCGAAGGCCGCGACCGGCCTGAACCTCCTCGAGATCGACCACTGCGTCGGCAACGTCTGGCTCGGCGACATGAACAAGTTCGTCGACTTCTACCGCGACGTGTTCGGCTTTGCCCAGCTGATCCACTACGACGACAAGGTGATCCACACCGAGTACTCGGCGCTCATGTCGAAGGTCATGACCAACGGCAACGGTCGCGTCAAGTTCCCGATCAACGAGCCGGCGCCGGCCAAGAAGAAGAGCCAGATCCAGGAGTTCCTGGACTACTACCTGGACTCTGGCACGCAGCACATCGCGCTGCGCACCGAGGACATCGTCTCGACGGTGCGACAGCTGCGCGAGAACGGCATCGAGTTCCTGGGCATGCCCCACGCCTACTACGAGACGCTCACCGACCGCGTCGGCGACGTGGGCGTCCCGATCGACACGCTGGAGGAGCTCGGCATCGAGGCCGACCGCGACGAAGAGGGCTACCTCCTCCAGATCTTCACCCGCCCCATCCAGGACCGCCCGACCTTCTTCTTCGAGATCATCGAGCGGCACGGCTCGCGCGGCTTCGGGGTCGGCAACTTCAAGGCGCTCTTCGAGGCGATCGAGATCGAGCAGGCGCGGCGAGGGAACCTGTGACGCTCGATCCGCTTCGGTCATGGTGGTAGGTCGAGTTGCGATCGCCCTCCTGATCGCGTTGGTCGTGGCCGCCGGCGGCCTGCCCGACTCGACGCTCGCGGATCACGCCCGCGCCGTCGACGGGCCGCACGCCACGGTCGCCGTGGTGGGCGACGTCATCCTCGGCGGGACGGTCAACTCGCTCGCCGCGGACCGTGGGGCGGACTTCCCGTTGGGAAACCTTGCGCCGCTCATCGACGCCGATCTCGCCATCGCGAACCTGGAGAGCGTGGCCACCTCCCGGGGGGAGCGAGGGGTCGAGAAGTCCGAGCTGGTCCCGTACCACTTCCGCGCCCGACCCGAGACGCTCGCGGTGCTGACGGCCGGCGGCATCGATGCGGTCGCGACGGCGAACAATCACAGCGGCGACTTCGGACCAGAGGCGATGCTGGAACAAAACGAGCTGCTCGACGAGATGGGAATCGCGCGGGTCGGCTCGGGCAGGACCAGGACGGAGGCCTGCGCCCCGATCTACCTCGCCGCCGGAAGCGGCCTTCGCGTTGCCCTGTTCTCCGCGGACGCGACGGAGCCTCACTTCGCCGCCGAGGGCGGGGAACCCGGAACCTGCCACCTGTCGCTCGGGGACGGTGCAGCGTGGGAGTCCGAATTCGCGGAGCCGATCGCCGATGCCCGCCGACATGCGCACGCGGTGCTCTTCGCCATTCACTGGGGCGACGACTGGGTGGCCGAGCCCTCCCGGGAGAAGCGGTCACTGGGGCAGCGGCTCATCGAGCTCG
Organism: Candidatus Limnocylindria bacterium; assembly: GCA_035513775.1. Taxonomy (GTDB): domain Bacteria; phylum Chloroflexota; class Limnocylindria; order Limnocylindrales; family CSP1-4; genus UBA5189. The sequence goes on from DATKBR010000064.1 coordinate 20,816, forward strand.
GCGTCGACGTCGTCCTGGGATCGAACGCGCACGTCCTGCAGGGGATCGAGCGCCACGAGCAGGGCTTGATCCTCCACGATCTGGGCCACGCCCTGGCCCCGTTCGAGAACGCGGCCGACAGCGCCATCGCCACGCTCACGGTGACCCCGAACGGCATCGAGTCGGTCGCGCTCGATCCGATCGTTGCCGACACGGACCGCGCGCGACTGGCGACCGGCGAGGAGGCCTCCCGGATCCTGGACCGCCTCGTCGAGCTGTCCGACGATCTCGACACATCGGTGGCTGAAGGCCGGGTCTCGCTGGAGGGCGGACCCCGCGAAGTGAGTCCGCTCCTGCCGGATCGCCTCGTCAGCCCTATCCCGGCAGAGGCTCCCGACGAGGCACGCGACCCACCGCCCGGCTGCGTGGTCGACTCGGTACCCGAGGATGCGCGGATCGAGCCCATCCGTGTCGGACCCCTGACCCTGGTCGGAGCCGAGGCGATCCGCGATCGCCATCTCGTCCCGCGGCTCATCGGTTTCGACACCTACTGGACCATCGACCAACCACTGGACATCGACGTCCAGCTCGTCCCGCACGGTACGCGTGACGGGACCGAGTCCGCGCTGTGGCTGAGCACGCATGATCCCTGCGACTGGGGCTGGCCGACATCTCGATGGGAGGCCGCCACCATCTATCGCGACCAGGCCGACCTGCGACCACCTCCCGAGGCGCTTACTGCGCGGGGAGCCGCGAGCGTGGTGTCCGGCGTCGGTGGGCCGCTGGCTCTCTCGGTCGGCCTGGAGCGAGACGGCGTCGAGATCGCGCGGTCGCGCGAGCTGGCGCAGGTCGAGCTTGGCCTTCCGGTGCCCCTGACCGCGGGCATCGGCGTCGTCGTGGTCGTCCTCCTGATCGGAGCGGGAATCATGCTGCGCCGGCGTCGGCGCCGGGCCTGACGTCAGCGAAGGTGAGACGAGTACGAAATTTGGCACTCGTCGGGACGATCGCCATCGTCCTCCTCCTCTCGGCGGCATGGCTCTTCCGCGCGCAGCTGGCAGCCTTCCTCGGCGTCAACGTGGATGCCGGCCCGGGCGGCGCGGCTGAGCTCGAGCTGCCCGATGGGTTCACCGCCGATGTCTTCGCCGAAGGCCTCGCCAACCCACGCTTCATGGCGGTGTCGCCGGAGGGCGTGCTGTTCGTGGCGGAGCGCGGCGTCGACCGCGTGGTCGCCCTGCCGGACGCCGATGGCGATGGGACGGCGGACGAGATCGTGGAGGTCGGCGCCGGCTATGGACGTGCCCACGACGTCGAGTTCACCGATGACGGCCGGCTCCTCGTCGCCGGGGAGTCGACCCTCCACGAGGTCGCGCTGGACGGGCTGGCCGAGGCCGGGCGCCGGGTCGTAGTCGAAGGACTCCCGACCGGCGGAAACCACACCACGCGGACGGTCGGCGTGCTGCCGTCCGGCGAGATCCTGCTGTCGATCGGCTCCTCATGCAACGTCTGCGACGAGGAGGACGAGCGGCGCGCCACCGTCCAGCTGGTGACCGATGACGGCATGCGCCCGTTCATGGTCGGGCTCCGCAACGCGGTCGGGCTGTGGGTCGACCCCGACACCGGTCGGGCGTGGGCGACGAACATGGGCCGCGACCTGCTCGGCGACCACGAGCCGCCCGAGACGCTGTACGAGCTCGTCGACGGCGCCGATGCCGGCTGGCCGCGCTGTCACGCCGCCGCGCTGCCCGATCCCGAGTTCGGAACCGATGCGACCGCGTGCGACGGCGTCGCCGCACCCGCCGCCACATTCCCGGCGCACACCGCCCCGCTGGCCCTCGTGGGGTGGGACGACCACCTCGTGGTCGCCCTCCACGGTTCGTGGAACTCGTCGGTGAAGGTCGGCTACGCGCTGTGGTGGATCCCGTGGGACGGTGCGCCGGCCGGGGACCCCGAACCGTTCGCCACCGGCTTCCTGCCGGAGGGTGCGTCGGATGCGCTCGGACGCCCGGCCGGGCTCGCCGTCGGCGCGGACGGGGCCCTCTACGCGAGCGACGACAAGGCCGGCTTCATCTATCGGATCGCTCGCACCGGCGGCTGAGCTCCGCCACCCAACCCCACCAATCCCATCCGCTCGTCCCAGGGCGCAGTGTTCCGAGTCCTACGGGGTACTGCATCGGACCGCACCGGCTCGAAAACGACCTCGAATCCACGCGGTGCCCGCTGGCACCGGGGCGTACCCCTGTGACGATTACGTCCCTCCCGCCTCGGTCGGCGAAGACGCATCGTTCGCGCATCGAAGTTCTGGTTTGCCCACTGGACGGAGCAACGAAGTGGAACGGAGCGCGAACGACATCGGGGGAACGACGGACCGGACCGGCCACGGTTCCCGGAGGCTGCTGGCCGCTGCCGTTTCTTTCGCGCTCGCGTGGTCTCTGGTCCTCGCCTTCTCCACTCCCTCGCTTGCCGCACCGGGTGCCCGGGTGAACGTCGAGCCCGAGCTTCTCGACGTCACCGTCGGCGCGACCGTGATCCTCACCGCGACCGCGATCGACGCCGACGGCGACCCGTCGGTCGGAGCCGAGAGCAACACCCACGTACGTTGGTACTTCACACCGGACAGCCCGAACAACCCCGACAGCCCGGGCAACAGCCCCGATCTCCAGTGTTGGACCGGCACCGTCGGGTTCTGCTCGGTGTCGTACCAGGCTAACGCCGCCGGTGTCGACACCGTGTGCGCGATCGTCGGCGGCTCCGTCTTCATGTGCGACGAATCCCAGCCGGCTCCCGAGTGGGACAACCATTCCGACACCGTCCTGGTTACTGTCTCCGATGGGACGGGGCCGACCCCGACCCCCACTCCGGCCCCGACTCCGGCCCCGACCCCGACCCCGACC
>DATKBR010000065.1:0-31666 GCA_035513775.1 Candidatus Limnocylindria bacterium
GCCGAGGAGGCCGAGCGCGCCGCGGCGGCCGGCGCGGACGCGGCAGCCCGCGAGGCCGCGTGGCTGGACGCGCAGGTGGCTCGCCTCCAAAGCGAGGCCGCCCGCCTCCGTGCTGCCGCGCCGGCCGAGGTCGAACCCACCGAACCTGCTGCGCCCGCCGAGGCTACGGCTGCTGCGACCGCCGGCGCGGACAACCCCGCCGCCTCCACCGACGCCACCAGTGCCTACCACGACGCGAATGCGGTGGCACGCGACCGCGCGGTTGCGCTCCGTCGCCAGCGGGACACCCTCGCCGCGGACCTCGCCGCGGCACGCGCGGCGCGGGCAGAGTCGGAGCGGGCCAGGGCCCAGGCCGAGGCGGCAATCACCCTCGCCGAGCGCCAGCTCGCCTATGCCGATCGCACCGCCGGCGACCTCGCCGAGCGGGAGGCCCGGCTGGCCCTCGACCGCGACGAGCTGGTCGCGCTCCTCGCCGACGCAGAACGTGCGGTCGGCGCGGCGGAGGCGGCCCTCGCCGCCGTCGTCGAGGCAGCCGCCGCCGAGCGGGAGAGGCTCCGGGCCGCCGAAGCCGCGGCAGGCGACCTGCGCGATCGCGTTCGCATCGCCCAGGAGCGCGGCCGTATCGCCGAGCGCGAGGACGTCGAAGCCCGCCTCGCCCTCGAGGGGCTCAGGGAGCAGCTGCTGGTCGAGCTCTCGGGCCTTGGCGCGACGGCGCTGCGGCACCTGTCCGCCGTCGGGTCCGGTGCCGAAGACCATCCGGCTGTCGCCGCGCCGGAGATCGCCGCGCCGGCACCGGCCGCGGAGGGGTCGACGCTCGACGCGGCCGGCCCGTACGCCGACGCGGTCGACCCTGCCCCCGACGATCTCGAGCCCGCGGCTCTCGAAGAAGCGCTAAGCGTTGCCGCGGCGGCGTGGCAGGCGACCGAGCCGCCCACCGATCCCCCGACGCCCAATCGGCTCGCGACCCTGCGCCGCCGCTTCCACGACCTAGGCGCGGTTAACCCATTCGCCGCTGACGAGTACGAGGCGTTCCGCACGCGCCTGGACGGCCTCGAGGCCCAGCGAACCGACATCCAGGCGGCGATCGATCACACCCGCGAGCTCATTGGCGAGCTGGACAAGCTCGTCAGCGAGCAGTTCCGCCGCACCTTCGAGGCGCTGGAGCGCGCGTTCGACGCCCGGTTCGGGCAGCTGTTCGGCGGCGGCTTCGCGCGGCTGTCGCTCACCGACCCGAATGACCTGTCGTCCACCGGCATCGAGATCACGGCCCGGCCGCCGGGCAAAAAGGCGCAGGCGCTGGCGATGCTGTCCGGCGGCGAGCGCGCCCTCACCGCGGTGGCACTCCTCTTCGCCATGCTGGAGGTTCGGCCGGTCCCGTTCTGCGTCCTGGACGAGGTTGATGCCGCTCTCGACGAGGCCAACATCGGCCGCTTCACCGACGCGCTCAAGGAGCTCTCGCGAGCCACGCAATGCATCATCATCACCCACAACCGCGGAACCATCGAGGTCGCCGACGCGCTGTATGGCGTCACCGTCGGTGAGGATTCGGTGAGCCGCGTGATCAGCCTCCGCCTCGACGAGGCGACGGCCATCGCCGATCGATCGGCCGGGTCGCGGACGGCCGGGCTCGCCGGCGACGACGGCCGGCGCACGGAGCCGGTCGCGGTGGCGGTCGAGCTCGGGACCGAGTGACGGCCAGCGAGGCGCGCCCCGGCGAGCTCGAGGACGGCCTGCGCCGGAGCCGCGGCGGGTTCATGTCCCGGCTGCGGACGCTCCTCACCGGGGACAGCATCGCCCCCGAGACCTGGGACGACGTGGAAGAGAGCCTGATCGCCGGAGACGTTGGGGCGGGGCTTGCGACCAGCGTCGTCGACCGGGCCCGCGAGCGAGCCGGCAACGACGGTGCGGTCGAGGCAGTGCGTCGCGAGCTCGCGACCCATCTCCTGCCGCGCGATCCGGCCTGGGAGCTCGCCCCCGCGGCCCAGTCGCCCGCGGTCGCGCTGATCGTCGGCGTCAACGGGACCGGCAAGACGACCACGATCGGCAAGCTCGCGGCGCGGGAGGCCGGCGCCGGGCGCCGGGTCGTGCTTGCCGCCGCCGATACGTTCCGCGCCGCTGCGAGCGAGCAGCTCCGCGTGTGGGCCGGCCGGGCAGGGGTGGACATCGTCGCCCACGCCGCGGGTGCCGATCCCGCCGCCGTGGTCTACGACGCACTGGACGCCGCGGTCGCTCGCCGCGCCGACGTCGTCCTGATCGACACCGCGGGCCGGCTGCACACCAAGTCGAACCTCATGGACGAGCTCGCCAAGATCCGACGCGTGATCGCGCGACGGCTGCCGGATGCTCAGCCGGAGACCCTGCTCGTCCTCGACGCGACGACCGGGCAGAACGGACTGGCCCAGGCGGCCGCGTTCCACGAGACGGTGGGGCTCACGGGCATCGTGCTGACCAAGCTGGATTCCACATCGCGCGGCGGCATCGTGTTCGCGATCGAGCAGCGGCTCGGCGTACCCGTGCGTTTCGCGGGCGTGGGCGAGCGCGCCGAGGACCTGGTGGCGTTCGATCCCGTGGCGTTCGTGGACGCCCTCTTCGAGGACCCGGCATGAGGTCCGGCCTCGGTGCCGCCGCCGGCGGGCCTCCGGGGCGTGGCCGAGCGGGCCGCGTAGCAACCGCGCTCCTCGTCGGCGTCGTCACGGCGGCCCTCGCGGCGTGCGAATCCGGAGCCCCGACCGCCGCCCCCACGCCGACGCGCGCCCCCGATCCGACCCCCACCACGACGCGGTATGACCTTCGGACGACAATCTGGTACGCCGGCCTAGTGCTCCACTTCGGCGAGGCGATCGCGACGCTCGACGAGCGCGGCGGCCCGGTGACCTTGGGCCTGCGGCTCGACAACACCGGTACGGAAGCCGCGGAGCTCAACGGCAAGATCTGGCTCGTGGTGAACGGCGAGCGAATCGAGCCGACGCGCGAGTCAAGGGTGCCGACGGTCCCCGGCAAGGGCAGCGCCGGCGCCGTCCTGACGTACGAGCTGCAGGGCATCGACGAGGTCGATGAGGCCGTCATCGAGGTGGGTGATGAGCCGCTGCACGTCGCCCGGGTCCCGCTCACGCCGGCCGCGGGTACGCCGGTCGCCTTCGAGCCGATCGCCCTCGAGTTGAAGGGTGCCCAGACCGCCGGCAGCGTGCGGATCACGCTCCGCACCGGCCTGCTCCGATGGGACCTCCCCGACTGGCTGGAGGAGCTCGACGCCGGCCTCCGGGCCCTGACGCTCACCTACGACGTGACCTACGCCGGCGACTTCTCGGGCGGCCTCGCCTTCACCGGCGACAACGTTGCGCTCCGGCTTCCCGATGGCAAGCGCGTCGAAGCCAGGAAGGACGGTCACAGCCAGTCGATCGAGCTCATCGGTGCCCGCAAGACCAAGAAGGATCTGTTCTCGCGCTTCGAGATCCCCGCCGGCGCCACCGGCAAGTTCGCGCTCCTGGTGCGCAGCGGCTCCACCGAGCGGGCCATCGAATTCACGATCGAGGACTGACCGGGCTACACTCCGCCTCGCCGGCACGCCAGAACCCGCGTGCTCTCCGCGGTACGCGCCGCAAGCCTTTCATCGGGTCCCCACTGGAGATCTGCACGCCCTCGTGTTCGACAGCCTCAGCGATCGACTGCGGACTACACTCGCCAACCTGACCGGCCGCGGCCGGGTCAGCGAGGCGGACGTGGATGCCGCCACGCGCGAGATCCGGCTCGCCCTGCTCGAGGCGGACGTCAACTTCAAGGTCGTGAAGGACGTCGTCGGGCGGATCCGCGAGAAGGCCGTCGGGGCGGACATCCTCGCCAGCCTCAGCGCGGGCCAGCAGATCGTGAAGATCGTCCATGACGAGCTCGTCGAGCTCCTCTCGGCCGGGGATCGCAGCTTCCGCCTGCAGGGCAACCCGGCGGTGATCTCGCTCGTCGGCCTCCAGGGCTCGGGCAAGACGACCACGTCCGCAAAGCTTGCGAAGCACATCGTGAAGCTCGGGCGAAGGCCGCTCCTCGTCGCAGCGGACCCCTACCGGCCCGCCGCCGCGGACCAGCTCCAGACCCTTGGTCGCGCGATAGACGTTCCGGTGTATCGAGCGCCCGCCGGCACCAGCACGGTCGACATCGCCCGCGGCGCGCTCGAGGCCGCGCGCAAGCAGACCCGCGACACGATCATCCTCGACACCGCCGGTCGCCTTTCCCTGGACGAGGCGCTGATGGCCGAGATCGCCGCCGTGAACAAGGCCGTGGAGCCGGTCGAGACGCTGCTCGTCGTCGACGCGATGACCGGCCAGGAAGCCGTCGGCGTGGCGCAGGCATTCGCCGCCGCGGTCCCGGTCACCGGCCTCATCCTCACCAAGATCGACGGCGACGCCCGCGGCGGCGCGGCCCTCTCGATCGCCACGGTCACCGGCATCGGCGTGAAGTTCCTCGGGACGGGCGAGAAGACCGACGCCCTCGAGGTCTTCCACCCGGACCGGCTCGCCGGCCGGATCCTGGGCATGGGCGACGTCCTGACGCTCGTCGAGCGGGCACAGGAGACGGTCGACGTCGATTCCGCCAGGAGGCTCGAGGAGAAGCTGCGCAAGGCGGAGTTCACCCTCGAGGACTTCCTCGAGCAGCTGCAGCAGGTTCAGAAGATGGGCCCGATCGGCCAGCTCGTGTCGATGGTCCCGGGCATGGGCGACATGGCCAAGGATGCCCAGGAGGCGGTGGACCGTGGGGACCTGCGCCGGACCGAGGCGATCATCCGCTCCATGACCACCCGCGAGCGGCGTGAGCCCGCGATCCTGACCGGCTCCCGCCGGCGCCGGATCGCGAGCGGGTCCGGGACCTCCCTGACCGAGGTGAATCGGCTGGTCAAGCAGTTCACGGAGATGCAACGCATGATGAAGCAGCTCGCCGGGGGTCGCGGGCGCGGGCTGCTCGGTGGCCTGTCCATCGGGCGGCGATGAGGAGTGACATGACGGACGACGAGACGAGACCAATAGAGACGCCAGCGACGGGAGCCCCGGCGGGCACACCCGAGCCCGGCTCGGGGCCAACGGCAGACGCCCCAGCTGCACCCATGGCGAGCGACGCGGCGCACGCCGCACCTGCGACGGACGCGGGCATGGCCGCGGCTCCCACGGGCGCGGGACTGACTGCAGCTCCTACCGGCACTGGCATGGCGGCAGCTCCCGCCGGAGCCGCCACGCCGCCGACCGTCGTGGCGCCGGGCAGCAACCGCGGCCGCTGGATCATCGCGCTCGGCGTTGCCGGGGTCGCGATCGCGGTGGCCATCGGGGCGATGCTCATGATGTCCAGCCCCACGACCCCCGAGGCGCTCCGCTACGTGCCCGGCGACTCGGCGTTCGTGGCAGAGCTTCGCATGGACATGCCCGGCGACCAGATGCAGAACCTCGGCAACCTGCTGGCCCACTTCCCGGGCTTTGCCGACCAGTCCACGCTGCCCGACAAGGTCGACGAGGCCCTCAGCCAGTTCGTCGACATGGTTGCCGGCTTGGAGGCGGACTACCGCACCGACCTGAAGCCGTGGCTGAACGGCGCCCTGTTCGTGGGTGCCGCCGCGCCATCGGGCAGCCTCGAGGCCGAGGGTTCCGATCAGGCGGTCGTGTCCGCCACGACGAATGGCGCCGTCTCGTGCACGGCGGCGTTCGAGGGCCAGACCGTCACCAACGAGTCTTACCGCGGCCTGGACCTCGTCCTCTCGGCCGACGGCTCGATGGCCTGCGTGGTCGATGGGCGCCAGGCGCTCATCGGGAGCGCCGCGATGGTTCGGAAGGCGCTCGACGCCAAGGCTGATGGCAGCGGCATGGACAAGCGCGCCGAGTACGCCTCGGCACGAACCGCGCTCGGCGGCGACCGGCTCGCCACCCTGTACGTGGATGGCGTTTCGCTCCAGCAGCTCATGCCCAGCCAGGGCGACATGCCGGGCATGCCGGCCCTGTCAGGACTTACCCCGACCCTGCCCGCCTGGATGATGGCCGGCATCCGCGCCGAGGACGACGCGCTCGTCTTCGACGCCGTCACCGCGCCGATCCCGGCGGCGACCGCGGGCCCATCGCTGCTCCCGATGCCCGCCGGGCATGCGAGCCTGATCGCCCCGTTGCTGCCCTCGGACACGCTGGCGTACCTCGAGGTCCAGGGCGCGGGCGTCGCGCTCCAGAACCTCCTGACCCAGCTCCGCGTGGTGCCCGAGCTCGCGCAGCCGCTGGCCATGCTCGAAGGCCTTGGCGGTGCGGGCGGGCTCGTCGGCTGGATCGACGACGTCGGCGTGGCGTTCTCGATGGAGGGGCAGGCGCCCGAGGCGGCCCTGATCCTCATCGCAAGGGACGACGCAACGGCGTCGTCCACCGTCTCGTCCCTGACCACGATGCTCGCCCTCGCCGGCTTCGGTGGGGGCATAGTCGTGTCCGAGGAGACCATCAACGGCGTCCAGGTGACGACGGTGATCGTCACGGACCTGGGCGCGGTGATTCCGCCCGGCAGCGTCCCCGGCATGGAGATCCCGCCGATGGACGGGCCGATCTCGTTCTCGATCGCGGCACGCGGCCGGGCCGTCGTGCTGGCGTTCGGGGATGGCGCGATGGCCGGCCTCCTCGCGACCAGCCCGGGGAGCAGCCTCGTCGACACTGCGGCGTTCAAGCAGGCGGCCGAGCGAGGGATCGCGAACAGCCAGACGACGATGTACGTCGCCGCGGGCGCGACCATCGAGCTCGCCAAGGGCTTCGTGCCGGCGGAGGAGCTAGCGCAGTTCGAGGCGAACCTGGCGCCGTATCTGGATCCGCTCGAGGCGGTCCTGATGTCGGCCAGCAACGACGCGACCGGCGCCCGGTCGCGAATCGTGATCACCGTTACCACCCCGTAGCCCAGCCGATCCCCAAAGACCCCAGGAGGAGCACATGGCCGTACGAATCAGGTTGACCCGCGTCGGCGCGACGAAGCAGCCCAGCTATCGCGTCGTCGTCGCGGATTCCCGGAGCGCCCGCGACAGCCGCTCCATCGAGACGCTCGGGCACTACAACCCGCGCAAGGACCCGGTGGAGTTCGTGGTCGACGCCGACAAGGCGAAGGCGTGGCTCGCGAAGGGCGCCACTCCCTCGGACACCGTCGCACGGCTGTTCCGGAACGCCGGCGTCCTGCCGGCCGAGAAGAAGTAGGCCTGCGATGAGTGCGAAGGAACTGGTCGAGTACGTCGCGAAGTCGCTCGTCGACGACCCGGACGCCGTGAAGGTGACCCTGGTCGAGGATGAGGAGGGCACCGTGATCGAGCTGCACGTCGCGGAGGACGACATGGGCAAGGTCATCGGGCGGAACGGCAGCGTCGCCAAGGCGCTCCGAACCCTGCTCAAGGTGACCGCCGCCCGCGAGGGCAGCTCTGTCCAGCTGGAGATCATCTGAGCGACGCGCGCACGACCATGGCTCTCACCCGGCTCGTCGTCGCCCAGGTCCGGGGCCTGCACGGCCTCAACGGCGCCGTGCGCGTCGAGGTGCTCACGGACCGGCCGGAGCAGCGGTATGCCGTGGGCCAGGTGCTCCATGTCGAGAACGACGCGCGCCCGCTGACCGTGGCGGCCGCGCAGGCGGTCGAGGACGGCCCGGGCTGGCGGCTTCAGTTCCGGGAGGTGTCCGACCGCGCCGCCGCCGAGTGGCTGCGGGATGCGTATCTCGAAGTCACCGTCGACCGGACCGAGGACCTGGAGTCCGGGGCCGCGTACTGGCACGAGGTGATCGGGGCGATGGTCCGCGATTCGCAGGGCGTCGAGCTCGGCCGCGTCGCCGACGTGTACCGCGCCGGCGAGACAGAGGTCTACGTCGTCCGCGGCGGCACCCCCGGCGAGTTCGACCTGCCCGCGATCCGGGACGTGATCACGACGTTCGCGCCCGAGCGCGGCGAGCTCGTCGTCGACGAGACGGTGCTGGACCTCGGCGGCGCGCCCGTCGATGGCCCAGGGGAGCGGAAGACGACGAAGCCACGGCGCCGGCATCGCTGGTCCCGGCACGGGAAGGGCGCGAAGGCGGTCGACCCGGAGGGCGGCGGCGAGGCGGAGGCAGCGGCTGCCGACGGCGCCGCGCCGGGGGATGGCGAGACTGCGCCGGACGGCGGCGACGCCGCGCCGGACGGCGGCGCTCAAGGCGCTGAGTCGGCCAGCCAATGACCCTCGAGATCGACGTCATCTGCCTGTTCCCGGGCATGCTCGAGGGGCCGCTCTCCGAGAGCATCCCGGGTCGCACGCGCGAGCGCGGCCTCGTCGAGATCCGGACCCACGATCTGCGCCAGTGGGGGATCGGGCGCCATCGGAGCGTCGACGACGCGCCGTACGGCGGGGGGGCGGGCATGGTCCTCCGACCCGAGCCCGTGGCCGACGCCCTTGACGCCCTCCGCCGGTCCGACTCGATGACGATCCTGCTCGACGCGGGCGGCGAGGTGTTCCGGCAGGCGCGCGCCGCCGAACTGGCAATGCGATCTCATCTGATCCTCGTCTGTCCCCGCTACGAGGGCATCGACGAGCGGATCCGCGACCTCGTCGACCTGGAGCTATCCATCGGCGACTACGTCCTGACCGGCGGCGAGCTGGCGGCGCTCGTGGTCGTCGATGCCGTCACCCGCCTCCTGCCCGGCGCGATCGACGACGCGTCGACCGTCGAGGAATCGTTCAGCGCGGGCCTCCTGGAGTACCCGCAGTACACGCGGCCCGCCGAGTTCCGTGGCCGGGGCGTGCCCGAGGTCCTCGTCGGCGGCAACCACGAAGCCGTCCGTCGCTGGCGACACGATGCAGCGGTGGCCAGGACGAAGGCTCGGCGCCCCGACCTCCTGCCGCCGGAGGGTGACGGCGCCTAGCGGCGCGCTGAGCCGAGTTGGTGCCTGCACCGGCACCCGGCGGCCTCGTGGTATCCTTCGCCGCCGTCGGCCGATCAGCCGACACCCATTACGACATTCACCGGCGCCGCTGCGCGCCAGGAACTGCAGGGACTCACCACCGTGAACGTGCTCGACGAGATCGTCGCCGACCAGATCCGCACCGACCTCCCGGAGCTCGCCTCGGGCGACACGGTGAAGGTGTCGGCTCGCGTCGTCGAGGGCGGCAAGGAGCGGATCCAGGTCTTCGAAGGCACGATCATGAAGCTCAAGGGCGGCGGCATCGCCCGCTCGATCACGGTACGCAAGATCGCCAGCGGCGTCGGTGTCGAGCGAACCTTCATGGTCAACAGCCCGCGCGTCGAGAAGATCGAGGTTGTCCGCCACGGCCGCGTGCGCCGCGCGCAGCTCTACTTCCTGCGCAAGCGCGTCGGCAAGGCCGCGACGCTGCGGGAGCGACGCACCCGGGCGTAGCCGGACCTCGGGCCTGGCCCTCACCCCGGCCCAGCCCGCATTCGACCGGGCCCAGCCCGCATTCGGCCTTGGCCGGCCGGCGTCGCCCGCTGGTGGCCACCGGGGTACCCTGACCGGGACGATGGCGCCGCGTGTCCCCACCCTCCGCTTCGAGCGCCTGCACTGGCGCGACGGCGCCGCTCGCGTGGTCGGCATCGACGAGGTCGGCGTCGCCCCCACCTGCGGCGCGGTCGTCGCGGCGGCCGTGATCATGAAGCCCGGCGCGCGGCGGATTCCCGGCGTTCGGGACTCGAAGACGCTCTCGGCGGGACAGCGGGAACGACTCGCACCCATCATTCGACGCCGTGCCGTCGGGGTCGCACTCGGCGCCGCCTCGGTCCGCGAGATCGACACGATCAACATCTATCACGCCACGCACCTCGCGATGCGTCGCGCGGTGGCGCGCCTCGGCGGCCATGACCACGTGCTGGTGGACGGCAATCGGATCGCCGGTTTCGAGGCCGCGGTCGGCCCGTACACGGCGATCGTCGACGGCGACTCCAAGGTCTACTCGATCGCCTGCGCGTCCGTCGTCGCCAAGGTCGTGCGCGACCGCATGATGACCCTGCTGGCCGCGCGCTACCCGGGCTACGGCTGGGAGCGGAACCAGGGCTACGCGACGCGCGAACACCGCGACGCGATCCGGCGTCTGGGCCTTACGCCGTTCCACCGGCGGTCGTTCCTGGCGCTGCAGCGCACCCTTGCCGGCGACCAGATCAGCCTCGACCTGTTCGACGAGGCCGTGGCGTCGCTGGACCTCGACGCCGACGTTCGCGAGCTCGACCGGCTCGATGGCCTGCACGGGATCGAGACGACGGTCGACGTCGCCGAGCCGAATCCCGCGGCCGCAGCCGCGATCGCGGAGGCCGAGTCGTTCAGGCGCGAGCTCACCGACGCCCAGGCCCACGCAGGTCGGGACCGGGCGTCCTGAGCGCTTGCCGGGGATCGCGGTGCCGCCGAATGATCGCGGCGTGACCCCGGGCTGATCGCCGGGTGAGCGCCAGGTAAGCCGCAGGCGATCTGCAGCGAACGGCCGGGTGACCGACCATCGCCAGACTCGCGGGATGCGGACCTGCGCCCAGCGCTCGGGCGACGACGCGGAGGCGCGGGTCGCCGGCCACCTCGAGGGGCTTGGCTGGCAGGTGCTCGGTCGCCGCGTGCGGGTCGGGCGCGCGGAGCTCGACCTCGTCGCGATCGATCCGGGGCCGCCACCGGCCCTCGTCGTCGTCGAGGTGCGCTGGCGCCGGCGGCGCGACTATGGCCTGCCGGAGGAGACCGTGGATGGGCGAAAGCGCGCCCGTCTGCACCGCGCCGGCTTCGCACTGCGCGACACGGGTATCCTCCCGAACGGGACGTCGCTGCCGCCTCTCCCGCTCCGCTTCGACCTCGTCGTCGTCGAGCCCGGCGACCGCCTCCGGCATCACCGACACGGCGGCTGATCCCGCGCGCCCGCGGCCTGAGCGCCAGCCTCGCCGTGAACGCCAGCCTCGCCGTGAACGCCAGCCTCGCCGTGGGTCGGGCCACGCTTGGTCCATCGATCGACCATCCGACCGACAAACGCGCGCGATCCGACCAGTCGAGTCCCCGACGCCTGGTGTTCGCCGTCAGTTGGTCGATCCAGCGACCGGTCATCGGTCGAAGCGGCTACGAATGGCGACACTCGGGTCGGAACGCGCCTGCGCTTCGTCGCACGGTCGATGCAGCGACCAGCGTGGCGCGGGACGATGCCGGGTCGGCACAGGGATCCTGCCGCGCGGGACCTCGTGCTAGACTCCGCCGGCTGCGGGACCGTCCCGTGGCGCCAACCGCCCGGTGCTCGACACCAGGTCGAATGTCGGAGCTCACACGCGGACCGCACCGATCGGGGCGGTGCCGGCCGGACCCCTCGGGGCTCGGGCGGCTCCCGACGAGGGTCCGCGGCGGATACAACCGGAACAGGAGGCTACCCGACCGTGCCGTCCATCTCGATGCGGCAGCTGCTCGAGGCCGGAGTCCACTTCGGCCACCAGACCCGCCGTTGGAATCCCAAGATGAAGCCGTTCATCTTTGCCGAGCGCAACGGGATTCACATCATCGACCTTGCTCAGACCGCGAAGCGGCTCGAGGTCGCCCTCGACTTCGTGCGTGAGACAGTCGCCCGCGGCGAGGTCGTCCTGTTCGTCGGCACCAAGAAGCAGGCCCAGGAGCCGCTCGCCGCCGAGGCGACCCGCGCCGGCATGCCCTACGTCAACAAGCGCTGGCTGGGCGGCATGCTCACCAACTTCGTCACGATCAAGAAGCGGATCGGGCTCATGGACCAGCTCGAGGCGCGGCAGCAGGCCGGCGACCTCGACCGGCTGCCCAAGAAGGAAGCGGCCAAGCTGACCGAGCAGCTAACCCGCCTCCAGCTCATGCTGGGCGGCATCCGCAAGATGAAGCGCGTCCCCGGCGCCATCTTCATCGTGGATCCCCATCGCGAGCGGATCGCGGTCACCGAGGCCAATCGCCTCGAGATCCCGGTCGTGGGCACGGGCGACACGAACGTCGACCCGGACGAGCTCGACTTCATCATCCCGGCCAACGACGACGCGATCCGCGCCATCCGGCTGCTCTGCTCGCTAGTCGCCGACGCCGCGATCGAGGGAGCCAACGAGCGCGCGAGCCGCGCCATCGAGCCCGAGGTCGAGGTGACCGAGGAGCCGACCTACGACGACGTCGAGGCTACCGACGAGCTCGTCGCGGCCCTCGCCGGAGGCGCTGCGCTCAGCTTCGCCCCCGACGATGACGACGACCTCCTGCCCGGCACGCCCGCGGCGGCCCCGGTCCAGGAGGACGGCGCGACGCCCGAGGACATCGCTGTGGAGCTCGCCCGCGAGGCCGCCGAGGCCGCCGAGGCCGCCGAGAACAAGGACGCGGCACCGGCCTGATCGGCGCCGCCAAGAAACCGAACTACCCGCGGGCCCTGGCCCGCCGAGCATGAACAGGAGCACGAACACAAACATGGCCACGATCACCGCGGAGATGGTCCGCGACCTCCGCGAACGCACCGGCGCCGGGATGATGGACTGCAAGCGCGCCCTCGGGGAATCGGGCGGCGACATGGACAAGGCCGTCGCCATGCTCCGGGAGCGGGGACTCGCCGCGGCCGCCAAGAAGGCCGGGCGCGAGGCTCGCGAGGGTCTCGTGTCCAGCTACATCCATACCGGCGGGCGCGTCGGCGTCCTCATCGAGGTGAACTGCGAGACGGACTTCGTCGCGCGCACCGACCGGTTCCAGCAGCTCGTCCGCAACCTGGCGGTCCAGGTCGCCGCGACGTATCCGAGCTGGGTGTCCATCGAGGACATCCCGTCCGACGTCGCCGACGCCAAGCGAGCCGAGATCCTCGGGGCGGCCGATGTCGAAGGCAAGCCGGAGAACGTCCGCGAGAGCATCGCCTCGGGCCGCCTGAAGAAGTGGTACTCGGAGCCGGGCGGCGTCCTGTTGGAGCAGCCGTTCCGGGACAGCGAGCAGACCGTTCGCGACCTGGTCACGGAGGCGGTGGCCACCATCGGCGAGAACATCCAGGTCCGCCGGTTCGAGCGGTACGCCCTCGGGGAGGACAAGTGAGCGAGGCCATCACCACGACCCGCGAGGACGTCGGAGGGGAGCGGGCAGCCCCGCGCTACAAGCGGATCCTGCTCAAGCTCTCCGGTGAGGCCCTGCTCGGGTCGCGCCAGTACGGTGTCGACCCCGCCGTCTGCGCGTTCATCGCCAAGCAGGTCGTGGCGGTTCGAGCCAAGGGCGTCGAGGTCGGCATCGTCGTCGGCGGCGGCAACATCTTCCGGGGCATGGCCGCGGCCGCCCAGGGCATGGACCGCGCCACGGGCGACTACATCGGCATGCTCGCGACGGTCATGAACGGCCTTGCCCTGCAGGACGCAGTGGAGCGGACGAACACCCCGACCCGGGTGATGAGCGCGATCGCCATGAACGAGATCGCGGAGCCATACATTCGGCGACGCGCGGTGCGGCACCTCGAGAAGGGTCGCGTCGTGATCTTCGTCGCAGGCACCGGTAACCCGTACTTCACGACCGACACCGCGGCGGCGCTGCGCGCCGTCGAGATCGGGGCGGAGGTGCTCATGAAGGCGACCAAGGTCGACGGGGTCTACGATGCGGACCCGATGACGGTCCCTGGTGCCCGCCGATACGACCGGCTTGAATACACGGACCTGTTGCGCGATCAGCTGAAAGTGCTGGACGGTGCGGCCGTGTCACTGTGCATGGAGAATGACCTCCCGATCATCGTGTTCGACCTGAACGGGCCGGACAACATCGCGCGGGTTGCCGACGGCCAGGCCGTAGGCACGGTCATCTCCGGTCCGGCGGGAGGGCGATCATGAGCCACGAGGTCATCAGCGCCGCCGACCACAAGATGGCTCGCGCGGTCGAGGTCATGGACCGCGACCTCAACTCGATCAGGACCGGGCGTGCCTCCACCGGCATCGTGGAGCGCATCAGCATCGACTACTACGGCACCCAGACGCCGCTGAACCAGCTGGCGGGCATCAGCGTGCCCGAGCCGCACCAGATCGTGATCCAGCCGTGGGATCGCAGCGCCCTCGGCGCGATCGAGCGGGCGATCATCAAGAGCGACATCGGCCTGACGCCCAACGTCGACGGGACGGTAGTTCGCCTGAACATCCCTGCCCTCACCGAGGAGCGCCGGCACGACCTCGTCAAACAGGTCCACAAGCGCATGGAGGAGGCGCGGGTCGAGATCCGGAACCTGCGCCGGGACGCGGCCGACCACATCAAGAAGCTCGAGCGGGAGGGCGAGGTGGGCACGGACGAGAGCCACAAGCTCCTCGAGGAGCTGCAGAAGACGACGGACCGCCACGTTGCCGAGGTCGACCGGGTCGGCGCGGCGAAGGAGCAGGAGGTCCTCGAGGTCTAGTGGCGCGTGCGCCGCTGATCCGCCCCATCGACGCTCCGCCACTGGCCCACGAACCTGACCCGATGGCGCCGGTGCTGCGGCGCCCTGACATGGCCAGCACTCGCCAGGAGGCGCGCGCCGAGGCCCCCGACCACGTCGCGATCATCATGGACGGCAATCGCCGCTGGGCGCGCGCCCGCGGCGTTTCCGAGATCGAGGGGCACGCCGCCGGGGTCGAGGCGATCCGCGAAGTCCTCCGACATGCCGTCCGACGCGGCATCCCGGTGCTCACGCTGTACGCGTTCAGCCGCGAGAACTGGGCGCGCACCGACGACGAGGTAGTCGGGCTGTTCGGGCTCCTGGAGAGCGCGATTCGAAGCGAGACCGACGAGCTCCGCGCCCAGGGCGTCCGCGTCCGGCTGTTGGGCCGGCTCGACGAGCTCCCGCACGATACCCGCGTCTCGATCGAGTCGGCGCTTGCCGCGACCGAGGGCGGGGACCGCCTCGCCCTGAACGTCTGCTTCAACTACGCGGGCCGGACCGAGCTCGTCGACGCCATCCGAGCCATCGTCCGCGACGGAAAGGCGCCCGAGGCCATCGACGAGGCCACCGTCGCAGCAGCGCTATATACCACCGACCTGCCCGACCCGGACGTCGTCATCCGCACCGGTGGCGAGCAGCGCCTGTCGAACTTCCTGATCTGGCAGGCCGCGTACGCCGAGTTGATCACCAGCGACACGCTGTGGCCGGACTTCGGGCCTGCCGACCTCGATCTCGCCCTGGCCGAGTACGCCAGCCGGACGCGCCGCTTCGGCCGCTGACCGGATGCTCCGCGAGCGCGCCCGGAGCGCGGCGATCCTCGTTCCGCCGCTTCTCGTGGCGCTGTGGTTGGGCGGGCCGTGGATCCTGCTCCTGGTCGGCCTCATCATCGTCCTCGCGGGCGTCGAGGCCTTCCGGCTCCTGACGGCCGCGGGCCACCACTCGATGCCCATCCTGGGCATCGCCCTCGCCGTCGTGGTCGGGCTCGGCGACGCCGTGAAGGAGCTGCCGGGCGGCTCCGGCCTTCTCCTCGCGGCGCTCGGCATCGTCCTCATCGGCACCGGCGCGCTGTCCCGGCATGACCCACGCGAAGGTCTCGCGATATTCGCGACCACCACGTTCGGGGCGCTGTATGTGGGGCTGCTGGGCTTCGTGGCCCGCCTCGCCGCCACCGACAAGGCCGTGGACCCCACGGCGATCCTCGGCTGGCTCGGCTCGGAGCGCGCCTGGATCCTGGCCCTCGTCCTTGTCGTGTGGGCGTTCGACACGGCGGCGTACTTCACCGGCAGCCGTTTCGGCCGGCACGCGTTCATGCACCACATCTCTCCGTCGAAGACGCTTGAGGGCGTGATCGGCGGCATGGTGGCAGCGGCCGTCGTCGGGGCCGTGCTGATCGCCGCGTTCGGTCGCCCGTGGCTCGCCGGCATGGCGTTCGGCATCGCCGTTGCCGCCGCGGCGCAGGCAGGCGACCTTGCCGAGTCGATGCTCAAGCGCGCAGCCGGCGCCAGGGAGTCCGGCACCCTGATCCCGGGCCACGGCGGCGTCCTGGATCGCGTGGACTCGTTCCTGTTCGCGGCGCCCGTGGCGTACTTCTATGTCGTCAGCGTCCTCTGATCGGGCAGGCGGGCGCCCTCGCGGCGTCGCGCTGCTCGGATCCACGGGCTCAATCGGTTGCCAGGCGCTCGACGTCCTGACCGGCGATCCGTCGTTCCGGGTCGTCGCCCTTGCGGCCGGCCGGAACGCGACGCTGCTCGCCGAGCAGGCGGCGCTCCATCGGCCGGCCATCGTCGCACTCGGCGATGAGGCCGGCGCTCGCGCCCTCGCCGGCGTCCTGCCGCCGGGCACGGAGCTCGCGATGGGTGACGACGCCCTGCTGGAGCTCGCGACCCGCGACGACGTGGACATCGTGGTCGTCGGCACCGGCGGCGTGGTCAGCCTGCGGCCCGTGCTCGCGGCCTTGGCCGCCGGCAAGATCGTGGCCACCGCCAACAAGGAGACGCTGGTCGCCGGCGGCCACCTGGTGATGCCGCTCGCGCGAGCCCGTGCCGCAGAGCGCGCGGCCGTCGCACCCGCCGATCCGCTCGCGAGCCCGCTCGGCTGGCTGCGGCCGATCGACTCGGAGCACTCCGCGATCTGGCAGTGCCTCGTCGGGGAGGACCTCGCCAGCGTTGACCGGCTGATCCTCACGGCATCGGGCGGTCCGTTCCTGGAACTGCCTGCCGACGAATTCGCCGGGATCACCCCCGAGCGGGCGCTGCGCCACCCGACGTGGTCCATGGGGGCGAAGATCACCATCGACTCAGCCACCCTCGCCAACAAGGGCCTGGAGGTCATCGAGGCGCGCTGGCTCTACGATGTCGCCTACGAGGTGATCGACGTCGTGATCCATCCGCAGTCGGTCGTCCACTCCGCCGTCCAGTTCGTCGACGGCTCCCTCAAGGCACAGCTTGGTACGCCCGACATGCGACTCCCGATCCGGTACGCGCTCACCTACCCGGAGCGACGGCCGGCGAAGACCGCCGCAGCAGACCTTGTCGCAACCGCGCGCCTCGACTTCCGTGCCCCCGACGAGGCGCGCTTCCCGGCGCTCCGGATCGCCCGCGAGGCCGGGCTGATGGGTCCGCGCGCCACGGCGGCGCTGATTGCGGCGGATGACGTCGCCGTGGCCGGCTTCCTCGACGGCACGCTCGACTTCCCGGGCATTCCGAGGATGCTGGAGGACGCGGTGGCGAGATTCGGCACGGCCTCGGGGGATGACCCGGACGTGGAAGGCCTCGTCGCCCTGGACGCCGAGGTGCGCCGCGCATTCGCGGTCCGCCCAAGCGGGGTTCGCGCCTGATGGACGGCATTCTGTACACCCTCCTAGCCCTGGTCCTGTTCATCGTCATCCTCGGCGGCCTGGTGCTGATCCACGAGATAGGCCATTTCGTGACCGCGCGCCTGCTCAACGTGCGCGTGCTGGAGTTCGGGATCGGCTTCCCGCCGCGGGCCAAGGTCCTGCGGACGCAGGGCGAGACGCTGTGGACGCTCAACTGGCTGCCGATCGGCGGCTTCGTGCGCATGGACGGTGAGGACGGCGACGAAGACCCAGATCCGCGCTCGTTCTCCGCAAAATCGCTCCCGGTACGCCTGACGATCCTCGTCGCCGGCGTCGCGATGAACATCGTCCTCGCGTTCGTGATCTTCTTCGGGATCGCCTGGCTGGCGAGCCCCGTCGTCGGTGTCGGGGTCGGGCAGGTCGAGGCCGGCTCGCCGGCCGCGACGGCGGGCCTGCGCCCGGGCGACAAGATCTACGCCGTCTCCGGCGAGACGTTCGAGTTCTTCGGCGAGCGCAGCCTCATCGACGCCCTCCGGGGCAACGCCGGCAAGACCGTGACCCTCGATGTCATTCGCGACGACGGCAGCCGGGCGAGCCTCACCGCGACGCTTCGTCCGGCGGCCGAGCTGAGCCCGACCCGCGGCGCGCTCGGCGTCAGCAGCCTGACCCAGGCCTACTCCGGCGCCTACGTCGGCCACGACATCGGGACGGCACTCGGGATTGCCGCTGCCCAGGTCGTCAATTGGGGCGGCCTGATCCTCGATGGGCTCGGCTCTCTGGTCTCGGGCTTCATCTCGGACCCAACCGCACCGCCACCCGCCGCCGGCCCCATCGGCATCGCCGTCTCGCTCACCGACATCTTCCTCGGTTCGGGGCCGATCCTGACCCTGTTCGTAGCGGGAATCCTGTCGGTCAACCTGGGCGTAGTGAACATCCTGCCGTTCCCGCCGCTCGACGGCGGCCGGATGCTGATGCTGCTGATCAAGCGAGTGTTCGGCACCCGCGTGAGCCTTCGGGCCGAGCGACTGACCTACGCGGTCGGGTTCGTGTTCCTGATGGTGTTCATCATCTGGGTCTCCGGGTTCGACATCATCCGGCTCGGCCAGACGCCATGACCCCGCCCGCGGACGCAGGCCGGGCGTGAGCGCCCCGGTGCGCCGGCGGACCGTCACGGTCGACGTCGGTGGGGTCCCCGTCGGCAGCGCGCATCCCGTCGTCGTCCAGTCGATGACGAACACGGACACCGCCGACGCCGACGGGACCGCGATCCAGGTCGCAAGGCTGGCGCACGCCGGCAGCGAGCTCGTGCGGGTCACGGTGAACAACGACCTGGCGGCAGACGCCGTCCCCGGGATGCTGCGCAAGCTGCGCGATCTCGGCGTCGGGGTGCCGGTCATCGGTGACTTCCACTACAACGGCCACCAGCTCCTGGTCGAGTACCCCGAGATGGCCCGCGGCCTAGCCAAGTACCGGATCAACCCGGGCAACGTGGGCGCGAAGCGGCACGACGCCAACTTCCAGACGATCGTCCGCGTGGCCATGGAGAACGGCGTGCCCGTACGCATCGGCGTGAACTGGGGCTCGCTGGACCAGGCGCTGCTCACGGAGCTCATGGACCAGAACGCGCGCCTCGCGGAGCCGCGCGAGAGCCGCGATGTGATGATCGAGGCGATGATCGAGTCGGCCATGCGCTCCGCTGAGCTCGCCGAGGCGACCGGCCTCGGCCACGACCGGATCATCCTGTCGGCCAAGGTCTCGAACGTCCGCGACCTCGTCGATGTCTATCGGATCCTCGCCACCCGCTCGGACTACCCGCTGCACCTCGGATTGACCGAGGCCGGACTCGGGATGAAGGGCATCGTCGCGTCCACCGCGGGCCTGTCGATCCTGCTGGAGGAGGGGATCGGGGACACGATCCGCGTCTCGCTCACGCCGGCCCCCGGCGGCGAGCGGGAGGAGGAGGTGCGGGTTGCGCAGCAGGTGCTCCAGTCGATGGGCCTGCGCTCGTTCCTGCCCCAGGTCAGTGCCTGTCCCGGTTGCGGGCGCACGACGTCGACGTTCTTCCAGGAGATGGCCGAGCGGATCCAGCTACACCTGCGGGACCGGATGCCCGCATGGCAGGCGCAGTACCCCGGCGTCGAGGAGATGACCGTCGCGGTCATGGGCTGCGTCGTCAACGGCCCCGGCGAATCGAAGCACGCCGACATCGGCATCTCGCTCCCGGGCACGTTCGAGGAACCGGTTGCGCCCGTCTTCATCGACGGCCGCCTCGATCGCACCCTCCGTGGCGACGGCCTCGTCGACGAGTTCATCGGCATTCTCGAGGGCTACGTCGAGCGCCGCTACGGAGCCGGCGTGCCGGCCTGACCACCGGGCTCGGCGGTGTACCCGCCGGCGGCGGAGCCTCGCTTCGCGGGCGCCGTCGGTCGACGGTCCACGGGGCCGGGTGTATACTCCGGCGGAACGGAATCGGCCGCCTCGGACGTGGGTGACCCCCACGTTCTTTTTTTGCGGCGAACGGTTTTCGGCGAGGGAGAGGAGGAGGTACGAAGTGAGTCGAGATTTCGTCGGCGCTCTCCTCCAGCTCAACGCCGAGAAGCAGGTCTCGCGCGAGCAGCTGATCCACACCGTCGAAGAGGCCATTGCCGCTGCCTACAGGCGCGTCGCCAACGAAGAGGACATCCACGTCCAGATCGATGCCGAAAGCGGCCGGATCCGCGTGTACCGAGCCCGCGTCGCCTCCAACGAACCGATCGAGGAAGAGCAGCAGCTCACCCACTTCACGCTCGACGAGGCGCGCCGGCACAAGGCGGACGCGATCCCGGGTGAGCTCGTGGAGTTCGAGGAGCTTGACGGCGACACCTTCGGCCGCATCGGCGCCCAGACCGCCAAGCAGGTCGTCCTCCAGCGCCTGCGCGAGGCCGAGCGCGACGCCGTGTTCGATCAGTTCGCGGACCGAGAGGGCGAGCTGGTGACCGGTACGGTCAACCGCGTCGAGCCGCGCGCCATGATCCTGGAGATGGGCAAGGGCGTCGAGTCCGTCCTCGCCACCACGGAGCAGTCGCCCCTCGAGCACTACCGCATCGGCCAGAACGTGAAGGCCTACGTCCTCGAGGTCCGGCGCACCCCGCGCGGGCCGACGCTGTTCGTCAGCCGGACGCACAAGGGCTTCCTCAAGCGCCTGTTCGAGCTCGAGGTCCCGGAGATCCATAACGGCATCGTCGAGATCCGCGCCATCGCCCGCGAGGCCGGCAGCCGGTCCAAGGTCGCGGTGGGCTCGCGCCAGGAGGGCCTCGACCCGGTCGGCGCGACGGTCGGGCAGCGCGGCGCGCGCGTGCAGGCCGTCGTCGCCGAGCTCGGCGGCGAGAAGATCGACGTGATCCCGTGGAACGACGATCCGTCCGCCTTCGTGGCCAACGCTCTTTCGCCTGCTCAGGTGCTGTCGGTGGAGATCGATGAAGAGCACCGGATCGCCAACGTCACCGTGCCCGAGCGGATGCTCTCGCTTGCGATCGGTCGGGAGGGCCAGAACGCACGGCTTGCCGCGCGCCTGACCGGCTGGCGGATCGACATCCGGAGCGACGTGTCGGTTGCCGAGGCGAAGGCCGCCGCGACCAAGGAGCCGGAGCAGGCCGCGACTGCGGCCGATGGCGCCGGCGACGCGCCCGTGGCCGAGACCGCGCCCGTGGCCGAGACCGCGCCCGTGGCTGCGGCACCGAAGAAGGCCCGCGCCACCAAGGCCAAGGCAGCCGATGTCGAGGCAACAGATGGCGAGGCAGCCGAGGCCGCCGCCGAGTCAGCCGAGGGCAGCGCCGAGTCGATCGTCGCGGCCGAGCCAGTCGCGGCTGCCCCGAAGAAGGCGACGCGCACCACGAAGTCGACGACGGCGAAGGCGAAGGCCGCCGCCGTGAAAGCTGCAGCTGCAGCAGAGCTCGACGGCGCCGGTGCGCCTGGCGCCGCGTCCGAGACCGTGGACTCCTCGGCCACCGGCGACGAGGATGACGCCGGCCGCGAGCCCGTCGGCGCTGCGACGGGCGCGGGCGCGAAGCCTCGGGCACGCAAGACCAGGGCCGCTGCCGACGAGGTGTCGTCGTAGGCGCGGCCGCGGTGACCCTCGAGCGTCGAGCGGTCCCGACCCGGTCCTGCGTGGTCTGCCGGACGTCGCGCGAGAAGCGCGACCTGCTTCGGGTGGTCCGCACGCCCGACGGCGTCGTTCACTTCGACCCGACCGGCCGTGCCAGCGGCCGCGGCGCGTACGTGTGCCGCGACGAGACGTGCATCAACGGCGCCTCAGGCAAGGGCACGCTCGCCCGCGCCCTCGTGTCGTCTTTGCCGACCGACATCACCGAGACATTGCTAACCGCCGCGCGCGGGGGAGGAACCGATGGCCCGTAGCAGGAGCGGCACGCGCGGCCGTCGTGGACCCCGCAAGCCACCGCGTCGCGATGGCGCGTTGGGGCAGGCGGCCGTCCAGGTCCTGGATCCGAAGGACCGTGGCGCAGTCGAGCTGCCCGCGACCATCACCGTCAAGGAGCTCGGGGAGCTCCTCGGGGTCAACCCCGCGGACGTGATTCGCGAGCTCATCAAGAGCGGGATCTTCGCGACCATCAACCAGCTCATCGACCGCGACACCGCGTCGCTCGTCGCGAGCGAGCTCGGCTACGACGTGGCCGAGCCCCAGGCGCCCGGCGACGCGGCGGCCGCCGAGGACGGCGAGGACGCGCCACAGGCGGCGACCAAGGAAGAGCTGTTCACGGAAGACGACTCCGCTGACCTGGTCGATCGCGCCCCGATCGTGACCGTCATGGGCCACGTCGACCACGGCAAGACAAGCCTCCTCGACGCGATCCGCTCGACGACCGTCGCGGAGGGCGAGCGCGGCGGCATCACCCAGCACATTGGCGCGAGCGACGTCACCCGGGGCGACCGGCGCGTCGTGTTCCTCGATACCCCGGGCCACGAGGCATTCACCGCCATGCGCGCCCGCGGCGCGAAGGTCACCGACATCGCGGTGGTGGTCGTGGCCGCGGACGACGGCGTCATGCCCCAGACCCTGGAGGCGATCCACCACGCCAAGGCGGCCAAGGTGCCGATCATCATCGCGCTCAACAAGATCGACAAGCCGGATAGCAACCCCGATCGCGTGAAGACCGAGCTCACCGAGGCCGGCGTCGTCATCGAGGAGTACGGCGGCGACACGCCGCTGGTGCCCGTCTCGGCCAAGAGCCGCGTGGGCCTGGACGACCTCGTCGACATGGTCCTGCTCGTCGCGGATCTCCAGGAGCTCAAGGCCAATCCGAAGCGAACGGCCATCGGCACCATCGTCGAGGCCCGCATGGACAAGGCCCGCGGCCCCGTTGGCACGGTGCTCGTGCAGACGGGTACGCTCAACGTGGGCGACGTGATCGTTGTTGGCGAGACGTTCGGACGCGTTCGCGCGCTCGAGGACGGGCTCGGCAAGCGCATCAAGAAGGCGGGTCCCGCGACCCCGGCCCTGATCCTCGGCCTGTCCGAGGTGCCGGAGGCCGGCGACATCCTGCGCGTGGTCGCAGACGAGAAGGCCGCTCGCGCGGCCGTTGATACCCGCCGCGCCGAGCTCGCCACGAAGGGCGGGGAGGGGAGCGGCCGCGCGACGCTGGAGGACCTCTACCGCCAGATCCAGGCCGGCCAGGCCAAGGAGCTGCGGATCATCCTCAAGGCTGACGTGTCGGGCTCGCTGGGCGCCATCACGCACGCGCTGGCCCAGCTCAAGACCGACGAGGTCAAGCTGAACGTCCTGCACGAGGGCGCCGGCGAGATCAGCGACAACGACATTCTTCTCGCGTCCGCCTCCAACGCGATCGTTGTCGGGTTCAACACCGCGATCAGCGATACCGCCCGCCGCGCGGCCGTGAGCGAGAAGGTCGACGTCCGCCTGTACGACATCATCTACCAGCTCACGGACGACATCGAGAAGGCCCTGGGCGGCCTGCTCGAGCCGGAGCAGGTCGAGGTCATCGAGGGCCGCGCCGAGGTCCGCAAGCTGATCAAGGTCGGCCGGCAGGTCATCGCCGGTTCGTATGTCACCGACGGGCGAATCGTCCGCGCCGGCAACGTGCGACTGTGGCGCGGTGGCAAGGTCATCGTTACCGACAAGATCGATTCGCTGCGCCGGTTCAAGGACGACGTCCGCGAGGTCCAGACGGGCTTCGAGTGCGGCATCGGCCTGGTCAACACCACGGACATCGTCGAAGGTGATGTCATCGAGTGCTTCACCTCCCAGATGGTCAGTCGATCCCTGAACTCATAGGTTCGCCGCCCCGATCGACGATGCGTGCGCTGGCGAGACCGATTCACGGGGCGGCCGGTAGGATCGTGGCATGACGGCACGAACGGATCGGATCGACCAGCTGCTGCGCCAGGAGATCGGCGCGATCCTGGCGAAGGACGTCCAGGATCCCCGGATCGGGTTCGTGACGGTGACCGACGTCGAGACCGCGCCGGACCTCAGCACGGCCCGGGTGTGGGTCAGCGTGATCGGGCAGCCGGCGGAGCGGGAGCTTACGATGAAGGCACTCAAGCACGCCCTGCCGTTCGTGCGGCACGAGCTGGGCAGCCGCGTCCGGTTGCGCCGGATCCCGGAGCTGCAGGCGCGTCTCGACGACACGGTGCAGCGCGGCACGCGCGTCCTCCAGCTGCTCGCCGAGATCGAGACCGGCGCGATCGTGGCTGAGCCGCCGCCCATCGAGGAATCGTTGCCCACGCCCGTCCCGCACGTCCCCATCCCGCCCGCACCCGAGCCACGCCGCCGAACGGGGAAGCGGGGCCAGGCCGGTCGTAAGTCCGGGCCGGGAGCCGGGCGACAGGATCGAGGGACTCGCCGGTGAGCATCGACCTTCGCCCCTGGCTCGACGCCGTGCCGTCCGAGGCGGCCCGGAGGATCGCCGCGGCGCGCCATGCGCTGATCGCCAGCCATGAGAACCCGGATGCCGACACTCTTGGCGCGGCGCTCGGGATCGCGGTGATCGTGGAGCACCACGGCGGGCGCGCGACCCTCATCTCCACCGATCCGGTGCCGCCGCTGTACGACTTCCTGCCGGGGATGGACCGGTTCGTCCAGGACCCGGAGCCCGACGGCGACTACGACCTGCTCGTGATCTGCGACTGCGGGTCGCTCGACCGGCTGGGTGATGTTCGCAAGCGGCACCCGGCTCTGTTCGAGCGCCTGCCACGCGTGCTCGTCGACCACCACGCCTCCAATGCCGATGGCGGATCCGGTGACTGGGTGGACCCGGACGCGGCCGCGACCTGCGAGCTCGTAACGCTGCTCGCAGCCAGCCTGGACGTCCCGCTCGACGCGGCCGACGGCATGCTCGCCGCCGGGTTGATGGCGGGAATCGTAATGGACACGTCGACCTTCGCACACCCGAACTCCACCCCGCGGACCCTTGCGGTCGCGGCAGCCCTCGTGGCGGCGGGCGCTCCGCTGTCGGAGATCTCGAGACGCCTCTACCGGTCCAAGCCCGACGCGCAGCTGAAGCTCTTCGGGCGCGTTCTCGATCGCCTGCAGGTGACCGACGGCGGTCGGGTCATCCACAGCTCCCTCAGCGAGGCCGACCACACGGCCACGGGCACGCTGTCCGTGCACTCGGAGGGCCTCATCGACCTGCTCGCGCAGTCCGAGACCGCCGAGGTGGCGATCCTGTTCAAGGAAGCGGGGCCCGAGTCCACGCGCATCTCAGTCCGAACCAAGACCGGCGGGGTCGACGCTACGGTGCTCACCGGCGCCTTCGGTGGCGGCGGCCACGCGCGCGCCGCGGGTGCGACCGTCGCTGGACCGCTCGACGAGGCACGACGCCAGGTCCTCGCGGAGGCCGAGCGCCTGACGGCCGCGGTTTCGCGCCCGCACGCCGGCTGAGGCGCGGGTGCCCCGACAACCCGACGCGCCGGGCATGCACGGCGTGCTCGTCATCGCCAAGCCGGCCGGGCCGACCTCCCACGACGTCGTGGCGCTGGTCCGCCGCCTGGCCGCCACGCGCCGTATCGGCCACGGGGGCACGCTGGACCCCTTCGCCTCGGGCGTCCTGCCGCTCTTCCTCGGCGGCGCGACCCGGCTCGTGGAGTACCACCTCACGGACGACAAGTCGTATCGGGCGACGATCTGCTTCGGAGCGACTTCGACGACCGACGACCTCGACGGCGAGCTGACGCCGGTCGAGGCCCCGGCACCCACGCGCGTAGCCGTCGAGGCCGCGCTCGCCGAGTTCCTTGGCCCCCAGCGCCAGCAGCCGCCGGCGTACTCCGCCGTGCAGGTCGGAGGCCGGCGCGCCTACGCGATGGCGCGCGCGGGCGAGACGGTGGACCTGCCGTCACGCGAAGTCGTATTCCATGCTCTCGACCTCGTCGAGTGGGACGATCGGGACGCCGATCGCCCCATCGCCGTCGTAGACGTCCGCTGCTCCGCCGGCACGTACGTTCGCGCGCTGGCGCGGGACCTGGGGACGCGGCTCGGCTGCGGGGCGTACCTCGGGGCGCTCGTCCGTTCGGCCAGCGGCCCGTTCACGCTCGATGGCGCGCACTCGCTCGACGCCATTCGGGCGGCGTCGGCCGAGGGGGGCCCGGAGGGGGTCCGCGAGCTGTTGCTCCCGCCCGACACCGGCCTGGACGCGATGCCGGCCGTCCAGCTGACCGCCGGCGAGATCGCTGACGCGTTCCAGGGCCGGTTCGTCCGACCCGTGTCGGGGCTTCACGGCACCGCCGACGGGCCCATGCGCCTCACCGATGATGCAGGCACGATCGTCGGCATGGGCCGCCGCGCCGGCACGCGCATCGCGCCGACCAAGATGCTCCCGCGCTGACCGTGGATACACGGCAGCCCGAAGGGACGGGCGTCTCGATGTCGGTTGTTCACGGCATCGATGCCCTGGATTCCTCCCTCGGGCGGCTGTTCGTGGTGGTCGGCGTCTTCGACGGGCTCCACCTGGGGCACGAGTACCTGCTCCGCACCCTGGGCGACGAGGCGGGCCGCCGCGGCGCCCGCGCCGCGGTCATCACCTTCGACCATCACCCCGACGAGGTTCTGACCGGCTCGGCGCCGCCGCTGCTGTGTGACCCGGAGGAGCGGCTGGAGCGACTGGAGGCAGCCGGCGTGGCCGTGACGGTCGTCCAGACGTTCGACGTTGCGCTCCGTGAGACGCCGTTCGACGTGTTCATTCGCCAGATCGCCGACCGCGTCGAGCTAGCCGGCTTCCTCATGACCCCGGATTCCGCGTTCGGCTACCGGCGCGCCGGCACGCCGGAGACGGTGGCCGCCCTGGGAAAAGAGGTCGGCTTCGAAGTGGCCGTCGCCCTGCCGTTCACGCTCGGTGGCAAGACCGTAAGCAGCAGCGCCATACGGGCGGCAATTGCATCTGGCGACCTCGCTACCGCCGAGCGCCTCCTCGGCCGGCCGTACTCGGTGGTCGGGACGCCAGAACAGGCCGGGGCGACCCACCAGACGCCGCTCGCATTTGCCATGCCGATCGCGTTGCCACCAGCGGGCAGCTACGCCGTGCTGATACATGCCGGGTCGGCGGAGGCGCCGGGGCACGCGACGGTCGGCGCGACCGGGACCCTCAGCGTCCACGGCGCGACGCGCCAGAGCCCTCGATTGCGGATCGTGTTCGCCGGGGCGCCGTAACGCGCCTCGCTGCGCCCGCCACCCGATGGACGAGTCCGGTTCAGGCGATGGAGACCCAGGCGGCGCGACGCGCGGACTCGAGAACGGCCTCCACGAAGCCAACGCCGCGTGCGCCCGCGTAAAGGGTCGGATACGCGGCGTCGTCGTCCGCGTCGGGCGGGTCGTGGCCGGCGGCGATAGCCGCATAGAAGGGACGCAGGAGGTCCCTTAGCGCCTCCGCCCAGCCCTCTGGGTGCCCGGCCGGGAGCGTCGGGATCCCCGGGCCTGGCGCCGGGCCGTCTCCGGGGCCGCGCGTGAGGACGCGGGCCTCTGCGCGCGTGCGGATCCACAGCCGCTCCGCATCCTCCTGGTCCCAATCCAGCGTCGCACGCGAGCCCGCAAGCTCCAGGTTGAACGCATTCTTGCGCCCGGGGCTCACCTGGCTGATCACTGCCGCCCCGCGGGCGCCGCCCTCGAAGCGAATCAGGATCGTCGCCAGGTCCTCGGACCGGACCTCGACGTCCTCGGTAGGGCCCGCGGCGACCTCGAAGGCCCGAACCACCTCGAGCGGTCGCGTGCGCCGCTCGTGCACGGTGGCGAGGTCCGCGAACACGGCGTCGATGCGCAGCCCGGAGATGAACTCGGCCGTGTCGAACCAGTGCGACCCGATGTCCGCGACCGCGCGCGAGGCGCCGCCGAGCTCCGGCTCGAGGCGCCAGTTGTAGTCCGTCGCCTCGGCGAGCCAATCCTGGATGTAGCCACCGTGGACGAGACGCAGTGGCCCGAGCTCGCCGCTCGCGACGATGGCCCGGGCGCGGCGCACCATCGGGTAGCCGCGGTACGTGAGCGCGGCGGCAGCGTGTCGGCGGCGTCGTCGGGCCAGGTCGGCGATCTCGCGCGCGGAGCGGAGGTCGAGCGCGACCGGCTTTTCGAGGACGAGGTGCTTCCCGGCCTCGAGCACCGCCGTCGCGAGCTCAACGTGCGTGCGGTTCGGCGTGCACACGTGGACCACGTCGATGGATGGGTCCGCCAGGATCGTCTGGAGGTCGGCCGTGGCGCCCGCGACACCGAGCGCGACCGCGCGCTCTCGAGTGCGTCCCTCGTTCGATCCCACCAGGGCCACTACGTCCGCGTAGCCGCCGCGCCGTACCGCATCCACGTGGAAGGGCCCCACGAAGCCCGTCCCGATGACCGCGGTCCTCAGGTTGCCCATGGTGCAACGATAGGCCGCCGGGCACGTGCGGCGCTGCGGAGCCGGGCCGAGAGTCGGTCCGGCATTCGTGCGTGATCGGTGTCCGACTGCTACCATCCGCCGGTCATAGAAGTGGAAGAACCAATAGTTTTGTTCGTGTCGGAGGACCGAGTGCCGCTCGCGCCCGAGGGGAAGACGGAGACAATTGCCGAATACGCCGTCAAGGACGGCGATACCGGCTCGCCTGAGGTCCAGATCGCGCTCCTCACGGAGCGGATCAAGGCTCTGACGGATCACCTCCGCAGCTTCCCGAAGGACAATCATTCGCGTCGCGGCCTCCTCAAGCTCGTCGGCCAGCGCCGTCGCCTTCTCGCGTATCTGCTGAAGAAGGACAACGCGCGCTACCGCGCCGTCATCGGACGGCTCGGGCTCCGCCGCTAGCCTCAGATCGCCGCCCTGGCCCGGAACGGGCAGGGAGCGCGGGGATAGCGCGTCGGGTCGACCCGCCGCAGGTCGTCACCTCCTCCACGGCAGGAGGAATCACAACCAGTGCCACAGGTCTTTGAGACCCAGCTCGGTGGTCGAACGCTGACCATCGAAACCGGCCGGCTCGCACGTCTCGCCGGCGGCGCCGTCACCGTCCGCCACGGCGACACCATGGTGCTCGGCACCGCCAACCGCTCGGAGCCCCGTCCGGGCCTCGACTTCTTCCCGCTCACGGTCGACTTCGAGGAGCGCATGTACGCCGCGGGCAAGATCCCGGGCGGCTTCATCAAGCGCGAGTCGCGCCCGTCGGAGCACGCGATCCTCGCGGCGCGCCAGACGGACCGGCCCATCCGCCCGCTCTTCCCCGAGGGCTACAAGGACGACATCCAGCTCGTGATCACGGTCCTCTCGACCGACCAGGAGAACAACCCGGACGTCCTCGGCACGGTCGCCGCCTCCGCGGCGCTCACCATCAGCGAGATCCCGTTCAACGGGCCCATCGGCTCGGTCCGCATCGGCCGGATCGGCGGCGAGTTCGTCGTCAACCCGACCCACAGCGAGCTCGGCGAGTCCGACCTGGACCTGATCGTTGCCGGCACACGGTCCGCGATCATGATGGTCGAGGCGGGCGCCAACCTCCTGCCCGAGGACGTCATGGCCGAGGCCATCCTGTTCGGGCACCGCTCGCTCCAGCCGCTCATCGACATCCAGGAGGAGATGCGCGCCGCGCTGGGCAAGCCCAAGCGCCTCCCGTACATCGAGCCCTCCACCGGCTCCGTGCTCGAGTTCGCCTCGGCCACCGATGCCAAGCGCGAGCTCGTCGTCATCGATGTCGAGACGACCGGCACGGACCCCAAGATGTCCGATCTGCTCGAGATCGCGGCCGTCAAGATCAAGGGCACCAAGATCGTCGACACCTGGTCGACGTTCGTGAACCCCGGGCGGCCCATCGTCGGCAACCAGATGCACGGCATCACCGACAAGGACGTCAAGGGCGCCCCGAACGCCAAGGCCGCTGCGGAGCAGCTGCTCAAGTTCGTCGGCGACGGGATGGTCGTGGGCCACAACGTGGGCTTCGACCTCGGCTTCATCGAGGAGGCCAAGGGCGACGGGTTCCGCTTCGCCCCGGGCACGTACCTCGACACGCTCGTCATCGCTCGCGACGGCTACCCCGGCGCCGAGTCATACAAGCTGGGCGACCTGGCGCGGTTCTTCGGGGTCGAGATGACCCAGAGCCACCGCGCCCTGTCGGACGCGCAGGCCACCGCGAACCTGATCCTGTGGTTCGCCAACGACCTGCCCGGCCGGATCTCCAAGCTCCGGGACGCGATCGCAGACGCCGTCCGCGCCCAGCGCAAGGGTGGCGACACCAATGCCCTGCTGGAGGCGGCTCGTCGCGACGCCCGCGTCAGCAAGGCCCTCTTCAACCTGCTGCAGAAGAAGACGGTCCGGCGTGTCGTCATCGACGAGGGCATCCGGATCGACGGCCGTGGCCTGACCGACATCCGACCGATCACGGTCGAGGTCGGCCTGGTGCCGCGTGCGCACGGCTCGGGCCTCTTCACCCGTGGTGAGACCCAGGCGCTGACCGTCGCGACCCTCGGTGCGTCCTCGGACGTGCAGCGGATCGACACGATCAGCCCGGAGACCGAGAAGCACTACATCCACCACTACAACTTCCCGCCGTACAGCACCGGCGAGAACAAGATGATGCGCGGGCCCAGCCGGCGCGACATCGGTCACGGCCACCTCGCGGAGCGGGCGCTCGTGCCCGTCCTGCCGAGCCACGAGGACTTCCCGTACGTCATCCGGCTCGTCTCGGAGTGCGTGACATCCAACGGCTCGACATCGATGGCCTCGACCTGCGGCTCCACCCTCGCCCTCATGGACGCGGGCGTGCCGATCAGCGCGCCGGTTGCCGGTGCGGCCATGGGCCTGATCACCGAGCCGGACGGCTCGTTCGTCGTCCTGACCGACATCCTCGGCAAGGAAGACGCGATCGGCGACATGGACTTCAAGGTCACCGGCACGCGGACCGGCGTCACGGCGCTCCAGATGGACATCAAGGTCCAGGGCATCAGCGAGGCGATCATCCGTGATGGCCTCAAGCAGGCCCTCACGGCCCGCCTGACGATCCTGGACAAGATGGCCGAGGTCCTCCCCGAGGCCCGCGATGTCATGAGCGACTTCGCACCCCGGATCACCACGATCAAGATCAACCCCGAGAAGATCCGCGAGATCATCGGCAAGGGTGGGTCCATGATCCGCAAGATCCAGGAGGAGACCGGCACCGAGATCAACGTCGAGGACGACGGCTCCGTGGAGATCGCCGCAGTGAGCGGCGAGAACTCGCGCAAGGCGGTCCAGTGGATCGAGAGCCTGACCCGCGACGTCGAGATCGGCGCCCTGTACCTGGGCAAGGTCACCCGGATCATGGGCTTCGGCGCGTTCGTCGAGATCCTGCCGGGCAAGGAAGGCCTGGTTCGGATCGGCGAGCTCGCCGACTACCACGTGCCTACCGTCGAGGACGTTGTGTCCGTCGGCGACGAGGTGATGGTCGTCGTGATCGAGGTCGATCGCCAGGGCCGGATCAACCTCTCCCGCAAGGCGGCCATGCAGCGCCACCTCGCCCAGGAGCCCGTCGAGGCGTAGCCTCCGAGTGCCCACCAACGTGCCGCGGCTCCCGACGGGTGCCGCAACGACCCGAGCTCGATCGGAGACCCCGACGCTAATGTCGGGGTCTTTCGATTCGGGTGGGCGCGGGCCGCGGTCGCCGGGCTGGGTCGCCGTCGCCAGATCCCCAACCGGCGAACGTTAGCCTCGACGTTGCCAGCAGCGGCGACACGCGACTACCCGACGGCTGATGACTGCCGAACGGCGCAGGCCGGCCGGGAGCTGGGCTTGCCCGATTCGCGGCCCAGGAACCGCCGGCTGACGGCATCTATGTGGCTAATCGGCGCCAGACGGCGATCTGGCAGCGGAACTGCCGATCTAGAGGGTTAGCACCCACTCCGCGGGGATTTGGCAATGAAGGATCCCGAACGGCTGGGGAGCCGGGCCCAGGGTTGAGTCCCGAGAATTGGTGTAACAGCGGGCTGGCCGAGAACTGAAGCGGCCACCGCGTCATCCTCGCGTCGTTGGAGTCAGAACCGACGAAGCGAGGGAGTTGAGACAACGATGGCCGAAGACAGGATGGCCGTGCT
>DATKBR010000066.1:0-32606 GCA_035513775.1 Candidatus Limnocylindria bacterium
CGCGGCCAGCGCCTGAGCGGGAGGTGGAGCTGGGATCAGCTTGCTGAAGACGTCAGTCCGACAGGCGCTACTGGCGGAAAGGACGGTGATAGCCTGACATCGCGAATTCAACGTCCCGGGTGGACCAACGTGTGGAGGAGAAGTTACATGCGAAATCGAGTCGTCGCGTTGGCGGCGATCGCAGCCTTGGCGTTCGGCGCGTGCAACCAGCCCGCTGCCAGCGCCGGACCCACTACTGCCGCCGGTTGCGTCGTCGGAGTGTCGTGGAACAACTACACCCAAGAGCGTTGGGCCAAGGCTGACGAGCCGAACATCCAGAAGGCCGTCACGGCCGGCGGTGGCTCGTACATCCGCGCCGACGCAGGCGACAACAGCGAGCAGCAGCTCACCGACATCGACAACCTGATCGCGCAGGGCGCGGACGTCCTCATCATCCTCGCGAAGGATGCCGAGGCCATCAAGCCGGCGATCGACAAGGCCAAGACGGCCAACATCCCGGTCATCGCGTACGACCGGCTGATCGAGGACCCGTACACCTTCTACATCACCTTCGACAACAAGCGAGTCGGCACGATCATCGCCGAGGAGGTCATGAAGGCCGCCCCGTCGGGCAACTACGTGATCATCAAGGGCGACCCCGGCGACGCAAACGCCGAGTTCCTCCGGACCGGCATGACCGAGGCCGGGATCCCGGCGCTCGACCAGACGGCGAACGGGATCACCGTCGTGTTCGAGCAGAACACGGCGAACTGGGACACCACCGGTGCCCGGACCAACATGGAAGCCGCGCTCGCGCAGAACAACAATGACGTCGACGCGGTGCTGTCGCAGAACGACGGCATGGCCACGGGCGTCATCCAGGCGCTCCAGGCGGTTGGCCTGAACATCCCCGTCGGCGGCCAGGACGGCGACAAGGCCGCGCTCAACCGTGTCGCGCTCGGTACCCAGACGGTCTCCGTCTGGAAGAATGCCAACGCGCTCGGCGAGACCGCCGGCAGCGTCGCGATCCAGCTGTGCAACGGCACGGCCGGTGACGCGGTCAAGGCCCCTTCGGGCCTCCCGACCAGCGCGGCGCCCTCAACCCTGGACGCGGTGCCGTTCACCACGCCTGGTGGCAACACCGTGAACTCGATCACCCTCAACCCGACCCCGATCACCAAGGACAACGTGTCCGAGGTCGTCGACGCCGGGTGGGTGACCAAGGAAGAGGTCTGTGCAGGCGTGACTGCCGGCTCGGTGGCACCCTGCTGATCCGCTAGCAGCGAACGAACACGAGGCGATCTTCTTCGCGGACCCCGCGGAGGGGTCGCCTCGACTCTTTTCTTGCAGGAGCAGCGATGAGCGAAGCGGCGACGACGTCCCCTGACAGCGCCGCCTCGGCGGAGCGGACCCCCGGCTGGCGGATGCCGTTCCGCCGCGCCGCGGCTGTGGTCCGCCAGACCGAGGTGGACCTCCGACTGTTCGGCATGGTGGCGGCGCTCGCGGCGATCCTCGTCGGGATCGAGCTCGCCTCGCCCCAGGTGTTCCTGCAGCCGGTCAACCTCCTCAACCTGACCGTGCAGGCCGCGCCGGTGGCGATCATCGCCACGGGCATGGTCCTGGTCATCGTCACCCGGAACATCGACCTTTCCGTCGGGTCGATCGTGGGCGTGGTCTCGATGACGATCGCGATCCTCTTCTTCCGGGTCTTTCCCCCGACGATCGGTGTCGACTCCACGTTCGGCTGGCTGATCGCCCTCGTCGCGGGCGTCGCGGTGGGCGGCCTGATCGGCGCCTTCCACGGCTACCTGATCGCGTACGTGGGAATCCCGTCGTTCATCGTGACCCTCGGTGGGCTGCTCGCCTGGCGAGGCGTCGTCTGGGTCATCGCCGGCGGCTCCACGATCGCCCCGGACGACAAGTTCTTCGTGACGCTCTTCGCGGGTGGTCCCGAGGGCTCCATCGGCGGCCTCGCGAGCTGGATCGTGGGCCTGATCCTGATCGCCGGCCTCATCTTCATGCTCATCAACAGCCGGCGCCAACGCCGTCGATTCGGCTTCCCGCTTCGGCCGAAGTGGGCCGAGGTCACCCTTGGGGTCCTCGGCGCGGCCGCCGTCGTCGGCTTCGTGTCGATCGTGAACGCGTACAAGTGGCCGGAGGGGATCGTCCGCCGGAGGCTCGAGGAGGACCCGACCTTCGTCGTGCCCCCGGGCGGCGTCGAGAGCGGAATCCCCGGGCCTATCCTCGTCGTGCTGGGGGTGACGCTCGTCGTGACCTTCATCGCCCGGCGGCTGCGGTTCGGCCGTGCGGTATACGCCCTCGGCGGGAACCCCGATGCGGCAGAGCTCGCCGGCATCAACACGCGCTGGACCGTGATGAAGACCTTCATCCTGGTCGGGCTGCTGTGCGGCGTCGCGGGCGCGATCACGTCCGCCCGGCTCAACGGCGCGACCATCGACATCGGCCAGGGCTACGAGCTGCTGGTCATCGCCGCCGCGGTGATCGGCGGCACTTCCTTCGCCGGCGGCATCGGGACGGTACCCGGGGCGATCCTGGGGGCGCTGGTGATGCAGGCGCTCGCGTACGGCCTGAGCTTCCTCGGCTACGCCTCGCCGATCCAGAACATCGCGGCGGGGGCCGTCCTCGTCCTCGCCGTGGGCCTCGACACCTGGAACCGGAGGCGATCGCAATGACCGTCAGCCAACCGGCACCGAACTCCGCCCAATCTGCCACGCCGAGCGTCGCACCGGTCGTGGAGATGCGCAACATCAACGTCTCGTTCGGTGGCGTTCACGCCGTCGCCGGCGTCACCGTGGACGTCCGGCCCGGCGAGGTCATGGGCCTCGTCGGCGGCAACGGCGCCGGCAAGTCAACGCTCATGCGGGCGCTGTCCGGGGCCCACCGCGCGGACTCGGGCGAGATCCTCGTGGACGGCAAGCGGGTCACGATTGCGAACCCCCGCAGCGCCAAGGACCTGGGGATCGAGACGATCTACCAGACGCTTGCCCTCGCCGACAACCTGAGCGCCCCGGGCAACCTGTTCCTGGGTCGCGAGCTCCTGACCCGCCTCCGAACGCTGGATGACGCGGCCATGGAGGATGCGACGCGCAAGGTGATGGGTCGCCTGAACCCGAACTTCAAGCGGTTCGCGGCCCCGGTGAAGGAACTCTCGGGTGGACAGCGCCAGTCCGTGGCCATTGCCCGCGCCGTGTACTTCAACGCCAAGGTCCTGGTCATGGACGAGCCCACCGCCGCGCTGGGACCGGCGGAGACCGCCCAGGTGCGCGACCTGATCCGCCAGCTGAAGGGTGAGGGCATCGGGATCTTTTTGGTCAGCCACGACATCCACGACGTGTTCGACCTCGCGGATCGGATCAGCGTCATGTACCACGGGGGCCTGGTGGGAACGGTCAACAAGGCCGAGGTCACCACCGACCAGGTCCTCGGGATGATCATCCTCGGCAAGGCCCCGGACACGCTCAGCCCCGAGGAGGTCGACGCGCTGCACTGAGCGGTGGCGAGCACGGCTGCTCCGCCGCGGGCGCGCCTCTTTCAGGCGCGGTGGAAGAAGGGCCGCAGCGCCGGGTAGAGCTCGTGATACGCGGCATGCCCGACTCGGTAAGCGGCAGCGTCGGGGCCGGGTGATGCGACGGGCGTCGAGTGCACGAACGCATCGACGGCTGCAACGACGGTCGGGAACCAGCCCGCCGCGGGCGTCGCGAGCAGCGCGGCGCCGAACGCCGCACCCTCGGTCGTGTCGGCGGTGGCGACCTCCGCCTCCAGGACGTCGGCGAGGATCTGCCGCCACAGCGGGCTGGCCAGCCCGCCGCCCGACGCCCGCACCTGGCTCGGCGCCGGCATGCCGGCAGCGACCATCAGGTCGAGGCCATCGCGAAGCCCGAACGCCACGCCTTCGAGGACGGCACGCACGAGATGACGGCGATCGTGGCCCAGGGTGAGCCCCACGAACGCGCCGCGCGCCAGCGGGTCGGGGTGGGGGCTCCTCTCGCCGCTGAGGTAGGGGAGGAACAGGACGCCGCCGCTCCCGACCGGAACTCCGGCGGCTGGTTCGACCAGCTCGTCGTACGGCAAACCGGGCGCGATCGTGTCGCGGAGCCAGCGCAGGCTCCCGGCCGCCGAGAGCATCACGGACATCAGGTGCCACCGATCGGGGATCGCGTGGCAGAACGCGTGCACTCGCCCCTGGGGATCGTGGATCGGCTCCGTCGTGGCGGCAAAGATGACCCCGGACGTACCCAGTGACAGAGCGACGGTCCCGGGGGCGAGCGCGCCCACTCCGACGGCGTTCGCGGACTGGTCCCCGCCGCCCGCGACCACGGGCGTGCCGGCGCGGAGTCCAGTCGCGGCGGCGGCGGCCGTCGAGACCGCACCGGTGACGATCGGACCCTCGTGGGTCGCGGGGAGCCACTCCCGCGGGATTCGCAGCGCGTCGAGGATCTCCTGCGACCAGTCCCTAGCCGCGAGGTCGAACAGGAGGGTCCCGGCGCCGTCCGCCTTGTCCATCGCGTGGCCGCCCGTGAGCGAGAGCCGGACATAGTCCTTCGGGAGCAGGACGTGCGCGGCGCTAGCCCAGACCTCGGGCTCGTGGTCGCGAACCCACACCAGCTTCGGGGCCGTCAGCCCCGAGACCGCGTCGTTGCCGGTGATCGCGATCAGCCGCTCCGCCCCGACGGCCTCGCGGATCTCGTCGCACTCATGCCCGGTGCGCTGGTCGTTCCACAGGATTGCCGGGCGAAGCACGCGATCGGCCGCGTCGAGCAGCACCAGCCCATGCATCTGGCCGGTGAGCCCGATCGCAGTTACGTCGTCGCCCCTGGTGCCGGTGGACGCCAGCACGGAGCGGATGGCCGTGACCGCACCATCGGACCAGAGCGTCGGGTCCTGCTCGCTCCAGCCCGGCTGCGGGACCTTGAAGCCGTACTCGGCGATCCCGATTCCGGCGACCCGACCCGCGTCATCGACCAGGACCGCCTTGGTTGCGGTCGTCGAGGCGTCGATGCCGAGGACGTATCCCACGTGCCGGCCGTCAGCCGCGATCGGCCTGCCAGATCCGCCGATTCACGAGGCCCTCGAGGCGCTCCTGGCCGCCCGAGACGGGCACCGGCTCGATGCCGTCCGCGACTTGCCGCTCGAGCTCCTCCAGCGACAGGGATCCATCCAGGATCTCGCGCCCGAGCCCGCCGTCCCAGCCGGCGTAGCGTCGCTCCACCGCTTCCTGCAGCGTGCGCTGCTCGAGGAGGTCGGCGGCGACGAGCAGCGACCGCGCCAGCGTGTCGATGCCGCCGACGTGCGCGTGGAACAGGTCGACCCGGCTCACGCTCTGGCGGCGGAGCTTCGCGTCGAAGTTGAAGCCGCCGGTCGTGAACCCGCCGGCCTTGAGGATCTCGTAGGTCGCGAGCGACAGCTCGTCGACGGAGTTGGGGAACTGGTCGGTGTCCCAGCCGTTCTGGTAGTCGCCCCGGTTCGCGTCGATGCTGCCGAAGATGCCCAGCGCGATCGCCTGGGCCACCTCGTGATGGAAGCTGTGGCCCGAGAGCGTGGCGTGGTTCGCCTCCAGGTTGACGCGGTACTCGCCCTCGAGCCCGTGCCGGGCCAGGAAGCCGTAGACCGTCGCGGCGTCGTAGTCGTACTGGTGCTTCGCCGGCTCCTGCGGCTTCGGCTCGATGAGCAGGGCACCGGTGAAGCCGATCTTCGCCTTGTGCTCCGCCACGAGGGTCAGGAACCGCGCGAACTGCTGCTCCTCGCGGGCGAGGTCCGTGTTGAGCAGCGTGTCGTAGCCCTCGCGCCCGCCCCACAGGACGTAGTTCTCGCCCCCGAGCCGCTTCGTGACCTCCAGCATGTGCTTGACCTGGGCCGCCGCGTAGGCGAATATCTCCGGGTCGGGATTCGTGCTGGCACCGGCCATGTAGCGTGGGTGGCCGAACAGGTTGGCGGTGCCCCACAGCAGGCGGAGCCCCGTTCGCGCCATTTGGCCCTCGATGAGCTCCACCACCTGGTCGAGGAGCGCACGCGTGTCCTTCCAGGACCCGGCCTCAGGTGCGACGTCGCGGTCGTGGAAGGCGAAGTACGGCACCCCCAGCTTCTCGAGGAACTCGAACGCGGCGTCGAGCTTCGCCCTCGCGGCGTCGAGCGGATCGAGACCG
Organism: Candidatus Limnocylindria bacterium; assembly: GCA_035513775.1. Taxonomy (GTDB): domain Bacteria; phylum Chloroflexota; class Limnocylindria; order Limnocylindrales; family CSP1-4; genus UBA5189. The sequence continues at coordinate 6,144 of DATKBR010000066.1, forward strand.
GCCGCAAGCCACGGCCGGTCGAACGTCCCGACGCCGAACACGTCCGACCCGGGCCACGCGAACGAGTGCCACAGGCAGACGGCGATACGGAGGTGTTCCTCCATTCGCTTGCCGAGCACCATTCGATCCGGGTCGTAGACGGTATATGCGAGAGGATCGCCGGTGTCGGGCCCGCCGAACGGGATCGGGCCGGGGACCTCGGCGAAGAACGACCTGGCCATGGGCGCCCACCTCCCGTATCGATCGGCCGCCGTCCGTCGCCTGACGCGGCGATCTCCCCTGCGCCGACGACGTGGCCGCGTCCGTCGATACTAGTCGGGATTTGTGCGACTTGCGTACAAACCTGTCGAGGGGCCCTGCGTGTCGCTGATCGAGCTCCGGTCGGGTGGCGCCCGCGTGACGATCGATACCGAGCGGGGCGGTCGGCTCGCCTCGTGGACGGCCCGTGGGCGAGAGCTGCTCGTCGGCCCGCCGACGCCCGACGATCGATCGATCCGCTGGGGGTGCTTCCTGATGGTGCCTTGGGCCGGCCGGCTGGCGAGCGGCCGGTTCGAATTGGCGGGCACCACCGTCCAGGTGCCGCGGACCCACGGCAGGCACGCGATCCATGGACTTGCCTGGGCCGAGCGATGGCAGGTTGACGCAGCCGCCTCGGACGGGGCGACGCTGTCGCTCGACCTCGCGCGGGCCGGCTGGCCGATGGGCGGCCGCGTAACCGAGACGATCCAGCTTTGGGGAGATCGGCTTGTCCTGGAGGCCGAGATCGAGGCCGATCGACCGATGCCCGCCGCCATGGGCTGGCATCCCTGGTTCCGGCGCGACGGCGAGGTTCGGTTGCGGGTCGACGCCGACGCCACGCTGGAGACCCGCGGCATGCTCCCCACCGGGACAGTCACGCCGGTGACGCGCCGAACCGACCTTCGTCGCGGCCCGGCGTTGGCGGACCGCCGCCTCGACGACGCCTACGTGGATGCGCGCTCGCCCGTGATCGCGTCCTGGGACGACCTGGAGCTTGCGATTGCCTTCAAACCGTCGCCCGCGACGGTCATCGTCTTCACGCCGCCCGGATCCTTCTGCGTCGAGCCGCAGACCGCGTGGCCGAACTCGTTCTCGCTTAGTGCCGAACGGAGTGCCAGGGCCGGCCATGCGGAGCTCGGCGCCGGAGAGAGGCTACGGATCGCCATGGAGCTGGCACTCCGGTTCGAGGCTCGACCAGCCGGGACCTAGCCTGAACGGTCCCCAAGATGTAGCGACGCATCTCGGTCATCTCGGCCTCATCTTGCGCGCTCCGACGAGCGCCTGATACGGGGTCTGGCCGCGGGTCAGCCGACCGGTGTGAGCCCGCTCGGTGTTGTACTCGTCTAGGTATCCGGCGAGGTCGCGGACGAGGCCACCGAGTTTTGGTACCAAGCTCCGGGCGAAGGACGGCCGCCAGCACTCTTCGAGGATCGTCCGCTGGACCCGCTCCACGGCGCCGTTGGTCATCGGCCGGCCCGGGCGGATGAACGTCTGGACGGCGCCGAGTTCGCGGACGGTGTCGCCGAAGCCCTGCGAGCGGAACTCCGAGCCGTTGTCGGTCAGCACTCGCTCCAGGTGCCAACCGTGGGCCCGCAGGTCGGCCGCCACTCGCTTGGCCAGGCCACTCGTCCGGGCGGCCGACGGGTTGAGCGGCGTGGTCGCGAGCTCGGCCCACACGAAGCTCGAGGCGAGGTCGATCGCGGTGTACTGCCAGACCCGCCCCGTCGTCCCGGCAAGCCGGCCGACGTGGAAGCAGTCGAAGCCCACGAGCTCGCCCGGGTGGTCGACCTCGACGTGGCGTGGTGGTGGCGGCTCGGGACGTTCCGGCTCCGGTGGGCTGGCATAGCCGGCGACGAGGCTGAGGCGGCTGATCCGCCGGTTCAGGCCATGGCGGCGCAGGATCCGCCACACGCCGTTGGCGCTGACGAGGATCCCGCCCCAGCGCTCCTGGGCGACCGTCGCTGCAATCCTGCGCGGACCGAGGCCCGGATGACCCAGGCTGAAGGCCACGACGCGCTGCTCAGTGAGCTGGCTGGCCTGGTTGGGCATTCGCGGTGCCCGCCGCTCCCGCGGCCGGAGCATCTCCAGGCCCGAGCGCAGGACCGGTCCTCGCCAGCGATAGAAGGTCGAGGGGTGGACGTCCATCAGCCGACACGCGGCGCGCACGTTGCCGAGCTCCGCGGCCAGGCTGAACAGTCGCAGCCGGAACTTGAACAGCACGTCATCATCGACCATGGCGCCGCGCCTCCTGCTCATCGCTTTAGACACGACAAGCATGAGGAAGCGGCGCCGCCTGTTACCCGGCGATCGCGCTCCCAGGTGTCGGGAGATCTTGGGGACTGTTCAACCTAGCCCGCGTCACCCTTCTGAGTCTCGGCGAGCTTCTTGCGGCTTTCCTCGCGCTTCTTGAGGATGCCCCCGCCCGCATTGCGCGGCACGTCGGGGCCAGGGATCGGGTTCTTCGGCGTCCGGCCGGTCTCGCGAGCGGCGGTTCGGGCGGCGGCGCGGCGGGCCATGCGCTCGGAGATGGTTGACTCGTAGCCCTGGTCGGTGGGCAGGTAGTAGCGCTTGCCGTCGAGCTCGTCGGGGAGGTAGCGCTGGTCCACGTCGGCGCCCTCGAAGTCGTGCGGGTAGCGATAGCCGACGCCGATGCCGTGGTGCTTCATGCGCGGGCTCGCGGCTGTTCGAAGGTGGAGTGGCACCGGCAGCGAGCCGTGGGTCTCGACGTCGCCCGCGGCGGCCCAGTAGGCCGAGCCGGACCGGTTCGACTTCGGCGCCGTTGCGATGTACGTGGTCGCCTGCGCGAGGGCGTACTGGGCCTCGGGGAGGCCGACCCACTCGAGTGCGTCCGCTGCCGCGACGGCGACGGAAAGGGCGCGCGGATCCGCGTTCCCGACGTCCTCGGAAGCGCTGATGATCAGCCGCCGTGCGATGAACTTGGGGTCCTCGCCGGCCGCGATCATCGCGGCGAGCCAGTACAGGGCGCCGTCGGCGTCGTTGCCGCGGAGGCTCTTGATGAACGCGGACACGGTGTCGTAATGGCCGTCGCCGGCCCGGTCATAGGCGAGGATGCGTTGCTGCGCGGCGGACTCGATGTCGGGGAGTGTGGGCGCGACGCGGCCGTCCGGGTCCAGCTCGCCGTTGTCCTCGGCGAGGGCCACGGCGCCCTCCAGGACGTTCAACGCGACGCGGGCGTCGCCGCCGGAGATGGACACGAGGTGGTCGAATGCGTCGTCTGCGAGCGCGACGCCACCGTCCGGCCCGAGCTCGCCCGCCAGCCCGCGCTCGGCGTCGTCGATCGCCCGCCGGACCACCACGCCGATGTCGTCGTCGGTCAGGGGCTCCAGGCGCCACACGCGGAGCCTCGACAGGAGCGCGGAGTTCACCTCGAAGTACGGATTCTCCGTCGTCGCACCGATGAGCGTGACCGTGCCGTCCTCGACATGGGGGAGCAGCGCGTCCTGCTGGGCCTTGTTGAAGCGGTGGATCTCGTCGATGAACAGGACGGTCCGCCTGCCGTTGAGCGTGAGGAGCTCCTGGGCGGCGGCCAGCCCGGTGCGAACCTCCGCGACGCCGGACATCACCGCGGAGAGTGTCGTGAAGTCAGCCCCAACCGCGCCGGCGAGCAGTCGCGCAAGCGAGGTCTTGCCGGTGCCGGGCGGGCCCCAGAGCAGGAGCGAGGCGAGGTGGCCGCGCGTGACCGAGCGCCTGAGCGGCCCCTGCTCGCCGACGAGGTGCTCCTGCCCGACGAACTCCTCGAGCGTGCGCGGACGCATCCGCGCCGCGAGCGGCTGCCGCTCGGGCGGAGGCTGGAACAGGGCCTCGGGTCGAGCGCCGGAAAGACGACGAGGTGGCACGACGGGATCGTACCCGGGTCGGTACATAACCACGGGCACTATGATCCCGACAATGATTCGGGTCGGGCTGGCCTTGGTTGCCCTGATCCTCGTGGGGGGCTGCGACACCAGCGTCCCATTCCCGAATGTGTCACCGAAGCAAACGGCCGGTCCCGTGGAGCTTGTCGTGGCGGAGGCAACGGTCGATCCATCGACTTGCCCTTCAGCGCCGGTCGAGGGAACTCTGATCGAGGACCCCGAGACGGGCCTGGGGCTATTGGAGCGGTCAGGACGCCAGATCCACGTCATCTGGCCGCCGGGCTACACGGCTGGCCCGTCGATCGGTGGAACCAACCTGTTCCGCGCCCCAGGCATGCTCCTCGCGCGGTCAGGCGAGATCCTTCGAATCGGCGGCCTTGTCGCCGCTGGCGACGGTCGGCTCCGCGCATGCGGGGAAATCGAGAAGGTGCCTTTCGAGTAGGTCCCAACCGGGAGCCGCCGGCTAGAGCGTGATGACTCCCATCACGTTCACGAGGACGTGGAGCACTGCGAGGATTGCGATCATGAGGCCCGCGGTAAGGCCGATGCGCTTCACGTCGCGAGCGACGTAGGCGTACTCATGTGATGCCCGAACGGACAGCGGCGCGCTGATGTCGCCGCCGACTCCGAGCTCGCGCTCCTGCGCCTGCGCTTGAGCCTTCGACTTTCGGCGGAGCGACTCGGCGATCGCCTCTCGCTCCCTGGCGGTCGCCTCGGCCTCGAGCTGCGCGGCGCGCTCGATCTCGGCCTCGGTCAAGGCCGACGAGGTGCGCATGGGCATGTCGTCGGCGTCGTGCATGTGGTCGCCGTGCAGGAAGGGTGCGCCGGGCGACGGCGGTGTCGCCGGGCGGGCAGCGGCCGCTCCGGACGCGGGCGCGGCGGGTCGGGCGGCGCGCTTGGCGGCCGGTCGCGGGCGATTGCCGCGTTTGGTCTTCTTGGCCATGGCGGGCGGAAGGATAGCACCGGGTTCCGGGTGTGCCCGCGGTGTGCCGCCGCCAATCGGCGGACGCTAGACTCGACCTGCCCCGCCCAGGAGGACGCCCGATCGACCTCGACGCGCTCGTCTCCGCCAACATCGGCCCGATCGTCATCGGGCTCGTCGTCGTCGTCTTCGCGCTCGTCCTCGCCGTCGTCGGCCTGATCCGACGAGCTCGAAAGCTCGGACGGCGCCTCGAGAGCATCACGCGCGGCGGCGACGAGGGGTCGCTCGAGGCGGTGCTCGGCACGCACCTCGAGCGTGTGCGCCAGGTGGTCCACGATGTCGACGTCCTCGCCGCGCGGACGGCCGTGATCGAGCGCGACGTGATCGGGTCACTGGGCCGCGTCGGGCTGGTGCGCTTCAATCCGTTCGAGGACACCGGCGGCAACCAGAGCTTCGCCCTCGCCCTGCTCGATGGCAGGGGCGACGGCTTCATCGTGAGCAGCCTCCATGCCCGAACCGGCACGCGCCTGTACGCCAAGGCCGTGACGGCCGGCGCCTCGGAGACCGCGCTGTCCGAGGAGGAATCGGAGGCGTTGCGGCAGGCGCTTGCCAAGCCCGCGCCGGGGGCCGCCGCCTGACGATGGACGCGGGAGCGACCGTCGTGTCAGCAGAGCTGTCACGGCCGTCCCCGAAGGTTCGCGCATGCCCCCAACACCACCGGCTCCGGATCCCGTGACCAGGACGCGCTCGCGCCGGCGAATCCGGCCCCTCGAGCAGATCCCGGTCTGGCATGGCTTCGAGCCGGTCGCGACGGCGGTCGAGCCGAGTGATGGAGCGGAGGCGGGCGCTGCGCCGAGCGGGGTCGAATCCCTGCTCGAAGGCCTGAACGCGGAGCAACGGCGAGCGGTCACGCATGGCGACGGGCCGCTGCTCGTCGTCGCCGGCGCCGGGACCGGCAAGACCCAGGTCATCACCCGGCGCATCGCCTGGCTGATCGCGACCCGGCGCGCGCGCCCGTCGGAGATCCTGGCGCTCACCTTCACGGACAAGGCGGCCGAGGAGATGCAGCTGCGCGTGGACCAGCTCGTGCCCTACGGCTACGCGGACACGGCGATCTCCACGTTCCACGCGTTCGGCGATCGACTGATCCGCGAGTTCGCGTTCGAGCTCGGGCTGGCGCCCGACGTGCGCGTGCTCTCGCGGCCCGAGGTGGTCGTGTTCCTGCGCGAGCGCCTGTTCGACCTCGGACTGGAGGAGTACCGGCCGCTCGGCGACCCGACGCGCTTCCTGGGCGCTCTGGCGTCCCTCTTTGCCCGGTGCCGGGACGAGGACGTCTCGCCGGCGGCTTACGCGGCGCACGCCGAGACGCTGGGAGCCCGCGCGGCCGCGCTGGCCGAGGCGGCGGCGGGCGCCGACTCGGGCGACGCGGATCGTGATGCGGCCGCGGCGGCCGCGGAGCTGGCGCGCCGGCAACGAGAGCTGGCCGGTGCGTACGTTCGCTACACGGCGATGCTTCGCGAGCACGGCGCGATTGACTTCGGCGACCAGGTCTCGCTCGCGCTGCAGCTCCTGCGGGACTCCGCCGCGGCGCGCGAATCGCTCCAGCAGCGCTACCGCTACGTCCTCGTGGACGAGTTCCAGGACACGAACCGCGCCCAGTCGGAGCTCGTCGCGCTGCTCGCCGAGCGGCACCGGAACGTGACCGTCGTCGGCGACGACGACCAGTCGATCTACCGGTTCCGCGGTGCCGCGATCAGCAACATCCTGGAGTTCCGCGAGCGCTACCGCGGCGCGCGAACCGTGGTGCTGCGTCGGAACTACCGCTCGCTCGCACCCATCCTGGACGGCGCGCACCGGCTCGTTCGGTTCAACGACCCGGACCGCCTCGAGGTGAAGGTCGGGATCTCGAAGCGGCTCGTCCCCGAGCGAGCGGACCGCGCCGCGCCGCCGATCCGGCACCATGCGTTCACGACGGCCGGCGAGGAGGCGGACTGGATCGCCGCCGAGATCCGGCGCCGCGTCGAGGCAGGTAGCCAGCCGCGCGACCACGCGGTGCTCGTCCGGGCGAACGCGGATGCGGATCCCGTGCTCCGGTCGCTCAATGCCGCGGGGCTCCCCTGGCGCTTCTCGGGAACCTCGGGCCTGTACGCGCGACCCGAGGTGCGGCTCCTGCTCGCGCTCCTGCGCGCGGTCGCGGACACGAGCTCCAGCGTCGACGTCTACGCGATCGCGGCCTCGGATCGCTATGGGATCCCGTCAGGCGACCTCGCCGAGGTTGCCGGCTCGGCGCGCCGCCGCCACCGGAGCGTGTTCGAGGTCCTCGAGGAGCTCGAGGACGAGCCGGGCGTGCTCCGCCTCACGCCACCCGGCCGCGCCGCGCTGGCCCGGCTCACGGCTGACCTCCGCCGCTACCGCGACCTTGCCCAGCGCCGCCCTGCCGGCGAGGTGCTGTACGCCTTCCTGCGCGACACGGGTTGGCTTGCCGAGCTCGCCTCGGCCACGACCGTCGCCGGCGAGGAGGAGCTCGCCAACGTCGGCCGGTTCTTCGACATCATCCGGGTCCAGTCAGCTTTGCTCGCCGACGACCGGGCGGTGTTCCTCGCCCGTCACCTGGCAACCTTGATCCAGGCCGGCGACGACCCCCCGACCGCGGACCCGGACCCGGACGTGAACGCCGTCCACGTGATGACGGTGCACAAGGCGAAGGGCCTCGAGTTCCCGGTGGTCTTCCTGCCGGGCCTGGTCGCGGACCGATTCCCGGCGCGCTCCCGCCGCGAGCCGCTGGGTCTGCCCGTCGAGCTCGTGGACGAGGTGCTGCCCGAGGGCGACGGGCACCTGCAGGAGGAGCGCCGCCTGTTCTACGTGGCCATGACCAGGGCCCGGGACGAGCTCATCCTGAGTCACGCCACCGAATCCGCCTCCGGGCGAGCTCGGCGTATCTCGCCGTTCGTCATCGAGGCGCTGGACCTCCCGACGGCAGGCTTCGGCGGCAACGCGTTCCCGTCGTCGCTGCACGCCTCGGGGCCGCTCGAGCGCATCACCGCCGCAGAGCCGCGCGCCGCCGCGCCGGAGGCGGAGCGGCTGCCAGTCGAGGGGCCGCTGATGCTGAGCCACTCGGCCATCGACGACTACCTGACCTGCCCGCGTCGGTACAAGTACGCGCAGGTCGTCCGAGTGCCGACGACACCTCATCACTCAATGGTCTACGGCGCGGCGCTCCACCAGGCGGTGCAGGAGCTCCACCGGTCCCAGGCACGCGGCCGGCCCCTGTCCGAGCCGGAGCTGCTCGCTGTCTTCGACAAGGCATGGTCGAACGAGGGCTTCGTCTCGCGCGAGCACGAGACCGCGCGGCTGGAGGCGGGGCGCGACGCCCTGCGCCGCTTCCGCGAGTCGCAGCTCCAGCCGGGCGCCGTGGTCCCGGCCTGGGTCGAGCGGGAGTTCGCGTTCGCGCTCGGCGGCGATCGCGTGCGCGGCCGCTTCGACCGGGTGGACATCGTGCCCGTCGCCGCGGCGTCGGCGGAAGTGACCGGCGTAGGGGGACCAGGCCAGGTCCCGTCAGTGCTCCGCGCGGACGTCATCGAACCGATGCTCGAGCTGCTCGGCCCGGAGGAGGTGACGATCACCGACTACAAGTCGAGCGACGTCCGGGACCCCGCCGTGGCGAAGCAGCGGGCACGGGATTCACTCCAGCTCCAGATCTACGCCATGGCCTACGAGGCCATGACCGGCCGCCTCCCGGATGCCGTGCAGCTGCACTTCCTGGACTCGGGCCTCGTCGGGCGGGCGGAGGTAGAGCCGGCGCGGCTCGAGAAGGCGCGGGCGAAGATCTCGACCGCCGCCGCTGGCATCCGGTCACGCGACTACACGCCGAAGCCGAGCGTCCTCGCCTGCACGTACTGCCCGTTCCGGGACATCTGCCCGTCGAGCGCGGCCCGGTGAGCACCGGCGCCGTGAGCGTGGCTCCGGTGACCTGGCCGAGGTGACCGCACCACGGCTGCGCGTCGCCGCGATCACCCTGGACTTTGGCAACACGCTGGTGCGCGTCGGGCACGCGGGCTTGCGCTCCGTGGTCGAGGACACCGCCGACGCCATGGTGGCGCGGGGCATCGCACCCGACCGCGATGCGTTCGTTTCGGTGTGGGCGGAGGAGCGCGAGCGGCAGTTCCGCGAGGACGTGCCCGAGTTCCGCGAGCCCGACATTCCACGTCGGGCCATTCGCGTCCTGGCCCGCGGCCGTGGCCTGGTGCCGCCGCCGGCGGACGGGCGCTGGGACGACGCGGCAGCCGCCCGGCGCGTGGAGTCCACGGAGGTCGATGCCCTGATCGATGTCTACAGCCGCGCGTTCATCGACCGGATCTCGCCCGTCGAGGACGCCACCGCCACGCTCGAGCGTCTCTCGGGCCGTGGGTTCGCGCTGGCAATCCTGTCCAACTGGCCGCTCGCGGTCGCCATCGATCGCTACGTCGACGCACATGGCTGGCGACCATTCCTTCGAGCGGTCGTCGTATCCGAGCGGGTGGGCACGATCAAGCCGCACCCAGCCTTCTTCCGCGCCGCCGCGGCGGCGCTTGGCGTCGCCGGTGGCCGCCCCTCGATCCTGCACGTGGGCGACGACTGGGCGGCGGACGTCGCGGGCGCGAGTCGCGCCGGCTGGCGGAGCGCCTACCTCCGCGACCGCCAGGCCGGCTCGCCGCTACCCGCCTCGGAGCCCGGCGCTGGCGTCGCGGCTGGCGAGGAAGCCATTGCCCCGGATCTTGAGATCGACGAGCTGTCGGAGCTGGACGCACTGGTCGAGCTCGACGAGTCGGTCGGCCGGGACCGGCGCGCCGCCGCCGCGCCGACCTAGACTCCGGCGCAGTGGAGCCACGCGACCGTCGATTCAGCCTGATCCTGTTCGGCGTGGCCGCGGCCGCCTGGGTCGTCGTCACCACAGTCGCGCTGCTCGTCGACCCGTTGTCCAGCCCGACGGCCGGGTTCGTCGGCGCCGGGGCGCTCGGCGTCGCGATGGGGGTAACGACGGCTCCGCTGTTCTGGCTCGCCGCCTTCACGCGCCACGGGCGCATTGCCTATCGCGGCGACTGGACCCGGGCGATTCGGCGCGGCGCGTGGGTCGGCATCCTGGTCGCGATCTTCGTGGTGATGCGCCTGAACGGCATCTTCCAGCCCCAGATCGGGCTGTTCCTCATCGCGCTTGCGCTCGTTGCCGAGGTCACGCTCACGACAGGCAGCACCCGCCGGGCTTGAATTCCCGGGGTGCTAGGATGCCCCCGGCGCCCCGCTGGACGGCGGATCCGAACCGGCGGCGTCGGACGCGATCGGTGCACCGCCCCTTACGCGGCCCGATCCGAAGGATCCACGTGAGCAAGCGTCCGCCACCTGATCCCCCGCAGCGCCGTCGTCACGTGCACGGCGAGGCCGGAGAATTCGCGTCCCGCTGGGGCTGGGACCGGGAGTTCGAGGTCTACGGCGACTTCGACCTGCCCACCTACGTCGGGCCGAGCACCTTCTCGAACCTGCCCTGGATCACGGACCCGGCGGAGCTCACGGCGCGTTCCGTCGACGTGGCGATCGTCGGCGCACCGTTCGACGACATGGTCACCCACCGCCCGGGAGCGCGATTCGGCCCTCGCGCGATCCGCGAGGCCCAGTACACGACCGGCGGCCTCAACTCACTGCAGCTCGACGTGCGCCCGTTCGACGAGCTCACCGTGGTCGATGCCGGTGACGCCAACATCGCCCCGGCGTACTGGGAGCGCGGCCACGCGATGATCTATCGCAAGGTCCACGAGGTGGCAGCGACGGGCGCCATCCCGATCGTGTTCGGCGGCGACCACTCGATCACCTGGCCGAGCGCCAGCGCGATCGCGGAGGTGCGCCGGCCGGGCAGCATCGGCATCGTCCACTTCGACGCCCACGCCGACACCGCCCCGGATTCGTTCGGGCAGCTCGCCAGCCACGGATCGCCGATGCGACGGCTCATCGAATCGGGCGCCGTGCTGGGCCGCAACTTCGTGCAGGTCGGCTTGCGCGGCTATTGGCCGCCGGTGCCCGTGCTCGAGTGGATGCGCGAGCAGGGGCTGAGCTGGCACCTGATGACCGAGATCGAGGAGCGCGGCGCGGAGGCAGTCGTCGACGACGCCATCGCCGAGGCCCTCGACGGGCCCGACGCGATCTACCTGTCGGTCGACATCGATGTCGTCGATCCCGGGTCCGCCCCCGGCACCGGCACGCCGGAGCCCGGCGGGATGCTCCCGCGCGAGCTGCTGCGGGCCGTGCGCCGGATCGTTGGCAAGGTGGAGCTGGCGGGCATGGACATCGTCGAGGTCTCGCCGCCGTACGACTGGGCCGAATCGACCGCGATGATCGCGAACCGTTGCGCCCTCGAGGCCATCTCGGCCCTCGCCGTGAAGCGGCGGGCCGGCGCGAACGTCCGGTTCGAAGGCCCGCGCACGGTCGCGCGCGCCGGCGCGACCCGGTCCTGAGCCTGCTCGATTGGGCGAGCGCGCCGCCGACGCCATCGCGAGGCTGTACGACCTCGACCTGAGCGCCGATCCCGGCGACGTCGAACTGTACCTGGCGCTCGCGAAGCGGACCGGGGGGCCGATCCTGGAGCTCGCAGCCGGCTCCGGCCGGATCGCGGTACCGCTCGCCGAAGCCGGCCACTGCGTCGTCGGCGTCGACATCGAGCCGGCGATGATGGCCCGGGCGCGCACCCGCCTCGCCGCAGCCGGGCCGGAGGTCGCGGAGCGGGTGGAGCTCGTCGAGGCGGACATGGCGGAGGCGGCGGCGAACGCCGGCGTCGTCGCCGGCGGCCCGTACCGGCTCGCAATCCTGGGGCTCAACTCGATCCTGATCCCGACGTCTGCGGACCGCCAGCGTGCCGTCGTGGACACCATGGCCCGGCTGCTCGCCCCCGGCGGCGTTGCCGTCGTCGACGTGTGGCTGCCCGTCCCCACCGACCTGACGGCCTTCGACGGCCGCCTCTCGCTGGATTGGCTACGCACGGACCCCGATAGCGGCCTGGAGGTCACCAAGTCCAGCGCGGCCTGGTTCGATCCGACGAGCAGGATCGTCACGCTGACCACGGTCTTCGAGGAGGGCGCGCCCGGCACGGCGCCGATCCGCTGGACTCGTGCGGACGTGCTGCGCCTGGTCACGGTCGACGAGCTCCTCGGTTACGCCGCCGACGCGGGGCTCCAGATCGAGCAGGTCGCGGGCGACCATGAGCTCGGCCCACTCGCCCCGGGCAGCGATCGGGCGGTACTTCTGGCTCGCAAACCCCCCTCCGCCTGAGCGGGTCCGGACCGGCGAGGGACCCGTGGTACCGTTCCGGCGATGGCATCGTCCGATCAGATTCGCCTGCTTCTCGTCGAGGACGTGCCTCAGGTCGCGCAGTACGTCCGAGGGCTGCTGAACGCCCAGAGTCAGGTGCGGCTCGTCGACATCGTCTCCGACGGGACGATGGTGTCGGCACGGATCACGGAGCACCGGCCCGACGTGGTCGTGGTCGATGCGCTGCTCCAGGGTCGCCTGCGGGGCATGCAGCTGGTCAAGCAGCTCCACGACGCGAAGATCGGCGTGCCGGTCATCGTCCTCACCGTCCCCCAGAACCCGGTCACCGTCGATCCCGACAAGGGCATCGACGAGGTCCTGTCGATGCCGTTCAACGGCTACGACCTCATCACCCGGATCGCCGGCGTCCACCGCATTGCGGCGGCCTCGACCGAGAGGGGGCCCAGCCGGCTCGTGGTCGTGTTCGCACCGAAGGGCGGCGTCGGCAAGTCGACGATCGCGTTCAACCTCGCCGTCGCCGCGTCCGGCCTCGGCTTCCGGACCGCGCTCGTCGACGGTGCCATCCAGTTCGGCGACCTGCGGGGCCTCCTTCGCGCGCCCCGCGACGCGCCCTCGATGCTCGACCTCCCGACGGACCGCATCTCCGAGACAGACCTGGGCGACGTGCTCTGGCGCGGCCCCGCGGACGTCGACATCCTGCTCGCCCCGCCGCGGATCGAGATGGCCGAGATGGTCCTGATCCGCGACGTGGAGAAGACGCTTTCGCTGATGCGCCGGCTGTACGACCTGGTCATCGTGGACACGGGGGTCGGGCTCGACGAGCTGACGCTCGCCCTGCTCGACCAGGCCGACACGATCCTGGAGATCGTGACCTATGACGCGACAACGATCCGGAACACCATCGCGATGGCCGAGACCTTCCAGAAGATCGGCTACCCGGCCAGCAAGGTGAAGTACCTCGTGAATCGCGCGGACTCGAACGCCGGTATCGATCCCGACGACCTGCGCGCCGCCCTCGGTCGCGAGCCGGAATTCAAGATCCGCTCCGATGGCCCGATCGTTGGACCCGCCAGCAACCAGGGCGCCCCATTCGTGACCTCAGAGCCGGGCGCGGGCGTGAGCCGCGACCTGGTCGAGGTCGCACAGCGGCTCTTCGGCGGAACGCCCGGCACGCGCGCCGCCGGCACGCCGGCGCTGGCCGGCGCACGGTAGGCGGCCGCACCATCGGAGAGGAAGCGGCTGGAGCAGCATCGGCTCGCGTGACCGATCCGCGACCCATCGGGGTCTTCGATTCCGGCGTCGGCGGGCTGACCGTCCTGCGCGAGATCCTGCGCCGAACGCCCGACGAATCCACGATCTACTTCGGCGACAACGCGCGCGCCCCGTACGGCACCCGGCCGGACGAGGAGGTCAGGACTTTCTCGACCGAATCGATCGACGCCCTCGTGGCGCGCGACGTCAAGGCGGTGGTCGTCGCGTGCAACACCTCCACGGCGATCGCGCTCGGGGACCTGCGCCGCCGCTACGACCTGCCGATCCTGGGCGTGATCCGCCCGGGCGCGACATCCGCTTCGCTGGCCACCCGCAACCGGCGAGTGGGTGTCATCGGGACGCCGGCGACCATTCGCTCCCACGCCTACTTCGCCGCGATCAAGGACGAGAACCCGGCGGTCGAGGTTTACGAGCACGCCACGCCGACATTCGTGCCGATGGTCGAGGCGGGCCTGCTGAGCGGCGCCGAGGTGGAGGCGAGTGTCCGCGATGCGCTGGCGCCGCTGCTCGGCGAGCGCGACTCGAGCGGTGAGTTCGTGTTCCCGCTGCCGGCCTCGGCGCGCATCGACACGCTGCTACTCGGCTGTACCCACTACCCGCTCCTGCGGGCCGCGATCGGGACGGTGGCGGGGGAGGGGATCGCCATCGTCGATTCCGCCGCGGCGACGGCCTCGGCGCTGGCCGAGCTGCTCTCGATCAACGGGCTGGAGGCGCCGGCCGGAGCGGCCATCCACGCGCAGCTCACGACCGGCGACGTCGACACGTTTCGCTCGATCGCGGAGCGGATGTTCGGCGAGGCGTTTCCGGATGTCGCGGCCATCGAGCTGGGCGCCGTCGCATGACCGAGCCACGAAGCGAGAATCGTCGCTCCCTGCGGGCCGGCTGGCGCTCTCGTGGCTGGCGCGCCGACCGCCGGTGGCAGGCAGGGTTCATCCTCGGCTCGGCGATCGGGGCCGCCGCGACCGTGCTCGGCCGGCGCGCCGAGCGCGCCGCGCGCCAGGGGCTCGTGGACTGGGGCGCCGTGGAGCGCATCGCTATCGGCCGCGCCGAAAAGGCGCCCGGCGGCCTGTCAGCCCTCGAGCTCAAGGCGGCGGAGGGCGCATATCTGCAGGCGATGGCCGTCGTCGTGCCCCGCCTCGGCGAGGCGCTTGGGACGTCGCTGCCGGGCGTCGTGGAGCGGGCATCGGTCGTCGACCGCGCCGGTTGGATCCGGGCCAACGTTGGCACGTTCCGGTCCCTGATCTCGCGCATGGAGCAGGACCTGCTGGACCAGGTGGTGCCCGAGGGCGGCGGCCTGACCCGCGCCACGATGGCGCTGGCGAATCGGTGGGTCTCCAGCCAGCAGCTGGGCTATCTGCTCGGGTTCATGGGCACGCGCGTCCTGGGCCAATACGACCTTGCGATGCTGTCCGCGGAGGCGGAGGACGGGCGGCTCCTCTTCGTCGAGGAGAACGTGCGCGGCACGGCCCACGCCCTGGGCGTCCCGGTCGCGCCGTTCCGGATGTGGATCGCGCTGCACGAGACGACCCACGCCTTCGAGTTCGAGGCACATCCATGGCTCCGGCCGTACCTCGCCGAGCGCCTCGAGCGCCAGCTGAGCCTGTTCAGCGGCAGCGCGTCCACGCTCGGTCGCGACACGCTCCGCGCGATCGGCCGCGCGCTCCGGGGCGACTCCGGTGACGAGCACTGGATGGAGACGCTCATGGGCGAGGAGCAGAAGCGACTGTTCCGCGAGACGCAGGCGGTGATGAGCCTGCTGGAGGGCTTCAGCGACTACATCATGGACGAGGTCGGGCGAGGCCTGATCGACGGGGTCGAGACGATCTCGGCGCGCTTCCACGAGCGTCGACAGCGCCGGAGCGGCTTCGAGCGGGCGGTCCTCCGCCTCACCGGGATGGACCTCAAGCTGGAGCAGTACGCGAAGGGCGAGCGCTTCGTCCGCGCGATCGCCGAGGCGCGCGGAAGGCCCGCCCTTGCCCGGATCTGGGACGGCCCCGAGTCGCTGCCGACGTCGGAGGAGATCGCCGAGCCGGATCGCTGGATCGCGCGCGTGCTGTGAGAACGACCGCAGGGCCCGGCCGCGGACCGAACGGCGTCCCGCTAGCGATCGCGGTCAGCCCGATCCTCTCTGCTCGAATTCGCGCCCAGGACCTCGAGCGGATCCAGGCCGTCGCACCCGGCTCGCGCATCGTCAACCTGTCGGTCGAGGGCCTGGCCGACGGGCCCGTCGACGACGTGGAGGTCCTGCTGCGCGGCTGGCTCGTGGCCGAGGCGTTCGATCGGCTGCTGGTTCGCGCGCCGCACCTGACCTGGGTCCACTCGGCCACGTCCGGCGTCGAGCGCGCGCTGACACCCGCGGCGCTGGCCCGCGACGTCCTGGTCACGAATGCCCGCGGCGTCTTCTCGCGGCCCATCGCGGAGCACGTACTGCTCATGATCCTCGCGGTCAGCCGGCACCTGCCCCAGCTGCTGGAGCTCCAGCGCGAGCGGACGTGGCAGCCGCTGGAGGGGCGTGAGCTCCGCGAGCTGACGATCGGGATCGTGGGCTATGGCTCGCTCGGGCGCTCCGTGGCGAGTCTCGCTTCCGCGTTCGGGGCGCGGGTCATCGCGATGCGGCGCCGGCCGGATGCCGCGGAGGCGTCCGGCGCGTCGGGCGCCTCGGGCACGGACGAGGGCGACGTATTCCCGTTCGAGCCTCGCCTGGACCGGCTCGTCGGGCCGGATGGCCTGCACGAGCTGCTCGCCGAGTCCGACATCGTCGTCCTCGCCGCGCCGCTGACCTCGGAGACGGACGGCATGATCGACGAGGCCGCGGTCGCGGCGATGAAGCGCGACGCCTGGCTGATCAACGTAGCGCGCGGCCGGCTCATCGACGACACGGCGCTCATCCGGGCACTGCGCGAGAATCGCATCGGCGGCGCGGCGCTCGATGCCTTCCGCGACGAGCCATTGCCGCAGAGCTCGCCCTACTGGGAGCTGTCGAACGTGATCCTGACGCCGCACACCGCCTGGTCGTCCGCGCGCGTCCTCGACCGCAGCGTTGACCTGTTCTGCGACAACCTCGTCCGCTTCAGCCGCGGCGAGCCCTTGCGCAACGTGGTCGATCCCACGGCTGGCTACTAACCCGCGGTGCAGATCGCCATCGTCGGGCTTGCCGGCAGCGGCAAGACCACCGTCTTCAACACGCTTACGCGAGGCCACGCCGAGACCGGGGGCTACGGCGCGCTGACGCTCAACGTCGGGGTGGTCAAGGTGCCCGACGCCCGGCTGGGCCGGCTCGCCGAGATCTTCAAGCCGAAGAAGGTCGTCCACGCCGACGTGACCTACGTGGACCTGCCCGCGCCACCAGCCTCCAGCGAGGGTCACGTCGGGACCGAGGAGCTACCCGCCGAGCACCTGGCACGGCTGCGCGAGTCCGACGCGCTGCTCCACGCGGTGCGGGCGTTCGACGACCCATCGCTGCCGCACCCGTCCGGTTCGGTGGACCCCGCCCGGGACATCGAACAGCTGGATCTCGAGTTCATCCTGGCGGACCTCGCGATGGTCGACCGGCGGCTGGATCGCCTCGGGACGAGCGGCCGCCACGGCACGCCGGCCGAGCGTGAGTCGAACGAGCGGGAGGAGGTCGTCCTCCGACGACTGAAGACGTGCCTCGAAGCGGGACGGCCGATCCGCGACGCCGGCATGGCCGACGACGAGGCCAAGGCCGTGCGCGGCTTTCGCTTCCTGACCGAGAAGCCGGTGCTGGTGTTGCTGAACGTCGGCGAGCGCGACCTCGGCACGGCTGGGGAGCTCACCGCGCGCATCGCCGGCGACTACCGGCACGAGCATGCGATGGTCGACCACCTCTCGGCGCGCATCGAGATGGAGCTCGGCGAGCTCGAGGCAGATGACGCGGCCACGTTCATGGAGGAGCTGGGCATCGCCGAGTCGGGGCTCGAGCGCGTGATCCGCCTCTCCTACCAGCTCCTCGGGCTGATCTCGTTCCTCACGGCAGGCCCGGACGAGGTCCGCGCCTGGCCGATCCCGTCGGGCTCCACCGCCGTCGAGGCCGCGGGCGCCATCCACACCGACCTCGCGAAGGGCTTCATCCGCGCCGAGACGGTCGGCTACGACGACCTCGTCCAGCTGGGCTCCACGGCCGAGGCACGCAAGGCGGGGCGCCTCCGCTCCGAGGGCAACACCTATCGCGTCGCGGACGGCGACGTGATCGAGATCCTGTTCAGCCGATGAAGACCTCACCGATCATCCTGGTTCCCGGTTTCTGGCTCGGCGCGTGGGCGTGGGACGAGGTCGCGGCCGCGCTGCGCGACGACGGCCACGCCGTCACGGCGCTCACGCTGCCCGGTCTGGACTCCATCGACACCGATCGATCCGCGATCACCGCATCCGACCACGTCGACGCGATCTGCGACGCGGTGAGGGCCGCCGGGGAGCGCGTCGTGCTCGCCGTCCATAGCGGCACCGGCTTCTCCGGATACGCCGCGAGCGACCGCGTGCCCGAGCTGATCGCGGCCATGGTCTACGTCGACACGGGGGCCGGCGCCGGGGCGATGGATGCCGAGTTCGATGGTGCCGAGAAGCCGCTGCCGTCGGCGGAAGAGCTTGCGCAGAACGAGAACCTCGACGGGCTCTCGGAAGAGCAGCTCGCGACGTTCCGGGCGCGCGCCGTGCCCGAGCCGGGCGGGGTGCTGCGCGAGGGGATCGAGCTGACCAACGATGCGCGGCGCGACATTCCGAGCACCGTCATCTGCACCGGGTACACGTCGGACGAGTACAAGGATGCGATGGAGAAGGGGTACGAATTCGTCCTCGGGCTCCGCGACCTGCGCAACATCACCTGGGTTGACCTGCCGACCAGCCACTGGCCCATGTGGTCAAGGCCAACCGAGCTCGCTGAGATCATCGGTGACGTCGCGAAAGCGCACGCCTCCGGCGCCTGATCCGGCTCCCCGCGATCCGCCGCGCTCCGCGATCGCCGGCTAGTTGTCGGTCCGGTCAAGGTCGGGATCGAAGTCGGCCAGCATGGAGCGGTACTCGGCCGACTCGACCATCTCGTCATCGATCGCGATGAGCCGATTCTCCTCCTCGACCGTCGAGACGTGCACCGACGCCTCGAGGCGTGCGTCGGAGACGAAGGTGAAGCCGTGCTCGCGCTCCAGCTCGAGGGCGACGGCCTCGATCAGGGTATCTTCCTCGTGGGTGTCCTGGACCGTCCCACGCACCGCCTGGACGAGCTCGAAGAAGTCCTCCGGCTCGAATTGCTCCTCGTGGACCAGCAGCAGGTCCATGAAGATCTCGTCGTCACCTTCGTGCAGCTCGTAGAAGTACAACCAATGGCCTCGATTTCGTTGGGAATGGCCCAGCAGGATACGCCATGAACCTCGATCGACCCGTCGTGATCGTGGCCGGCGCGGCATCGCGTGACCTCGTCAGCGACGACCCGCGCGGCTGGCGGCTCGGCGGCGCCGTCTGCTATGCGTCGCTGGCGCTCGCCCGTTTCGGGTTCGAGGCGCGGGCGGTCGTGGGCGCCGATCGCGAGGCCGCAGGCGCGCACGAGCTGGATCTCCTCCGATCGGCCGGCGTCAGCGTGGCTACCAACGACCTCGCGTCGGGCCCCGTGTTCGACAACATTCGACACGTGCTGCACTCGACCGCCGACCGGGTGCCACTGACGGCGCTGCCCCGGCGCTGGACATCGGGCTTCGACGGCGTGCTCTTCACGCCGGTCGCCGCCGAGCTCGGCGACGACTGGGCAGCACTCGCGGCCGGCGTGGCAGGCCCCGCGGTGGGGCTGGGCTGGCAGGGCCTCCTCCGGCACCTGGCGGCCGGCGACCTCGTCCGACCGGCGACCCCCGTCTCATCGGTGCTGGTTCGTTCGGCGCGCCTGGTCGTGGTCAGTCGCGAGGACGTGGTGCCCGGTACCCGCCCCGAGAACCTCGTCCCGTTGCTGAACCCCGCGGCCCGGCTCGGCTGGACCGAGGGAACGATGGGCGGGATCGTCCTGGGCCGCGACGAGCCGGATGGGCGGATCGTGGCCCGCCGCTACCCGGCGATTCCATCGAGCCGCGTCGTCGACCAGACCGGTGCCGGAGACGTCTTCCTCGCGGCGTGGCTCGCCGCCACGATCCGCCCCTCCATCGCCGAACCGTACGATCCCGTGATCTTCGCGTCGGCTGCCGGCTCGCTCGCGGTGGAGGGCCCCGGGCTCGCCGGCGTGCCGGATCTCGCGGCCGTCCGTGACCGCATGACCCTCGCGCCCAGCCTTGCCAGCCGCCGCCCGAGTGCCGACTCGAGCCGGACCAGCGGCCGGCCCAGCCAGGCCTGACGCTCCGTAAGCCGGAGCGCGGCAGTCGCCGCCTCGAGCGCGCCCGCGAGGTCGCCCAGCCGGTGCTCCCTGATCTTCGCCACCTCGACCCACGCCAGCGCCCCGATTGTGCCGCGGCCCGCCGCGAGCCCGACCCACGCTGCCTCCGCGTCGGCAAAGCGGCCGAGCCGACGGAGCAGCCGCGCCCGCTCGGCGAGCATCCTGGTCTCCGTCCAGGGCGCTTCACGCCGGCTCGACTCGGCCGCGTCCCACGCCGCGACCGTGGCATACCGACCCGGCCGACCGCCGAAGTCCGGTGGCCGTCGCGGCGACCACCAGGCGTCGTCGTCGGACCGTGATTCGCGGGCCGCGAGCCGGACGCGCTCGGAGGCGGGTTCCGGGTAGTCGTCACGAGCCGACGGCGGCGACGACGACGTCGCGGCCGACAGCGCCACCTCGATGCAGCGCAAGGCGTCCTCGTGGCGGCCGGCACCGGCGAAGGCGCGCGAGAGCCCGGCGAGGTCTCCCGGCGGGGCCTCATGCCAGCGCTCGCCGTCGGCGTAGCCGCGGTCGACATGCACCAGCAACCGCGCGAGCGAGCGCACGTCTTCGTCGTTGTGCCGCACGACGTCCACCAGCGGGCCCGGCTCGCCGAAGCGCAGGAAGTCAAGGAACCGGCCCGGGATCTCCCAGCCGGGGACGTCGCCGTGGCGGCGCACGCCGAGCAGCTCCGATTCCACCGAAGCAAGGCGCGCGTCCGACATCCGGTGGCGGAACACGCGGCGAACCAGGGGCAGTAGGTCCAGGTGACCCTCGTGGCGGGGCGGATCCGCGCCCGCCATCCGGAAACGCGCCACGAGCAGCGGCCAGTCGAAGCCGCGTCCGTTGTAGCTCACGAGCCAACTGTCCCTCGGGATCCTCGAGGCCAGCTCTGCGAGCAGCGCTGGCTCGTCCGCGTGATCCGGGAGCAGGAGCTGGATTTGGCGGAACAGGCTGCCTTCCCACCAGCCAAGCCCGACGAGGAATGCAAGCGTGCCCGCCGCCGTCGCGAGCCCGGTGGTCTCGGTATCGAGGCAGAGCAGGGGAGCATCGGCCGGTGGCTGGCCCGGCAGCGCCGCGAGCCGCTCCCGATCCACGGGCAGGATCGTCGGTGGCGACTCGACGACCACGAACGACCCGCGTGGCGTCCGCACCAGCTCTCCGCCAACCGCCACCGCAAGTCGCTCCGCGCCGACGGTCGTGCCACGTCTCGCCGGCACGCCAGCCGGGCGGATCTCGGGCCGGCCGCGCTGGAAGTTCGCGAACCTGCGCTCCAGCCCGATGACGGTCACGCTGGGACCTGCTCCCGCGCGACATGCGTCACGGCGGGGCCGCGGGCTGGGACGAGCTGCGCCAGCAGCCGGAGCGCGAGCGCCTTGCCGTCGACCGTCGGGTCGAGGCGTGGGCCGGTGCACGACGGGCAGCCGCTCTCGCAGCCGCACGCCTCGATGAGCGCCCGCGCCCCGGTCACGAGCTCGTCGTGGCGCTTGAACAGGCGCTCGGACAGGCCGATCCCGCCCGGCACCGACTCGTACAGGTAGATCGTCGGCGCCTCGGAGTGGGGCGAGCGCATCTGGGTCACCAGGCCCAGGTCCCGCGGATCGACCATCAACAGGACGGCAGCGACCGCCTGGATCGAGCGACCGGCGCCGAGGAGCGCAACGTCCAGGTCATCCTTCCGCCAAGTCGCTGCGGATCCACCGGGACCGTCAGCCGTGCCGAGGGCAAGGCGCTGGCGAGCAGGCTCGGCGAGCGCACGTTCAGGTGCGTGAGCCGAGCCCGCGGAGCCGGCAACGCCGCGATCGGCGCGGATCACGGGCCCGTGATCCACTTCGGCCGTGAGCCAATAGGCGGTTGTCTGGAGTTCCAACTCCGGGAGGTCGATGGGGCCCCAGCCGACATTCTCGTCCGTGCCGAACTTGAGCTTCTTGAACAGGGTCACGAGGCTTGCGACCATGACCTCGCCGTGGACGCGCCTGCCGCCGGGCGCGGGCTCGCTCGCGAAGACGTCCAGCGGCTTGAGTGTGACCGCCCGGTTGGCGTACGTGTAGTAGTCGACGTCGACCTTCCGGACGTAGGCCTTGCGCTCGCCCCAGTCCAGCTTGTCGACGTGGTACTGGACGCTGTCGTGCAGGTAGATCGCCTGCGTGTGGACGAGGACCTGCGCCGAGAAGAGGTCCGTCTCGCCGATGACCCGCGGCCGGTCCGGAGTGGTGTCGATGATCACGACGTTCTCCGGGGCCGCGGTCCGCAGGCTGACCTCCGAGGCCGGGAAGTTCTCGGAGCTCCAGTACCAGCGACCGTCGCTCGACTGGCGGACGTGGCCCTCCTCGCCGATGAACGCGAGCAGGTCGTCGACCGGCCCCGGCCCGAACACCTCGCCCGGCTCGAACGGCCGCTCGAAGGTCGCGCAGCGGAGGTGGGCGAGGAGGACGTGCAGGTTGTCCGGGTCGATCCGGGCCTCTTCCGGCGTCCCCTCCAGCAGGAACTCCGGGTGATTGATGACGTACTGGTCGACTGGCGAGCCGGACCCGATGAGGATGCCGACGCTCACGTCCTGCCGCCGGCCGGCCCGGCCCAGCTGCTGCCAGGTGCCCGCGACCGAGCCGGGGTAGCCCGCCAGGATCGACACGTCGAGGGCCCCGATGTCGACCCCGAGCTCCAGCGCGTTGGTGGAGACGACGCCGAGGATCTCGCCGTCGCGCAGCCCGCGCTCGATAGCGCGGCGCTCGGTTGGCAGGTACCCGCCGCGATAGCCGCGGATCCGGGAGCGCGGGCCTAGATGCTCGCGCAGTGCCTCCCGCAGCCCGGTCAGGATGATCTCGACGGCGACGCGAGCTCGCCCAAACACGATCGTCTGGCGCCCGGCGCGCAGGAACGGCAGCGCCCACCGCTGGGCGTGCGTCAGGGCCGAGCCGCGGGCGCCCGTCGCCGCGTCCAGCAGCGGTGGATCGACGAGGAGGATGTGCTTCGCGCCGGCAGGCGCACCGTTGCGATCGATCAGGCGCGGTGCCCGGCCCGTCAGCTGGGCAGCCAGCTCGGCCGGGTTCCCGATCGTGGCCGACGAGCACACGATGATGGGGTTGGAGCCGTAGTGGCGGCACAGCCGCAGCAGGCGGCGCAGGACGTTGGCGACGTGGCTGCCGAAGACGCCGCGGTACGTGTGCAGCTCGTCGATGACGATCACGCGGACCTGCTCGAAGAGCTGGAACCACTTGGTGTGATGCGGCAGGATCGCCGAGTGGAGCATGTCCGGGTTGGTCACCACGACCTGCCCGGCGGTGCGGATGGCCGACCGGATGGGCGCCGGGGTGTCGCCGTCGTACGTGGCCGCGGCAACCGCAAGGGAGCTGGCCTTCGCCAGGCCGGCGAACTCAGCGACCTGGTCCTGGCCCAGCGCCTTCGTCGGGAACAGGAACAGCGCCCGCGCCGACGGGTCGTCGGCGAGGGCCTGGAGCACGGGCAGCGTGTAGCACAGCGACTTGCCCGACGCCGTGGGCGTGACGACGACGACATCCTCACCGGCGTGGACCGCCTCCACCGCCTCTGCCTGGTGGCTGTACAGCGAAGTGATCCCGCGATCCTCCAGGCCGCGCACGATGCGCGGGTCCAGCCACGGCGGGAACGGCGCCGTGATGGCCTCGCGCTCGGTCAGGCGGGCGTGATGCTTCACTGCCGCAGCCAGCGACGGCTCCTCGAGCAGCCGATCCAGCACGGCCTCCGTGCCGGCGGGGGCATAGGTGCGCACGGCGAGCCTCCGATAGAACGCATGTTCGATTGCCGGGAGCGTACTCACAGTGTCGAGGGGTGATGTGCCATCTCGGCTGTCACAGCTCGAACGCGAATCGCCCCGGTCACCTAGTTGACACGCTCGTGACCGCGTAGCTACCCTCGGCCGGCGATGCCCGCCCCCGATCCACGGCCAGAACAGCCCGCGCGAGCGCAGGACCTGTCCGCGATCCCGGCGTTCCTGCGCGCCGCGTCCAGGCCGGCGACGACCCCGGATGCGAGCCACTCCGACGCCGACGGCGCGGCCTCGCCGGGCGTGAAGGCCGGGCGAGCGGCCCTGGCCATCCCGCGCCCTGTCACCCCCAAGCCGGCGACCGAAGGCCCGAAGGGCGGCCCGTCCCTCGACCCAGCCAGCCTGCCGATGCCGAGCCTGTCGCGCCGTCGGGTGATCACCGCGGCCGGCATCCTCCTCGCCGGCGTCCTCGGCCTGACCTTCGCCCAGCAGGTGGGCGAAGCCACGGCTGCCTCGGCCCGGGCCGATGAGCTGCGCGCCGCGAACGCGGCCCTTCGCGGCGATGTCGAACGCCTCGAGCGCGATCTCGGCCAGGTGCAGGACCTGCGCTTCATCCGCCTCGAAGGTCGCGCGTACGGGCTCGGCGGGAAGCGCGAGATTCCGTTCGCGCTTGCCGAAGGCGCTCCGCCGCTTGCCCCCGACGCGCCGGGCTCCGCGTCGGTGCGGCTCGGAGCGGAGCAGGCAGCCATGACCCCCCTCGACGCCTGGCTCGACGTGCTCTTCGGCGAGGACCGCTAGCCCGAATCGTCGCGCCGCTCTTCGCAGCCGACCCCCCGCGTCGTATGCTCGCGGTCCGCCCGCGCAGCCCGTAACCGACGGTCCAACTGCGCGTCAGGAGGAGGCGGGAACCCGCGGGGTCTGGGCGGAGGGAGCACGTTGCCGACGATCACCGTTCCGATCGAGGACCTCATCTTCGTCCTCGCCGCGCTTGTCGGCGGGGGCCTGCTGCTGATCACCGTCCTCCTCGACGACATCCTGGGCGGCATCCTCGAATCCCTGCACATCGACTTTTCGATCGGTGGCGTGTCGCTCATGCCGCCGCTCCTCGCCTTCGTGGCGATGTTCGGTGTCGGTGGCATCTTCGCGACGCAGGTCCTCGACCTCCACGGCGCGCCCGCCGCGATGGTCGGCGTCGGCTTCGGTCTCGTAGGGTTCGCCGTCGCCTACCTCCTGTTCCGTGCACTCCGGCGGGCCGAGGGGGAGGGCCCGTTCTCGATCGGCGACCTCGTCGGTCGGACCGGCTCCGTCAGCGTGACGATCCCGGCCGGGCGACTCGGCACGGTGTACGTCCGCGCCGACGGCCAGAACCACGAACTCTCTGCCACCGCCGCCGAGGAGATCCCAGCCGGCGCGGCCGTCAAGGTCACGGGGACCGCGGGTATGGGCCTGGTCGTCGAACGCATGACCCCGCAGCCGATCGTCGCCGGCCCCATTGGGACGACCACCGCCACGGACACGGAATCCACGAAGGGAGACACCACCGGTGCCTGACATCTTCGATTTCGGGAGCGGCGTGATCCCGATCCTCCTGATCATCGTCGTCCTGGTGCTGGTCGTTGCCTACATGGGCAGCCGCTACAAGGTCGCCGGCGCGAACGAGGCTCTGATCGTCAGCGGCCGACGCGAGCGCGGACCGGAGGGCGCCGTCGGGCTCAAGGTGGTGCGCGGCCAGGGCGTGATCGTCCTGCCGCTGATCAACAAGGTCGGCCGGCTGCATCTCAGCGCCCGCCAGATCAACGTCCAGCTGTCGGACGCGGTCACGAAGCAGGGCATCAAGGTCGCCGTCCAGGGCGTGGCCACGGTCAAGATCGGCAGCGACGAGGAGTCCATCCGGGCTGCCGCCGAGCGCTTCCTCGATCGCGAGGACCAGATCGATTCGATCGTCAAGAACGTCCTCGAGGGCTCGCTCCGCTCGATCGTCGGCACCCTCACCGTCGAGGAGCTCAACTACGACCGGGCGAAGTTCCAGCAGGAGGTCCAGGGCGCCGCCCGCAGCGACCTCGCAACCTCCGGCCTGGCAATCGACAACTTCACGATCCAGGCGATCCGCGACGAGGTCGGCTACATGGACCTCATCGGCCAGCAGGAGACGGCCCGCCGGGAGCGCGACGCGCGCATGGCCAAGGCCCTCGCCGACCAGGAGGCCGCCGTCCGCGAGGCCGAGGCACAGCAGATCAAGCTGAACGCGTCCCGCGACGTCTCGCTCCGCCAGGCGGAGATCGAGTCGCTCACCGCAGCCGCCAACGCGAAGGCTGCCCAGTCCGGGCCTCTCGCCGAGGCCGAGGCGACGCAGCAGGTCGTGCGCAAGCAGACCGAGCTCGCCCAGCTCGAGGCCGACCGTACGCAGAAGGAGCTGATCGCCTCGACGATCCGCCCGGCGGAGGCGGATGCGGACGCCCAGGTCAAGCGAGCCGAGGGCGACAAGCTGTCGCGCATTGCCGGCGCCCAGGCGGACGCGGAGCGCGTGCGTCTCGCAGGCCAGGCAGACGCGGCGATCCAGGTCATGAAGGGCGAGGCGACCGCGCGCGTCACCGAGGTCAACGCGGAGGCGACGGCGAAGCAGACCACGCTCGAGGGCAACGCGGAGGCCGGTGTCGTCCTGTCCAAGGGCGAGGCGGAGGCCAAGGCGCTCGCCCTCCGCGCGGAGGCGTACCGCCAGTTCAACGAGGCCGCGGTCATCCAGACGGTGCTGTCGATGCTGCCGGAGATCGTCCGTGCGGCGGCGGAGCCGATGGGACGCATCGATTCGCTCACCGTGCTCTCGAACGACGGCGCCTCCGAGCTTGTCAAGAACACCACCCGCACGGTCACCGAGGCGAGCGCCACGGTGAAGGGCCTCACCGGCATCGACGTGCCGGCACTGATCGGGACCTCCATGGGCGCACGGTTCGGCGGGACGGACGCCACGCCCCCGAAGGGTCCGACCGGCGGTGGG